>NZ_CP059404.1:1006545-1342060 GCF_014217255.1 Corynebacterium incognita
AGGTTCATTGCGATACTCCTAAATTCTTGATGTATGGTGCCCACTCATGCCGGGTGGAAAAAACGGAGTAGCGCAGGGAATCCACCGCGTCGTCAATTTCTTTGATTGGTTTGTCGATTCCCTTGTTGCTGGCCGTGTCATCCCACCTGTAGCCGGGTATTTCCTCTATGAGCTTGGTACACCGGGAGGATATGAGTAGATGGCCGTTGTCTAGCAGACTGGCTACGGTACGGATTCCGTCTAGAACGTCGTTGTTCGCTTTGGCTAGGTTGGGGTGGTTATCCTCGTAAAGTTGCAGGCTAAAGGACGCGGCGGCGGGGTCAACAAATGTCCATTCAGGCACCCAGCCTTGTTGTTCCCAGGCGCGGCGTTTCTCCCACAAAGCGTTGGATAGGTTCGCGTCCGTCAAGCGGCCGGGTAAGAACTCGTCCAGGGCATAAAGACGATTATCCGCACCGATGCCCAACAGGGTGCCCACCGTGGGGTGTGTGGTGCCATAGTCGATGCCCAGTGCGATGACGCGTTGCATAGTGGGAATATCCGCCGGGGCTACGACATGCTCATCTTCATCGAACATGTCATAGACCGCGCCCTCAGCGGATACCCACAATCCGAGAATGAACCTTTTGTACCATAGGCCGGTGTACTCGCGGCGCAGCGCCGTCTTGTATTCCTCCGACAGTGAGGGGTTATCGTCCATAGTGAAGTGGACGTACTGCCAACCGATTTCATCCCGGCGATCCAGATATTCTTTCTTCAACCAGTGTGACGGCGAATCCGGGTTAGTAGTCGCAAAAAACTGTGCACCCTCGATGGATAGACGCGCCAACAACTGTTTGAAGAATTGTTGGTGAAGCACAGTCAATTCATCACAGAACGCTAACCCTAGTGTCATGCCTCGGATACGGGATTCAGAACCAGCATCATTCGCACCAATGACGTGCACTTTCTTACCAAAGATGTTAGCGGTCGCGGCACCTTGCCGGTATTTCACGAACGGGCGAAACGGCGCGAATTCTGGCACCAGTTCGATGGGTTCAAACACGTTCCGGTAAATCGAATCCCGGTTTTTACCCACCACCACAATGCCACCAGCACCACCATAGGCACTGATCTTCGACAGCATGAGCATCAACCAACCAAAGGTTTTACCCGAGCGCACCGCACCATCCCACACGTTGCCACGCATCGTGGCATTTGCGATGGCATCAATCTGTTTCTGCGACATCCCCATAGTGGGCTATTCCTTGGTCGCCGCATCCTGGATGGATTTAATCAGCTCAGCCAACGCATCTTGCGCGTCTTGCTGGCCGTTATCCTGTGGCAGGTCAAACAGGCTAAACAGCCGCGCACGGTGATCCATGATGCGTAGCGCGGTGTTCGCCGCCCGGTCATTGCCCGTAATAGCCTTGAGGAAGAATGGTTTAAGCATCTCCACCAGTTGCGCGTCTTGTTCAGCAACGAGTTGGCGGGCGGTTTGTTCCGGGAATTCAACTTGAATCCGGTCCCAGTCTTTCTTCACTGTTTCGACTGAGACGTGTACTTTCTCCGAGATTTGCCGCCATGATAAGCCAGCTAGGCGCATTGAGCGTACTTTTTCGGCGCGGCGCATCCGGTTATCTTCGCGCCGGTCGGCGTTTACTCCCATTGGGTGACCTCCTGGGTACTGTGTGGGGAACAACCCAAAAAGATACCCAGGGAGCTGCGTTGTTGAATTTATACGTCTAATCTGACTGTGTGCCTAAAATCTTCACAATCTACGAACCGCTGACGCAATCTGAAAGCACCCTCCTTAAGAGAACCCTTTCTTCGGCCTGGCTTTTTATAAGCACCCTAATGAGCTGCTTTTTTGGGTTCATCATCGCACACGTTTCCTTCCGGGAACAGGGAGGAAACGTCTTTGTTGAAGATCTAAACTTGCCTGGCTGTCTAATGGTGCTTCTAGTTGGCGGTGCGGTCTTGCTAGCAATCTTTCTAACTTTCCTTGCAATAAAGTTTGACATGGATAGAATTGACTGGTTATTCATCATCTTTTTTATGAGCCTTGGAATCTACATCGTGGGATTTTTCTTTACAGTCATGTTTTCCAACGGCAGTGCAAAGCTACTAACGATATTTGCTGTGTTTCCCCCAGCTATCCAGGCTATCTACGTCTATAAAGTAGAACAAAAAGAGTCCCTTAAGTCCGAGTAATCTAACCTCTCATCGTTAAACCTCACTCACGGTGATTCCCTCAGCCAATAGTCGTGATTTAATCCGGGCTTGTTGGGTCGCATCGTCACACTCAACCAACAGGTTGAATCCCTCAGGTTTGGGGTCGGCGGGTTTATCCGGTACTGGTTCGTCGATGGTGTCGAGTGCTTCCAACAGTTCGTCGAGTTCGTCCCGGTCAAAACCTGTGCCTGCGAGGTCTGGCAGGTCGGTTAGCAGGTTCACCAATTCTTCCACCTCGTAGGTGGCTTCATCGTTAGCTTTGTTGTCTACGATGGCGATGCGTTTGGCAGTGTCCGCGTCCACGTCGATGATGTGGGCATCGATGGTGTCCCAGCCTAGGCGTTGCGCCGCCATGGTGGTGTGGTTGCCCGCGAGGATAACGCCGGCATATTCGGGGGCTTTGTCACCTTTGCATACGACGATGGGTTTGTATTGGCCCAGGCGTTCCAGGGATTCGGCGATGAGGTCGATGTCTCCCCGGCGGGCGTTGCCGGGGTAGAACTTGAGCTGGGAGATGGGGATTTGGGGCATGTCCCCTAGTGTGCGTCAGCGTTGAAGTTGTTGAGCGCCCCGTCTCGTAGCTGGTTGTTTTCGTCGTAGAGTTCCGGGTGCACAACCCCTAGTGGCATTCCGCAGGCTGTGGTTTCATCGTCTGGCAGGCCGTCCCATTCTGCGTCGATAGCGGCCCATCGGGCTTCGTATTCTGCTGCCATCTGTTCACGTGATTTCTTCATACCGTGGATAGTAAACGCAGGGGTGGACATTAACCCGGAAACAAAGGTTATGGTGCACGTTTCCCCCACGGCCATGCCCATGGTTTCCACGCGCTGAACGCCGGAGAGTGTATGAACTGCATCCGGAATGGCTCGCAGGGGAGGTAGCGATCCTCACTTCCAACATTGGTGGCCCTGGTCATCGCCCTGTGCCCCTTACTGGAATTGAACCAGTGACCCACCGGTTAAAAGCCGGTTGCTCTACCAATTGAGCTAAAGAGGCATAAGACCTGGGAGGGTGTAAGAATCAGGCGGTCATAGGGTATATGATTGCCAACTCCCAGGTAGACCACTCAAAGGTGGTCGTTTGTTACCCACATCTGGTGGGTGGCTTGGGGGATGCAGCGTACCGAGCTTTCAGTGACCATGGTGGCTTGCTTGACCCATTGATGCGTGGGCTTAACATCCCTGGCTCCCCACACTGGATTCGAACCAATGCTACGACGGCCAAAACGTCGCGTGCTGCCATTACACTAGAGGGGATGAACCCTGCTTTGCCGTGTGCCATGGATTAGGAAAGCAGGTTTAGGGTTCCGTCTTTGCTTCCAGGTGACGGGCCTGGGTTGTGGTTCACGGGTTGGGGTTTCGCGTTCCACAATGTAACAAATGTTACCTTACAGTGTTGGGTTAGGCAACTTGGTTGAAGATGTTTTGATACCACTTGTTGAGCTTTTCAGCATGCACCCAAGCCGTATCCACGTCACCGAAGTTGCCACGCACACGCGGATCATTCGCATGCATAGGGTACGAATCCACCGGGGCCACGAGAAAGCGCCCGTCGTAGATTTCAAACACCTCATACTCAGGCATTTTGCCCATTAGTTTTCCTCCATACCCGGTAAGACATTGATGTTGTGTGCCACTTACCGCAAGTGCACCTGTAGATACGGATGGGGAGTTTCTTTCCCCGCCCGTGCCTTATCTCGTTGGATAGTGCCCGGTTGGCGATGGTTTTGTTCCTGTAGCCGCGTTTGTGCGGCGTTGGACATGACATGCTGAGGTTAGTACCTCCAGGTCATTACCCACTTGCGCTGCTTGGGGTATTCAGGTTCCGGCGCGGTCTCATGTAGGTTTTTCTCAATATTCTCAAGTGCCCGCTTATCCGCCGCGATCTGGGATGGGTGGTTGCGCTTGCAGCGCTCAAAAGGTGTCATTAGTTATCCTCCATGGTGTCTTGTAGGCAGTGATGGGTTCGCCGCCAGGGTCGATGTCACGTCGGCCTTTAATCCGCCGCATTTAACTCCCCCGTCGTTGTGAGGCGGTTGATTTCCCGCTCGATGTACCAGCGCGCCTTACGTAAATCTTCGAGTTCCTTAGCTGGGTCTTTTTGCCCGGCGCGGGCGATGTACTTAACCGCATTGCCCCTACAGAAGTTCAGATTCTCGGTGATGTCGATGACTTCAGCACCGTTTGAGAATCCCGTGTAGTGGGAGGGGTTATTAACCGGGTCTGGTTTCACGGATACTTCCAACACCCAATCATCATCATGTGCAGTGCCCATTTACTTCACCCCCGTGGAGCCATGGCCTTTGTCGCCACGCTCAGTGCTCAACAGGCGTTCCACCGTCCGCACCGGGCGCATATCCACCGGCACAATAACTAACTGTGCGATACGTTCCCCCGCCCTCAACATCACGGCACGCTCACCAAGATTCACCAAATTCACCTTGACTTCGCCCGTGTAGCCCGCATCCACAACACCAGGGGCGTTAACGATGGAGATACCGTGCTTCATGGCCAACCCACTGCGCGGGCACACCAAACCAACATGCCCATGAGGGATACGCATCCGTACACCCGTGGGCATCAAAAACCGCTGGCCGGGACGCAAAAACACCTCACAATCGGCACGCAAGTCCAAACCTGCATCATCTTCATGTGCACGCGCAGGCATACGGGATGATTCACACACCACAGGCAAATGGCCCGATTGGTTAGAACAGTACGATTTGTTGTGATTCCTGGCCACCAATGCCACCAGTAGTAGCGCGAGTAGGACGATCAGGATGGTTGAGCCTACCCCGGCGATGATGAGTGTGGTCATGTTTCTCTTTCCAATTAAATAGGGTTGAATGTTTCGGTTGGTTCGACTTCCAGGTTTTTGCCCGGCGTCGTTTCGCATCGCAGATTCGGCAATAGCCATGGGCCGCGTGCGTGATGATGGATTCGTCTAGCGGTATCCCCTTGATGCGTGCCACCATGCTGCGCCCGCACCCTTTGCACACTTCCGGTGGTTTGTATCTGGGTGACACCAAAAGGTTGGGGGCTTTGACCCCGGCGATGGCTGCGAGTTCGTTGGCTGTTCGTTGGTCTCCGTCGCAGATGACGCCGGCTTGGATGACCCCGGATGCTGGTGCGCGGTGCGCTTGGTCGATGGTGTCCCCCGCGTTTAAGGCGTCGAGTGCGCATTGTTTACGCAGGGGGCAATGGGTGCACATTTCTTGCGCTTCGATGGTGTCTGGGTGGAATGGTTGTGGGTTGATGAATGTGGGTTGTTGGTGGCATGGCGGCCGCATGTAACATGAGGTTACATAACAGTGTTGTGTTACACAAGTGTAATTACACACCACATTTTGCCGGGTTCCCCTGGGATTGACGGGTGAATGATGGGCATACGTTTGTCCATGAATTCCGGTGTGTCATCATCAACGATGCCAGCGTCCACCAGGCCATCACACAAGGCTTTGAGCGTGGGCACAATGTTGTCTGCGTCGCGTCTGCGCTTGTCACGCGGCCGGTAATGTAATTCCACCCGGATATGCTTCACGTGGGGTAGGCGCATGAATTTAGCGCGGACACATGCTTCATGTCGCACTTGTTTCACGATCTTTGCCTCTTGCATCCTGCGCAGGCGCTGATTAGCTGTCAACGGTGGGGTGGTGAACGATAGTTGCATTTCATGCGACATTTGTTGCCTCCATTCCAGCGGCGTACCGCAATAGACTATAGTGCGCGGACTGGAAGTGCCCGCCGGATATGTAACTGGGTATCCACACTCCGGCGCGCACGACACCTACGTCACCGTTGGCTAGGGCGTCGATGGCACAGTCTTGAAGTACTGGGCACCCGGCGCAGAGTTTTTCGGCGGTGAGCTGTTTATCTTTGGTGCCGTCGAGGTCGAATTGTTCTGGGTTCATGGTGGCGCATTGCGCGTTACGCCACCACCCTTTTGTTGGGTTATGCAACGTAGTTGATTGCCTTGCGTGCGGCGGTGGTAGCGATTCCGGGGAGTGCCCGGATGGAAATGATGGGAATGTCAGCCTTGACGAATTTGAGGTCAATGGTGATGGTTTTGTCATCGTTGTTGGCGACGGCTGAGAAGCGGATGTCGTCGCGGGTTTCGACTACGACGGCTCCTTGGAAGCTGTCGAAGTATTCGATCTTATTGGTGATGTTGAAGTGGTCGATGAATGGTTGGAGGCGGTCGGCGGCGTCTGTTTTCCAGTTGGTTGAGGTGACAGTCATGGTGTTGCTCCTTTCGGTTGGGGTGTTCGTGGCAGCGAACCTTACCTAACAAATGTTACATGATGATGTTGTGTTGCGCAACTTGTAATTCAAATTGGAAAACCCCAGGCCAAACTGGCAAAATTAGTCACATGACAAAATACGACCCTTACAACGCCCACGGCCTGAACATGACCCAACTAGCCAAACAAGCCGGCATCCGCCCCAACTGGCCAACACCCAAACAACTAGGCATCGCCCAAATAGGCTTTAAGCAAACACAAGCTTTGAACGAGGCATTAGCAGGCCCCGGCTCCCAGATGCGAGAAACGATAACGGGGCTGACAACCCAGCTCAATGCCATAACCCGGGCGACAGCAATCAACCCCGGTTTCATGGAAGCAATCACACAGGCCAACCAACTAGCCGCACGCATAGCACGCCCACAACTCAAAATTCAAGAATCACTCAACCGCAGCCTGCGACCCCTTGCCGCTATAAGCGCCATCGACGTCAAAACCCCCTACAACTTCGCCACAATCGAAGCCATTAAGGGTTCCATGCGCGGCTACAACGAACTGTCCAAGACGATGGCATCCATCATGGACATCTACGGCTCCACCAAACCAAAATGGGCTGTCGAAGCAGCGCTGCACTCCCCCAAGCTCCGCGAGCAAGCACAGGAAATAGCCGAGAAACAACCCGAGGTAGTCGAAGAACTCACCGAGAAGTTCACCGGCGTACCCGTTGCCGAATTGAAACTACTAAAAGCGAGCGAGAAGAATGCTGCAATCGCCGAGTTTTTGGGCTACTTTTCTGGCTTAATTTACCGGGCAATGGATGGTATCAGCGCTGAGCGATGGCTATTGGAGTTTACTACCGCTACAATTATCTTCCTCGTGGTCATCAACTCTCAGGCGTGCGCCGTCGAAGAGCGTCTTAATGACGATGCAGCGTAGATAGGTATTGCCCCGTGGTGGAGCTTGGCTCAACACTCACGGGGCAACCTCGGGGATTCTGCACCACACGACGGGGGATCATGGTGCCACCATCATACTAATGCAGGCCTACCAACACCGCACCTTGCTACTTAGGCTCTTCCGCGAGAAACACCAGTTCAGTAGCAATCTTCACGGATTCAGGGTCACTACCTCCATTAAGGTAATGCAAGCAGGCAACAAGTTCACGCCGGGTCAATCCCCGTGCAATCTCATAGCTCTCAAAAGGCGTACCAGACCCATCCGTCCAGATGTAATAGGCTCCCGATGTGCTCTTTTCTACTAAGAAATTCATTTCATCCCCTTTACAGTGGCTACTTGATTTGAATGATGGCATTGTTTGACAACACCTCTACCGAGTCTAGCGTGACCATCGCATTCCATGAGAGAAAACCATTTACTGCGCAGCTTCGAACAGTGGCAGTGGCTGCGTTACCGCAAACTGCACCTGGTCATGGAACGACTGGCAATACTCTTTCTTGATTTCGAATCCGTACCCGCGTCGGTTCAGGTTCTCGGCCGCAATGAGTGACGAACCGCTTCCCGCGCATGGGTCGATCACTACGTCGCCGGGGTCGGTGAATAGGTCAACGAATTGTTCAAGCAATGGGACGGGCTTTTGGGTTGGGTGAACTTTGGGGGTTGTGCGGTCGGCCGGCCAGTCCCAGATGTTCATGACCATGCGGCCGTGGTTGCGGAATTTGGGGAGTTTTTGGCGGTAGAACACCAATGCGTATTCGGCGTTGCCAACAATCTTCATGTTTGCTTTGAGTACTTGCGGGCTGGTGCGTTTGCGAAACACTAGGTTGATGTAGCCGTTGAAGCCGTGGCGTTTGGCCTCTTCGATCAGTGCCCATTGTTGGTCGAACGCGCAGAATACGACCATTGCGGGGGCTTGGCCTTTTTCTTTTGGTTCTTTACGCAGCATGCGCGAGGCGAAGTGCATAAATTCGGGGACGCGGAAGTCTTTATCCGTGTCGAAGAACTGTTTACCGGCTAGTTCCGATTCACCTTTTTTGTTGTCCCCGTCGATGTACCATTTGGGGTTTGAGCCGTAGGCGTTGGCGCCGAGGTTGTAGGGGATATCGGCGAGGATTAGCTGCGCTTTGGGGATACTGTAGCGCTTGAAGTTTTGAAAATGATCGTTGAATAGCTCCATTAGTTGACTTCCTCCACGGGGCCAACCAGGCGGCGGACGATGCGTTCATTGTTCCTCGGGCCGTGGCCTGGTTTGTAGGGATTAGGGTCAGGGGTCCACTCTGTGACTCGGTGCCACTGACCATCTTCTTGGCAGCGGGCTTCTACCGCGTATTCGTACTGCATCCCGGCGATGGTGAATGTCAGCATGGTTCCCATTCCCCTACCCAGCGGCGGTGGGTCCACCCGGTGCTACCGGCGTTGGGGGATAGTTGGGATTCGTTGACAAAGAAGTTGCTTGTTCCGTCTTCCCACTCCCCCGGCACTGGTGCACCGTTCGGCGTCCATGCGCGGGGCAGGTCGGGGCGTAGAGTCACGTTTTTGAAGCTGATGTATTCGCTCACTCCGCTGATGGGGTCGAGCAGCTTGACGTGTTGCGCACCCTGGTAGTTGCTGCTTGAGCGCAGGACGAAGAGGCGGTTTCCCGCGTCAATGCCGGGCTCATGTGGGCCGATGTTGCACCACATGCCGACGCATTCGGAGCGCTGGGCGAGGGGCATGTCTGCGAGGGTTCTCATGCTTCGCTCATTCCTGGGAGTTCGACGGCGTGGATTCGCATCCAGATTCCGGTGCGCCATTCGCCATCCATGAAAATCAAGAGTTCTGCGTTGGCCCCGTCGACGTCGTGCAAGATTGATGGGAAATCAAAGTGGGTGAAAACCGGCTTACCGATCCACTCTTCACGCTCTGCGGGTGTGAGGGCAGCGAGGGTCTTAGGCATTTTGTTGCTCCTTCAGCGTGTCCCAGATGTCTTGCGGGTCGATGATGTTTGCGCCTTTCGGCAGGCCTTCAATTTGCAGGTTGCCGATGATTGTGAGGGTGACTGCGACGTGGTCTCCGCATGGTTGGATTCCGGCGTTTTCCAGGCAGATGACGGATTGGCCGTTGATGGTGACGTCATCTTTCTTGAACACGATGTTGGTTTCATTCATCGTGTGCTGAGCCTTTTCAAACTGGTTCATTCTTGTTCCTTTTCTGCGTGGTTGGCGGCGGCGAGTAGTGCGTGGGCGTAGGCGCGGGCCTCCGCGGGGGTGAGGTAGGTGTTGGTGTTGAGGTAGACGCGGTGGCCGTCGGTTTCTACCAGCCCGTGTGGCGCGTCCTGGGACGTGCCGTACTCGGCGTGGCGGTCCGGGGAGGGAAGGTGCGGTTTATTCATCGCCGCTTCCCCCCCCACCTAAGTACCTGCCACGGGCGACTGCTTGCCATTTCTTTAGCGGTGAGCGTGTCATTCAGGCTTTCCCAATCATCGGCGAAAACTTTTTGGTAGGCGTTTACTGAGGGGGCGGCAACCACAGTCCCCTCCGGGGCTTCCCGGAAGTCCTGCTCGGTGCCCAGCTCCACCGGGTCAAATGTCAGCTCGTGGTAGTCCAAATCCGCGGTGAAATTCTCCCCGCCGCTCACTAAAGCAACCGGCACCAAGCCGTTGCTTTGGAGCGAGTCGTGGACGCACATAACCCGCCCGAGCACAGGGTGAGTGGCCCACCGCCCCAACAGCCCCGTCGGCCCGGGTAGTAGTTTCTTGATTGCCTCAATATCCCCAGCCTCAATCAGAGCGCGAGGCACTTCAACAGTTTCAGTCATTGGTGTTCTCCTTGTAGTGCTCGGCGAGTAGCGCCAATGCGAGGGTCTTGGTCATGGTTATTCTCCCCTTCCCCATCGCACGACCTGCCACGGACCACGGGCGGTCATACCTTTGCTGTCGAGTTCGACGAGGTCAGAGCGCCACCCGCCGTAAAGTTTTTCTCGTGGAGCACGGCCTGCTGTGGTTACGAATGTGCCTTCTGGTGCGTCCTCGAAGTCTTGCTCGGTGACTAGCTCCACCGGGTCAAATGTCAGCTCGTGGTAGTCCAAATCCTCGGTGAAAGTCTCCCCGCCGCTCACTAAAGCAACCGGCACCAAGCCGTTGCTTTGGAGCGAGTCGTGGACGCACATAACCCGCCCGAGCACAGGGTGAGTGGCCCACCGCCCCAACAGCCCCGTCGGCCCGGGTAGTAGTTTCTTGATTGCCTCAATATCCCCAGCCTCAATCAGAGCGCGAGGCACTTCAACAGTTTCAGTCATTGGTGTTCTCCTTGTAGTGCTCGGCGAGTAGCGCCAATGCGAGGGGCCTTAATTCGTTTGGGGCGACGTCCACAGAGGGGAACGCCCTGGTGGCTTGGATGATGCCGCCGTGATACAGTCGGTGCCGCTCAGTCGGCCGGTAAGTGGAACGCGGCAGGGTAACAGTGACGGTGCGGGCCTGCTTATCCGCGTAGGCGATGGCCTCAGCATGGGTCTTGCGCACACTCCGCGGGTTCCCTAACGCGTCGTACACAAACCACGCACGGCCCTTGTACGGGGGCTTAAAGCTCTCGCGCCGGACTCTCCACCGGGTCATCGCAGCGCCTCCCAGTCGCAGGACAACCCGCCAGATATATACTTGTTTATCCCGCCCTGCTCTAAGCCCTTGTTTTCGCACCCGGTGAGGGACAACGCCAGGGCCACAACAGCGACGGTAGAGCGCTTAGTCATTGGTGCCCGTTTCAGTGTTGAGGTGGGCTTGGAGTTCGGCGACGGTGATGGGGTTAGTGAGGTTGTGGGTGTGGTGCTTGGCGTTGGGGTTGTTGGTGAACATGGTGGGTTCCTTTCGGTGGTTGGGGGTTGGTGTGGGGTGGCAGCCCCACGTTCGGTACACAACAAATGTTACCTCAAGGTGTTATGTTATGCAACTTTATCATGTTGCCCCACGTAGCGGGCGTAAAGGTAGCCGTTACGCACCACTCCCTCGAATCCTGGCCCCCACTCACCACGCCTTAAGCGGTTGGCGTAAACATTCCGGGTACGCTTCGACAAGCGCTTTTGGTCTGGCCATGCGAGCCATGCTTCATCGGCGGGCACCCGTTCCGCTACCTCGATAAGGCGGTGTAGGAAGTGCTCATACTTGTAATGCGGTCGCGGTTCGGGTTCGGGTAGTTTGCTCATTTCTTTCTCCTAGTAGTTGTTTCAAGGCGGCTGCGCCTTGTTGAGGGCACACGCCGTTGCCAATGGCTTTCAGTTGCTGGGCGCGGGTCAATCCAATCTCCGGGGAGGTCACCCACCCGGCAGGCAGACCCATCATCCATTCCACAAATTCCGGGTTGGTCGCGGCGCGGTGTTCCGGGAAGCGTGGATGCACGCTGGGCTGCGCATGGTCCGCGATGAGCGGTGGCGGTGTGCGCCCGGTAGTGAGCGCCCAGCTGAGGATCGCTGGGCCGTAGTCCCCGAATTGCAGGGTTAGCTCATGGTCGATGTCGGCGGCGTGACTAAGCCCGGCCAGAAAGTCGTGCAGGTCGTTATCCCAGGTGATTGCCTGCGCCTGTCGGTTGGGCTGTCGAGGCGTTTGTGGTCGCTGGCCTGCGGGGTAGGCAAGAATGAATAGGCGTTCCCGGTGGTGCGGTGCCCCAATGTCGGATGCTCGTAGAGTTGACCATCGTGCATCCCACCCGATTTCGGCAAGGTCACGGAGAACGGTGTCAAGCCCAAGGCTAACGTGGCCTGGGACGTTCTCAAAGACCTCGAATCGGGGTCGAAGTACGCGAATGGCGTCGAGGACATGCGGCCAGAGGTGACGGTCATCGGTGATTCCTTTCCTTAGCCCGGCGATGCTGAACGGCTGACACGGCTACGGATAGCCAGCGGTGATCACATCAACGCGGCTATCGGCATCACCCCTTAGCGCGGACCAGTCCACTCGGGTTACGTCGCCGTAGTTGGGGGTGTCTGGGTAGTGGTGCGCGAGAATCTTTGATGGTGCGGTGTCGTATTCGACGAACCAGGCGGGCTGGGCGCCCGGGAATACGAGTTGCACCGCGCTGTCGAGCCCGCCGTAGCCGCTGAATAATGAGCCGATTTTCATTAGAACGGTGGCTCTCCACTGCTCCCGAATCCGCCTGGGGTGGTTGGTTGCTCCCAGTTGTTCGCGGCGGGCTGATTCATGGTTTGCTGCACATTGTTTTGCGCTTGTTGCATGCCCTGGGCCGGCGTGTTGGTGCGTGGCATACGATAGAACTTGGTGGCCAGGAACTTGATTTTGGTGCGCTTGTCGCCGTCCCTGGTATCCCACGAATGCGTGAACAATTTACCCGTCACGGCCACCTGATCGCCCTGCTGCAATTCGGCTGAAAGCTCAGCCCACGGGGTAGGGTTCTGCTTCCGGTCACTGGTCTCATTCCAGATGGTTACATCAAGGTAGAGGGCGCGGGTTTTCTCCCACTGCTTAGTTTGCTCGTTGTACCGGTTATCGGACTGGGCGATACTGAATTCGGCGACACCTGCACCCTGTGGGGTGAATCGCAGTTCGGGGTCGCGGGTCAATCCGCCGGTAATGGTGATGATTTCAATAGCCATAAAAACGGGGTCTTTCTCCTAGTCGATTGGGTGATGATTAGTGATGATGGTGCGGGCAATATCCGGGACACTGGCCGGGTCAAGATGATGGAGAATCGCCACGGGTTCACCATTGGTGGTGATCCGGGCAAACATGCCACTGCATCCGCAACCCATCGACACCCACACACTGAACAAACAGTTGTTGACATCCAAATATGCGGTGGCTGCATAGGTGCCGAAGATTTCCTCCACCACCGCCGTCACATCCAGGGCGGTGGCGGCACGCTCCACCAGGAAAGCGTTAGTACCCATACACATCCCCCACGGTGATTTCGGTATAAGCGGGAAAATCCGCCGAGTAGAAACACACCGCGAGGAACAAACCGACGAGGCAGTACACCACGAATTCTTTGAAACTCATTTAGGCCACATCCACATCAAGTTCAAGGTTTGCCAGGCGCGGATCTAGGTGGCGGAACGTGTCAATCGCGGATTCCATGGTGGTTTCTTCGTAGGTCATCATGAGGTCGTAGCGGATGCTCCCATCTTCGAGTACGTCCCAGTCGTTGACTACATCTTCGACGAACAGGTTGGTGGTGTCAGCGTCAGCCGGGAGGATGATGGCTGCACGCACTTCCCAGTCTTGGATGGGGTTGTCGATGTTGTCGATGCGGTCTTGGTAGCGGTTTTCGAGGTAGGTTGCGTAGCTCATGTTGTGCTCCTTTTCCTGCTTGGTTGGGGTGTTCGGGGTGGCAGCCCCGCTGACTGTTTCAATGTTACATGACTTAACACCATAGCGCAACATTTGTTGTGTGGTGTTGTGTCTTGCTGGTGGTGTTGTGTCTTGCTGGTGGTGTTATGGCTGGTGGGGGTACATGTATGCAAGTAGTTCTGGGTTTTGTAGGCCTGCGAGGTGTGGGTGTTGGTTGTGGATTGTGGTGAGTTGGTTTCGGATGTGGTTGTGGAGTTTTTGGGATGCGAGTAGTCGGAGGTCGCGGGCGATGCTGACTCCGAGGTTGACTTGTCGGAGGTATACGAGGTCGGTGTAGTAGGTGGTGATGAGGGCTTCTTCGGTGTCGGGGTCGATGAGTAGCCAGCCGTGGTTGTGGAGTTCTTGGGCGGCTTGTTGGATGTCTTGGGCGGTGAGGTTGGTGTTGAGTGCTTGGAGTTTGTGGGGGCGGTATTCGATGACGCCGGCCCAGGTGATGGAGGGGTGGGTGTGGGCTAGGAGGTAGAGCCATTGGGCGGTGTGGGTGAGTTGGGTGAAGTTGGGGTCGGTCCAGTGGTGGTAGGCGATTTTTCCGTAGTTGCGTGCCATTTGGGTTTCCTTGGGGGTTTTGGTGGCTTGGTGCCCTGTTTTTGGGCGTTTTTGGGGCTATGTGGGTGTTGTGTGGTGTGACATTTTGGTGTTATGCGGTTTCTTGGTTGTCGGCTGGTTGGTGGTTGCAGCGGTGGGCTACGCCATCCTGGACAGCGAGGCCGTTGGTGTCGCACAGCGAGCAGGCGTTGATGGCTTCGCGGCGTTTGTCTGCGAGTTCGTTGGTGTGTATGGCCTGGTGTGCATCGTCGATGAGTAGCCGTAGCAGGCCGGGGCCTTTGGGCTGTGGGCGGCGCTTGAATTCGTTGATGCCGGTTTGGATGGCGGTGTCGCTTATCCCGGCTTGGCGGGCGCGGGCGATAGCCGCGCCATGTTCGTTGGAGAGTTGGAATTGCTGCGCCTGCGAGTTATCCACAGGCCATAGATCACCGTTAGTTGGCTGGCTAGTAGTACCCATGTAATAGGTCGGGTCGGGTCGGGTCGGGTCGGGGCGCTGTGACAGGTGGTTGTGACTTTCGTGTGAGTCACAGGAACCTGTCACATGTGAGTCACGCGTGACATTTTCGCGTTTCTGCTGCTCTTGGGCTTTTCGTTCGCGTGATTTGCGTTGCCTTTCGGCTGCATCTTCGCGCTCTTTTAGTTTCTGTTCCCTACTGGGTTGGTACTCATTCCAATCATGAAAGCGGTACACTTTCGCACCGTTTTCGTTGCGATCTTCGATCCAAATGCCCGCCAAAACGAGTGATTTTATCTGCGCCGGGGTGCCCTTAAACAGCTTCACCTGTGACGCGGGAATAACCCCATCGGTCAAATGCTTTCCACACCAGGCCCCAGATTTCGCCCACAAACCAATAGCCGCGTTGGGAACGTCAAGGAACTTTGGATGGTCATAGAATGAGTCATCTACTTTGAACCAACTCATTGATTATTCCCCCTCTTCACTGTTGATGGTGGTTGTAAACTCAGCCCACATTTGACGGAATTCCGCATCGTGCGCATGGGTGATGACGTATTCGCAGATGAAAGCCGCGCCGGGGTCTAGGTTGTATTCCCCGGCTGCGTCGTCGCGGTGCATTTCGATGAGCATGTTGAGGGCTTGCTGGACGGTTTCACGGACTCCAACAACGGGGTTGGGGTGATTATTGTTGGCGCTAGTCATCGCTCATCCTTTGTGGGTTGTGATGGGTGTTGATTAGGCCCCGGCGTGGTGTTGGATTCCCACCCGGGGCCGCTTTATCTTTTGACTTTCTGCCACTGGGCGTGTTGTCCAGCTGACAATGGCGTAATTACAAACCGTTTATGCAGCTTGCTGCATGGTTCCTACCCATTGGCGGATAGCTGCGCCGTGACGGGATGGGGTACGCGCTTCCACAAACTTCCCGGTAGGGCGAATCAGTCCGTCTTTGCGGGCGACGCGGAAGAATGAGCCGATCACGTTCGGATGATGTGGTTGTACGTCATGGCCTAGCAGTTCGCGCAGATCGTCGGCGGTGAATGGCTTGCCGGTGTTGGCTAGGCGTGTGAGGGCGTGGTGTGCGGCGACGTGCCAGCCTCGGTGTACGGCGATTTCGTTGTAGTAGGCGACGTCTCGGATGTCGGTGCCGTTGATGTCGATCATGGTTTGCATGGTGTGCTCCTAGGCTGCTTGTCCGGTTTGGTTGGGGTTGTGCGCTGGCAGGCGCTTGTAGTGGTGGGTGATGCGGCTGGCTTCGTTTTCGCTGAGCCATTTCACATCTCCGCATTTGATTGCACGTAGCCGCCCGGTAGGGAGTTTGAGTAGTTCGGCACCGGCTTTAAGGCCGTACGTTTGCGCGATAGTGCGGGCACGCTGTTGGAGCAAAGCGGTGTTTTTACGTTCCCTGGGTAGGCGTTTGGGTTCCTGGTGGTATTCGGTTGGTGTGCAGTCTGGGTTGTCGATGTCATCCCATGCCAGTGGCGGTGCCCATCCTTTGGAACGGTATTTGGGTGCGGGTTCTGTGACTGGCCGCATTTGGTTGGCCTGGTAGTAGTCCCGGATGTTTTGGGCGTGCAACCGGCTGATTCGTGGAAATTCACCGCGTAGCCATTCCCGTATTTGGGAGTCACCTACTTCTATGTTGGTGGCGATTTCTTTTACTGGGATTCCGATCGACACGAGTGCTTGTAGGCGTCGTGTGATGGGCCAGCTTGGGACGAATTTGGGGTGTTTGTTGAGGTTTTGCAGCCGGGTCAGTGTGTTTCTGCGGAGGGTTTTGTTGGTTCCGCTGGTAAATAGGCGGATGGTGTCTGGTTGCAGGCCGGCTGCTTTGGATAGGCCTTGTTCTGTCCAGCCTTGTGCCAGTAGGTGGTTGATGACTTGTTGGCATTCTTCACGGGTGGTGGGTGCGGGCTGGGTGAGTTTGGCGTGTTTTGCGCAGTATCCGCGTCGGCGGGCTTTGTTGGTGCAGCGGGCGCGTTTGCAAGTTGTGTTCACGTGTTTCTGGGTTGGGGGTTAGGGGTGCTGGCAGGCACCGAGGATGGTTTGTTGGTTGTGGGGTGTGGTGTTCGGATGCCCCGCCCCGATTATTGGCCGCTAGGCGGCTTCTACCTCGGCGGTATCGTCCACTACTTCCCCATCAACGTGGTTGGGGTGGTCAATAGCGGATTCGGCCATGTCCAGGCGGATGGATTCGTCCGCTGCAATAGCACGGTCGAATTCAGTATCCGACGGCATCCACTTCGCCAATTGGCGTACGCAGGTTTTGTGGGCCATTGCGTCGAAATTGTCAGCCCACGGGCCAAACACCTTGCCCTCACGGTTCTTCGCCTTTGCGTGGTCGTCGCGGTACTGCATCATTTCGTTCTTGCTCATGACGATGAAGCTGTGGCCGCCGGTAGTGAACTTTGCGACGGCGTAGTAGGCGACGGGGTTTCCCTTCGGCCCGTTCATGCACGGCTTGTGAACGAGTTTGTCATCCAAGCCGTAGTCAACATCGAAGTAGTCGTTTTCGTACACCGTACGAGCGATAAGCGACTGGATTTGCCCGGATCGGTGCGCGAGTTCCACTAAGCCCCGGTATCCGATGACTAGTTGTGCCTGCATCCCGCCTTGCTTGCGGTCAAAGAAAGGCAAAAGGTAGGCCTGGCCAAGAACACCAGGTCGCAACCCCAACTGTGCACAGGTCATGAGTCCACCGAGTACGGATGCGGGGCTGCATTCTGCGAGCTTCGGGGTTTGGCGTAGGCAGGTGAGTGCATCGCGTACGAGTTGCTGAGCCTCCATCCCCTTGGGCATTGCAAGGGAGAATTGGGATTCCATTTGCTGAATTTGGTCTGCGATGGTTGCTGGGCGCTGTTGCGCGGGGGCGGTGTTTGCGGCCATACGAGCTTCAAGGTTTTTTCCCATGATTAGTGTTCCTTTACTGGTTGGATGGATACGGATTGCATCTGCTTGTAGATGTCTGGGTGCTGGGCTTTGAGGGCTTTGGTGTCGATGGTGGGTTCTAGGCGGGTGACTTCCTTGGCGATGTTGGGGTGTTCATGTTCTAGGCGGGTGGTGTTGACCCGTCCGCGTCGTACCTTGGCCCAAATTCGCCGGTCACTGCTTAGGGTTTCGTGGCCATCCATGAGGGATGTGAACTGTGCTTTGAGACGGTTTACGTCTTGTTTGGCTTGCTTTTCCCGTTCGATGGCCTCCAACCATTCGGCGTGGAGGTCTTGGACTTGTTCGGGTGGTACTTCCCTACTGCCTGGCCGGTTGGCCCATTCGCGGGTGAGTGCTTCGAGGGTACGGGCGTGGCCGTCAACATCCGGCGGGGTGTCAGTTTCTACGCAGTGCCAGAACTTTTCTTCCATGTCGAACAGCATTTCCTGAATACGTGGGTTGAGCTCAATTTCGTAGACACGGAAGTCATTGCCTCCGATGAGGGCGGCAACAACGGCGTGGGTTATGCCGGTGACTAGGCCTGCGTGGTGCACCTGGATTTCGGCATGATCTGCGATTTGGCCGTCCCATTTGCGGGCCTGTTGGCCGTGTGCGGTCTTGAATTCGCAGATACGCTCGTCGGCGGTGATGCCATCGAGGTTGGCGCGCAGCCACGGATGTTCGAGGTTGTAGTATCCAACTTCCGGCTTGGTGATTGGCATGCCTAGGTAGTCGGCGGTGGCCTCAAGAATGACGGGTTCTAGGCGGTTGCCCCATTCACGTAGGCGTTCCAGTGATTCGGATACTGGTGGGTCAAGCGGTGCACGCCCGGTCTTGACGTGCCACAGGCTGTACGCGGATTCGAATGCGGACATTCCGGCGATGGCGGATGCATCGGATGAGCCGATGCCCTCTTGGCGCTGTTGCAGCCATTCGGCGCGGCTGTTCGTTGCTGGCAATTTGCCAAAGGTGTTATCCTGCATATGTGTTCCTCTTGGTTGGGGGACATCTTGACGGCCCCGGCACGTTTATAGGGATGGCAGTCCCTGTGTTTGTGTGGCCGTCTTTTTATGCGCTGAGCAGTTTTCGTTCGGCCCGATCTGCTTGGTCGGCTAGGTGGTTCATGAATTCGTCTGCGTCAGTGACTGCGATCCGGTAGAGGGGTTTTCCAGGGTTGGTGGAGATGTTGACGGCTGGGAGGTTCCCGGCATTGATATGGCCGCGGATGAAGCCTTTGGATAGGTCGTAGTAGTCGGCCATGGTGGTGACGCTCATGTAGCGTTTTTCGGGCATGGTTCCTGCTTTCGTTGAGTGGTTGGGGGTGCGCACCTAGTGGCGTTGGTGCTACTTGGTGCAACATCTAGAATGTTACATGACACAGCATAGAGATGCAACATTTGTTGCCTAGCGAGTCATGTTTCGGGGGCTAATTACACTGGTGGCACTTCATAGATCAGGCGGGGCGCGGGTAACATTTGCCGCTATGGTGAATGCGATGACTTTGGGCGAATTGGTACTCACGAACCGGAAGCGGCTGGGATTAAGCCAGGCTGAACTTGCCTCGCAGGTTGGGCGGACCCGGCATTGGGTTATCCAGCTTGAAAAGGGTTCCTGGTATGAGGGTAAGGAATTTAAGCTAGATCCAGACATGGCAGTGAAGCTGGCTGCAATTCTTGACGTGGACCCGGTGGAGGTTTTGGAGGCTGCGAAAGTTCCGGCGACTGAATGGCCCGACTTGTCGCACACGCGTTCGAATAGTGCTAAAGTTCAGACCGTAGACATCACCGCATTGTCTCCACAACAAGCTAAACTCATCCGCACACTCGTCGATGAACTCAAGGCAGGAAACACCATTGAACACAATGACAAAGATGCAGGAAAACAACTTTGACCTGCTAGTCATCCCCCAACTATGCCAAACCCTCCCCGGCCCACACCTCACCCCCAACCAAGCCCAACAAGCACAAACAGCCTGGCACGCCTACGGCAACACCGTTCGAACAAACATCGAACAAACATGGACTATCGCCGTAGCCCACCTGCGAGACGGTGAACTCACCATAACCAGCAAGCTCACCATCCCCCACCTCGCAAACGAACAAGCCGCCTAACCCAGGCGCTCCAACGCCTCCCTGGCCGCATCCTGCGACAAGTGCATATACCGGCGTGTAGACAGCACCGTCGAGTGCCCCGCAATCTGCCTAATCACCTCAGCATCCACACCCTCATCGAGTAGGCGGGACACCATCGTGTGCCTAGCGCTATGCAACCTCATCACTCTCACACCGGCACGCTTACACAATTCACGCCACGCCCGGTTATCGTCCGCGTTATCAATAGGTTTCCCAGAATTCTGCCACACCAGACCGGCATCACGGCCACACTCTTTCTGCCACAGTGCCAACGCCGCCGCGACAGACGCAGACAATGGCACCAGCCGCTTCGATGTGGCCGTCTTAGGGCGGGTAAACCATTTGCCACCAAAGCACGGGCGTATCTCCGTGCCAGGCGACACGTCTGGGTGACGCTGTGGGCACCGTTGCGGGGTCACAATGTCCTGACACCCACAGCCCTTTCCATGTGCCCAGGGGATGCGACGAAGCTGCCAGGACACATCTACAACGCGATTTTCGAGGTCTACACGCTCCCACTCCAAGCCCAGGCACTCGGATTGACGCAATCCCATGTTGAGGGCTGTAAGCCACCGGGAATACATCATTGCCCCGTCACCTTTGGCGGTGAGGATAAGCGCATCAACTTCGGCCCTGGTGTAGGCCTCTAGCGGGGCGCTATTGGCCTTGGGGCGGTCGAGTTTGTCGCATGGGTTAGCGGCGATGATGTCCTCGCGCATGGCGTCTTTGAGCGCTTTGGAGAGGGTGTTCTCCACGGCCTGGACGGTGCGTTCGGATGCTCCCCCCTCGCGCATTTTGCTGCGTAGGTACCGGATGTGCTGTGGCGTGATTTGGTCCAGTCGGTTGTCGCCGATGTGGGGGATGTGCTTGCGCCCGTAGCTCCGATAGTTATAGAGGGTGTTGGGGCCTACTCGGTGGTAGGCGATTTCGTCACACCAGTGTGCCCACCATTGGTTGAGTGTTGGGGTGTGGCCTGGCGTGTAGGTGCCGTTTTCGAGTTCGGCGACTTTGGCTTTGACTTTGGCGTCGAGGGCGCGTTTGGTTTTTGCGGTGACGCGGATTCGCCAGCGTTTGCCGTTGGGGCGGTGGCCTAGGTCGAGGGTGCGGCCGTAGAGGTCTTTTTTGGGGTCGTGGGTGATGTTTCCGATTGAGCGGACAATGGGCATGGCAGTGCCTCCTGGTTGGGGTTGTAGGTCGATCCAAAAGTCGATCCACCTAGGTACATCTGCAAGGTGGATGGTTATACTGTGCAACATTTCAGGTTAACCATTGAACTGGTAGTATGTGCTGCAAATGTTACATTACATGACATTACCATCAGCTTCCCAAGCTGAGAGTGCGGGTTCGATTCCCGTCGCCGGCTCCAATTACCCGGCGTACGATGGGGTGGTGCTAGGCCCAGTCGTACTAAGGAGTTTCCATGCCTAAGCCCTTAAAACTAGCAATCGTCGGCATGGGGCACGTGGGGTCGCACGTGCTCGCTGATGCCGCATCTATGAACATCTTCGGGGAGATTGTCTGCATCGACATCAATAAGGATGTCGCATTCGGCGAGGCCCTGGACCAGTACCACGCCACCGGTATTCCCGGCGCGGTTAACACCACCATCACTTCTGCCGGCTGGGAGGGCCTGTCCGGCGCGGACATCGTCATTGTCACGGCCGGTGACTCCATCCAAAAGTCCGATGACGACGAACTCCCCGACCGCGCCGGGCTCGTAAAGATTACTGGCAACGTCACCCGCTCGGTCATGGGTGAGATCGTCAAGCACGCCGACACCGAACCAGCGGTCATTTTCGTCACGAACCCCGCGGACACCATCGTCTGGATCGCCCAGAACGAGTTCGACTACCCCGAGAACAAGGTCTTTGGCACCGGCACCATGCTGGACACCGCCCGACTGCGCCGCTACGTCGGCACTGAGCTGAATGTCTCCCCGCAGTCGGTGGAGGGCCTCATGATCGGCGAGCACGGCCTGTCCGCGGTCCCAGTCTTGTCTGGGCTACGCGTGGGCTGGTCCCCGGTGGGAGATCAGTTCGTTCCGGAAGAGGTGGCCGACGCCGTCATCAAGTCCGCGTACGAGCTCATCAACGCCAAGGGCTGGACCGACGCCGGCGTCTCCGCCTGTGCTCTGTCCTTGGCTCGCGCCGTGCTTTTCGACGAGCGCGTCATCTACCCCGTGGCTACCACCTTGCGCGGCGAGCACGGCCACGACGGCGATGTCGCGATTTCTGTGCCGTGCCTGGTGGGTAAGGACGGCGCCGAGAAGCGCTACGAGCTGGAGCTCAACGAGTGGGAAACCAAGGCGCTAGAGAAGTCCATCGAGGCAGTCCAGGCGGCGATGGCTAACGCGGGCTGCAGGTGACGATCGGCTGCGGGTCGTAGACGGTGGTCACGGTCTCGCGGCTGATTTCCTTGCCGTCTAGGTCGCGGATAATGCGGGTGTCCGAGGTGGTGAACCCGGGCGCACCGGAGGAGGGGGCGCACTTGTCGTCGGAAAGCTCGATCTTGTTGGGTTCCGTCGGCGCCCAGCGGCCGTTGTTGATGGACTCCACCTCGACCTGCTTGACGCCCTTAATCCGGACTGTGATGTCGCCGCCACCAAAATCGGTTTCGATCATGACCGGGTATTTGGACGTGTTTTCAAACTGCAGGTCGATGGCGCCTTCGTAGACGGTGGCCTCGCGCCCGGCCGGGTAGCGGGAGATGTAGTAGCTGTGCGGGGTGTGGGCGGTGTCGCCCATGCCGGCAAAGTAGGCCGCGTTGTACAAGGTGGTGGCGAACTGGGAGATGCCACCGCCGACGGCGGTGTCCGCGTGGCCGTCAAGGATGATGCCGGACTCCACGTATCCCTGTTCGGTGCCGCGGGGGCCGGTGTACCCGTTGAGGGAGAAGACGTCGCCGGGGGCAATCATGGCGCCGTTGACGGCGGCGGCGACGAGCTGGATGTTCTTACCGGAGGCGTCGGAGTAACCGGAGGTGGTGAACTCGCCGATGACGTCGTTGAAGTTGGCCTTCTTGGCGTCTGCGGTGGTGAAGGTGGCCTCTTCCTCGGTGTAGTCCGCTTCCCATTCGCGGTCTTTGTTGCCGATGACGCGGTCTTCGAAGTCCTTCATGGTCTTGTCCCAGTCGACCTGCGTGCCGTCCTTGTGCGGGACGATTTCCTTTTTGCCTCCGACCATCTTGACCTGGGCGTTTTGCATTGGGGTTTCGGTCTCGGCGAGAGTCTCGGCGAAGAGTTCCTGGGCCTTGGCAGTGTCGACGATAAGCTGGAGTGCGTCGTCCTTGCGTTCTACGGACACGAACTTCTCCGGGGAGACTGTGGCCGTGACGTCGTCCTTGCCGGTGAGTTCCACAGGCCCGGACATGGCCTTCTTGGCGTCGCCTTTGGCGAGCTTGTCGACGTCGTCTTGGTCGATCGCCGGCGTGACCTCTTCCGGTTTCACGCTGACGCCCTTGGGATCAAGCCAGGCTTCTACCACTGCTTCTTTGAGCTTGGCGGTGTCGACGTTTTGCCCCATGACGGGGTCAGTGGTGGTGACTTTGCCGCCTGTGAGCTCTACTTTGCCGTCGATGGGTTTGACCTGGAGCTGGGTCGCGGCCTTGGCGACGGCTTTGTCTAGCTTCGCGTCGTCGATGGCCGGGGAGACTGGGACTTCGCGAATGGGGCGGACGAAGCTCCAGAGTCGGGTGAGGGGGTTGTAGGACTCGTCGGCGATGCTGTCCACAGCGGCCTGGAAGTCGAGGCTCAGGCCGGATTTATCGGCAGCGATAGATGTGGACTGCTCCCCAGCGGTCAGGGTGATGTCTTTGTGTTCGATCTCGCCGAGCTCCCCCGCCAGCTTGCTTACGGCAGCGTCGCGCTCCATCCCGGAGATGTCCACGCCGCCGACGGCGGTGCCGCGGGGGATGTTCTCTTGGTTCTTTAGCACGTCATACGAGTAGGCGCCGGCGCAGATGAGCACCAATCCTACGAGGATGCCGAGCCATAGTCCTACTTTCTTTTTGCTCACAGGTGTCTAGGTTAACCGCCACAGAGTCTATTTACCGAACTAGTAGATGAGATTGTAATGAACTCTCGTGGCGGCGGCGTCGATGCGACTGGGGTGTATATAGCCAGTGTCCAGGGCGTTCATGACTGCGTCGATGGCGGCAGGGACGTCGTATGCGGTGGACCACAAGGCCTGGTCCGCGCCCGAGCGGAGAGCTTCCACCACGGCCTGTTCCGTGGACATCCGTCCGGAGATGGCCTGCATGCCGGACAAGTCGTCGGTGTAGACCATGCGGGTAAAGGGCGCGGCGCCGGGGTACGAGCCGTCGCGAAGCAGGTGGTAGGCGGCGGGGTTGAGGCTGGACGGCTTATCTCCTAGTCCGGGGACGACCATGTGCCCGACCATGACCGCGGCGCCGACGTCGCGTTGGGTGGCGAACGCGAAGGGGATGAGGTCGTGGCGTTCCATCTCAGACACGGGCGGAGTGACGGCGTCGCCGAAATGAGTATCGCCGGAGGCTCGGCCGTGGCCGGGAAAGTGTTTGAAGACGGCGTCGACCCCGACTGACTCTAGGCCGCGGGCGAAGGCCACGCCGTAGACGCCGGCGTCGTGGGGGTCGTGGGAGAAGGACCGGTCGCCGACCACGTCGAGGCCGCCGCCGTCGACGTCGAGGACTGGGGCGAAGTCGACGGTGATGCCGTGGGCCCGCAGGTTACGCCCGATCTCTTGGCCTGTGCGGTAGGCGGCCACGTGGCCCCCGGACGCGGCCATCGCACCAGGGGCGGGCTGCTCACCCAGGATGTGGGCGAAGCGTTGGACGCGTCCTCCCTCAAAGTCGATGGCGACGTCGAAGGGGCGGCGTACCTCTTTTCTCAGCGCATGGATGTCGCGGCCGGGTTCGGTGAGCAGTCCGGGGTCGGCCCAGCTGACGATGAAGATACCGCCGACGCCCATGTCCAGCTTGGCCTTTGCATCATCGTAGCTTTCGACGCCGACCATCATGAGTGAGGCCACTTTCTCCCGCTGGGTCATACCCTCGAGTGGGTCCGGCGCGGGTGTGCTGGTCGGCGCCGGGGCTGGTGCCGGTTCCGGTGGCGCGGAGCACCCCGCCACCGCGAGGACGGCAGCGAAGGCGATCACGCGGAAAATCTGCATGCGACCATATTTACCAGACGTGCATATACACTAGAGGGGCATGAGCACTATGTTGATTGCTTACGACGGTTCCGAGCAGGCCGGCCGCGCCATCGCGTACGCGGCCCGGATGCTCAAACCGGCCACCATCGAGGTCCTGACCGCGTGGGAACCTGTGGCCCGGCAGGCGGCCCGCGCCGTCAGCCCCACCGGCATGCACCAGCCCGTCATACACGCGGAGGAAGACCCCGCCTACGAGGAGGCGCTCCGAGTGTGCCGAGAGGGCGTCGCCATCGCGGAGGCGCAGGGGCTCACGGGACATGCCCACCTGGTGGAATGCACGACGTCGATAGGCCAGGCTATCGTCGACGCCGCCAAGGAGCTCGACGTGGACGTCATCGTGGCGGGCACCCGCGCGATTTCGGGCTTACGGTCCCTGTGGAGCACTTCGACCGCCGACCACATCGTCCGGAACGCCGGTTTGCCTGTGTTTATCGTCCCGCCGGAGGACGACGCTGATACAGTTGCTGATCATGGCACTGACATCTGATCCTTTAGCGAAGCGCTCCATCGGCCCGGCCGTGGGCAGCGCCGTCGTGGGCGTCGCGCTGGGCGTGGTGGCCGTGGTGGGGGTCGCGCAGTTCACCACCAGCAACACAGTGCCGTCCGGTAACGCGGTGCCGGCGAACAACGCCGTCCTGGGCGGGCCGGAGTACGGCTCCCGCACCTAAACCGTCGTGCACGTTTGGGGCTGGGCGATTGCCCTCATCGTGTCCTTCGTGCAGCCGTGGGGGAAGGTTGCCGCTGACACAAAGCTAGATCTCGCCGTGGATCCGGCGGGGTTCCTCGCGCGCGCCACGCAGCCTTATACGGACGTCTTTACCCTGGGCCAGCTCCAGAACCAGGCGTACGGCTATATTTTCCCGCAGGGCGCTTTCTTCCTCGCCACCGATTTCCTCCCGGACTGGGTGGCGCAGCGCCTGTGGTGGACGGTGGTCATGGGCGTCGGGTTCTCGGGGTTCTATGAGTTGTTGCGCCGCCTGCAGGTGGGCAACCCGTATTGGAACGTGCTGCCAGCGTTGTTATACATGTTGTCGCCGCGCACGCTTACTACGCTGACCGCCATTTCCTCGGAGACGTGGCCGGTGATGCTGGCGCCGTGGGTGATCGTCCCCTTAGTCGGGCGGGCGAACTGGCCTGCCTCCCTGTTGGCGGTGGCCGCGATGGGCGCGGTCAATGCCACGGCCACGGTCGCGGCGTGCGTCCCGGCGTTCATTTATTTGCTGGCCCGGCATCGTCGCGCGGCGGTCCCGTGGTCTGTCGGTTGCGTGGTCATCTCCGCGTGGTGGCTCATTCCGCTGTTTGTTCTGGGCAAATACTCTCCGCCGTTTACCGATTTCATCGAGTCCTCGTATGTGACCACGCGCTGGCTCAATCCGATCGAGGTCTTGCGTGGCACCACCAGCTGGACGCCGTTCGTGGAAACCGAGCGCGTGGCGGGCACCCTCTTGGCCACGGATCCGACGTTTGTCTTGATCACCACGGCCGTCGCCGCTTTGGGCCTGTTGGGCCTGCGCAATCGCAGCGTGTGGGTGGCCATGCTCGTGGCGGGGCTGCTCGTCATGTCCCCGCTGCTCACGGACTTCCTGGACGGGCCCGGCGCACCCCTGCGCAACGTGCACAAGTTTGATCCGTTGGTACGCATCCCGTTGCTCGTGGGTTTCGCACAGCTGACCTTCTCCCGGCGCTGGCTGGTGGGCGGGCTGGTGGCGGTGCTGGCGATGTCCCCGGCGTGGTCGGCGCGACTGCTCCCCCAGGGCACCTATACCGAGATCCCCGACGACTGGCACCAGGCCACGGCCTTCGTCAACGAGCACGCCGATAACACCCGCACTCTCCTGTTCCCGGAGGCCACCTTCGCCCGCCAGGACTGGGGCTGGACCCGGGACGAGCCCGCGCAACCGCTTCTCGACGTCCCGTGGGCCGTCCGCGACGCCATCCCCTTGGTCCCACCGGAGGCCATCCGTGGCTTGGACGGGGTCATGGCGGTGCTGCACGAGCGGCCGGATGCCGCGGAGGACGTGCTCACCCGCCTCGGGATCGGCGCCATCATCGTGCGCAACGACCTTGAGGATCAGCCGTATGTGGATCCGCACGCCTTCGGCGGCGAGGTCCACGAGTTCGGCGACGTGGCCGTGGTGCGGTTCCACAACCTGCCGTCGGCGGTGGCGCCTAATGAGCCGGTGACGGTGGCCGGCGGCGGCGAGTCCTTGGCCGTGTTGGATATGCTGTCCGGGCCGCAGCCGCGCCGCCTGGTCGCAGAGAACGCGGACATCGTCACGGACACCCCGGCGCTGGCCGACCGCAACTACGGCACCGTCCACGATGCGTCGTCGGCGCCGCTGGCGAGCGAGGACGAGGGCACAGTGCGCAACCGCGTCCCGGACTATCCCAGCGTCGGGCCTCACGCGCGCGTGCGCGAGTCTGGGGGCAAGGTGGCGGTGTCGTCGTCGGAGTCGGACGCCACGAGCTTTGGCGGGGCGGACCCGGCGCGCTCCCCCACCGCGGCCGTCGACGGGCATCCGCGCACCGCGTGGTGGCCGAGCCGGGGCGACGCCGCCCCGTGGCTGGAGCTGCGCGGCGAGTTCCGCTCCCCGACCGTGCGCCTGCGCACCACCGAGGATGTCACCATCACGGTGCGCAACGCCCAGGCGGCCACGGATATCGAGGCGAAGGCGGGGACCACGGAAACGGTGAAGGTGCCCGGCGGCGACGCTTCGGCCCTGCGCCTGGAGCTGCATTCCCGGGCGGGTGTGGCGGAGGTCGAGGTGGAGGGCTCCCCGATAGAACGGGTGGTCGCGGTCCCGGATTCCTCGCCGCAGGTCAAGCAGTTCCTGTTCCAGCGCCTCACCCTGGACACCGGCACTGTCATCCGCGAGTTCACTGCCCCGCGCCGCATGGAGGTGGAGTTAGCGTCCTCGGGCCCGGTCGTGCTTGTCGACGGCGTGGCGCACCAGCCCGGCGATCGCGTCACCCTAGAACCCGGCACCCACCGCGTGCGTTCGGATGCCACGTGGGTGACGCTGACCGAGCCGGGTTTCGCGCCGTCGGCACGCTACACGCCTACTGACCGCGAGGTCGAGCCCGGCGAGATCCTGGTGACGGGCCGCGCGACGAACCCGGGGCTGCCCGGGGGGAGCATCGACGCCGCGGCCCAGGCGGTCACGGAGCCGGGCCCCACCGGTTTCCAGGGCGCGGGCTACCGCCTGTGGCTGGGTGGCGCTGTGTCGGCGCTGGCCGTGGGGTTGTGCGTATGGGGCTCCAGGCGGCGCTGGCCGGAGGAGGCTCCCGTCGCAGCGGCGGATCGACCGGTGTTGCCCGGAACCACCATCCCCGCGCCGGTGCTCAGCGCGGTGACGGTCGGCCTGGCTGGGGTGTTTTTGTCGCATGCTCCGTGGCCGTCGGCTGGTTATGCGGGCGATTCCTGGTTAACCACCGGGTTATGCGTGGTCGCCATCGCAGCGCTGGTTCTTCCACCATCTCGTAACTCAGCGCCGCCACGGGAATAGTCAGGGCTACCGTGGCCGCCAGCACGGTGAGGAAGTCGATGGTCAGCCCCGAAAACAGGTCCACCCCAAGCACCGGGAAAACCACGGATAACACCGCGACGTGCCACAAGAAGATGGAATACGACCAGCGGCCCAACGCCTGCATGGGCTCCGAGTTGAGCCAGTGGTCGGGCCCGGGCGGGGCGAGCGCGTAGGGCACCACGACCGCGGCGGCGAACACCCCACCTATGGTGACGCGCAGGGCGAACTCGGCAGGGTCGGGGTGTGCGAGCCCGCGGGTGCCGCGGCTGCCCAGCCAGGTCATGGCAAGCGCCACCAGCCACCACGCCCACCGCACCCGGAACGCGCGGGCCAGCCACCGCGGCACCCGGCCTTCAAACTCGGCGGCGAGCATGCCCACCGCGAACCACAGGGTGTAGGCCGGGGGCCAAATCTGGGAGTTGATGCCGCCGTCGTAGTCGGCCACCGGCGGAAGGAACGCCCAGCCCAAGCTGAGCACCGCCGCACCCGCGATGACGCGGGGTCCGCCGCGCAGAAACGGCAACACCAGATAGAACGCGACCTCAATGCACAGCGACCATAAGTGTGTGAGCCCCGGTGCGAGGCCATCGGGGAAATAGACTTGGGTGAGCGTCAGGTTGGCGAGGACCTGCTGCCCGGTGATGAAATGGGCGTCGGGAAGCAGCATGATGACCGTCACTACGCACACCAGGTAGGCGGGCAGAATCCGCAGGGCGCGCTTGAGATAATAGGAGCGCGGCTCGAGGTGGTCACGGCGGCGCCACAGCACGAAAGCGCTCAACGCGAAGAACACGGCGACGAAGTAGTCGAAGCGTTCTGCGATCCCCCACCCCGTTCCGGTTTGGAAGGACACGTGGGTGACGATGATGCCGAGCGCGGCCACCGCGCGCAGCCCATCTAACGCGGGGAGGCGGTGCGGTATGGTTATCACGATCTCCCACTGTATAAGGAAGCCATGAAGAACCCCATCAACGTGCACGATAAGTTGCATTTGGTTGCTCTCACGGCGGTGCTGTGCTTGCTCGTAGGCTCTTTGGTCCCGCCGATCATGAGCGGTCGGCAGCGCCCGCTTGCCGACGACGTGGACATGGAACTGACCACGGAACCTACCCAGGGCTATCTCTTCCGCAGTTCCATGCTGTTGCAGGGCAAAGTTCCAAAGCAGCACCAGGACAACCCGGAGTGCCAGTCCAATGACAATCCGCTGTGGTGCTACATCGAGTCCGGGTGGGTCAAGCAAACCAGCGCGGCGACCACCTCGCCGACCGCCGAGGACTCCGTGGTCAGCTCGGATACTATCCAGAAGTTTACGTTCAGCGACTCCCCGGTGTGTGAGGTGACCCAGCACGTGGATCTCAATCGCGAGTCCACTTTCCCGGCGGTCAACGACGAGATGTGGATGAACATCGCTATCCCAGGCCTGCAGCGGTCTCTTTCCTCGGATGACCTGGAGCGAGACGGCATCGACTTCTTCTTCCCTCCCACCACGGAGCAGCGTTCCTACGAGTACTACGACCCGTTCCTTAGCGAGTCGCGTCCCATCGACTTCAAGGAAAAGAAGATGATCGACGGCCAGCCTATCTACGTCTACTACCAGCGTCTGCGCGGCGAGCCGCTGCAGAAGCTCGCCGAGGCCTCTGCATCCCTGTCCACCTACGGGTTGGCGGAGGAGGAGATCCCCACTGACGCCGATGAGCTTCCCGGCATGTCCCTGGAGGGCGATGCCTTCCGCTTCTACACCGATGACGAGCTGAAGGCTCGCAAGCTCAAGCGCAACGACACCGTTTTCATGGACCCGTACTACTCGATGGAACGCACCGTCTACGTGGAACCGAATACGGGCGTCATCGTCAACAAGGAAGAAACGGGCGGCGTCTACTACGCGCGCAACCGCGAGGAGGCTCAGCAGCTTGCCGACGAGCCCGCCAGCCCGCGTCGTTCCCTGTACACGGGTACGTTCAACTGGGATGGCAAGACGCAGGCCGCGGCGATGGACGTCGCCCGGCCGACCATCCTCACGCTGCGGGTGTCCAACATCATCGGCTGGGTGGGCAAGGTAGCCGGTGTGGCCCTCCTGTTGTGGGCCGCGGTGCTCTACAGTAGGCGGCGTGCGTAGGAAGATTGCTTGGGGCGCTGTCCTCGTCGTGGCGGTGTGCTGGCCCTTCCTCCTGCCGGGGACGCTGGCCGCCCGCGACATGCTGGTGCTCGACCACCCCGGCGTAGTACCGCCCGCCTTCGGCGCGGGCGATCTGGCGCCGCGCAACGTGCCCCAAGACGGGGTGCTGGCGCTCATCGGGATGGTCTTGCCGGCGTCGTGGGCAGTGCGTGCGCTCGTGGTTGGCGCGGCTGCCGCGGCGGCGTGGGGCGGGGCCCGCGCCGGGTCCTACTTGTCCATGACCTTGGCGGTGGCCAACCCCTTCGTCATCGAGCGGCTCCTGCAGGGCCACTGGTCCTTGGTGGTGGCGGCCTGGTTATGCGTCCCCATCGTGGTCGCGCGTCGGCCGCTCACCCGCTGGCTGGCCATCTTCTTCTCCTCTCTCACCCCCACCGGCGGCCTCTTCGCGCTACTCTTCGGTCTGGTGGCGCCGGGGCGGCGGGCCAACGCGGGCGTCGCCACGCTGTCGATGCTGCCGTGGCTCGTCCCCAGCCTCATGCAGTGGCAGTCCACCGCGGCGTCGCCGGAGTCAGCCGCCGCCTTCGCCCCGCGGGCTGAGGCCTTGACTGGTACTGTGGGCGCGCTCCTGGGGCTCGGCGGCATCTGGAACGCGGATGCCGTGCCTGCCTCCCGGCAGGCCGGGCTGGGCGTGTTCGGCATCGTATTGTTCTGCATCTTGCTCACCGCGCTGCCACGGCTGAAAGAACACCGCGGCACCCTCGTTCTCGCGACGCTGGGGCTGGGCGGGGCCATCGCTGTGTGGCTGTGGCCCGGCGCTCTGACTACGTCGCTGCCCGGCGGTGGCCTGCTGCGCGACGGACAGAAGCTAGTTATGCTGGCCATCCCCGCCTATGTGGTGCTGGCCGGCCGACTGCGCCCCCGCCTGGCCTGGGCGGGCCTGGCCTGCGCCTTGCTGCAGTCCCCCGCCACGCTGGCCCCCATCGCGCCGGTCGATCTGCACCTCGACGAGCGACTGGTCGCCCGCCTCGACGGCCGCGACACCTACTTCGCCGCCCGCGACACCCTCACCACGTTGGCCGACGGCCGCGTCATCCTCGACCCCTATTCCAAAGCAGCCAGCAAAGTTGAGTCTGGGGCGTTGCGGGTGGACGGGGTGCTGGTAGACGCGCCGTCGTCACGCTGGGTGGCAGCGCACGAGGCCTGGCAACGCCGAGACCTGGTCGCGCTGAAGGAGCTCGGCGTCGGCGCGGTGGTGGACGAGCAGGGACAGATCCACGACACCGGCGCCCCGGCGCGCCCAGTGCCGTGGCTGCTGCACCTTATGTGGTTGCTGCTACCTCTCGGGCTAGCTCTAGCCAGCGCTGTCCTGTCTTCTCCCACGAAAACTCCGCGGCGAAGCGGCGGGCGTTCACACCAAAGTCACCGGGCTCGGAAATAAGGCGCCGGGTAGCCTCCAGCAGCTCCGCGGGCGTGCCCACCAGCAGCCCTGTCTCGCCGTCGCGCACGGAGTCGCGCAGGCCGTAGGCGTAGCCGACCGTGGGCACGCCGTGCTGGGCGGCCTCGATGACCGCCAGGCCCCAGCCCTCCTTGCGGGAGGGCATGACGTGGACGTCGGCGCGCGCCAGCAACGCGTGCTTGCGTTCCTCGGTGACGTGGCCGTGCAACAAGACCTTGTGCTGCAGGCCCCGTTCGGCAATGTAGGCGCGGAGCTGGGGCGCCCACCAGCCGTCGCCGATGACGTCCAGCACGGCGTCGTCGAGCTGCGCCACGATGTCCACGGCGTGCTCGATCTGCTTGTGGGGCACGAGCCGCGACAGGGTAACCAGATGCGTGCCCGCCTCCCGCGGGGCGGCGGCGATCCCGTCCGGCACCGGGTCCACCCCGTTTTCGATGATGCGGGCGCCGTGCACGCCGAGTTCTTCCAGGTCCGCGCGGGAGGCCTCGGACACCGTCACCCATGGCCGGTCGCGGTATATCCACGGCACCACCCGCGACTCCAGGAACCAGCCGAAGCGCCCCAACACCCGGCCGGCGACAGGCCATTGCTCGCGGTGGCAATGGTGGGTCAGCGCCACGGTGGGTGCCGGGGAGAATAGGCGGGCGAAAAACGGGATACCGTTGTGGGTGTCTATGACCAGGTCAGCGTCCCGGTGGCGCTGCAGCCACAGGGCCGCCAAGGGGTACACGGAAAACTTGGCACCGCCGCGCGAGTAGGCCACCCCGCCGCGCCGATCCCGGGCGGGTGCGCCGGACGTGCGGTAGATGACCTCGTGGCCGTGCGCCGCCAGGTACTCGCCCACGCGCTCCAGGTAGCGTTCGGAACCACCGCCTTGCGGGTGGGTGGAGTCGCGCCAGCACAACAGGATAATCTTCATGGTTGACCGTAACTCTACCCGCACGAGGATCCATGTCTGCTACCCGACGCCGCGCCACCCTGCGCCGCTCCCTCACGCTCCTGCGTAGTTTTCCTCAGGAACAGGCCAACCCGAACACGTTTTACACCAGCCTGGCCGAGGACACCGCGGAGCTCATCGCGGCCCTAGGCGCCGACCACGGCGTCGACCTGCGCGGGGCGCGGGTGTTGGATGTGGGCGGCGGGCCGGGCTATTTCACCCAGGCTTTCCGACGCCGCGGCGCCTCCTACGTGGGCCTCGACCCCGTCGAGCCGCGGGTGCAGGTGCGCGGCGACGGTGCGGCGCTGCCGTTTCGGGACGACACCTTTGACGTCGTGTACTCCTCAAACGTGGCCGAGCACGTGTCGCGCCCGTGGGACATGGCCGACGACATGCTCCGGGTCACCCGGCCGGGCGGCCTCGTGGTGCTCAGCTACACGGTGTGGCTCGGGCCGTTCGGGGGCCACGAGACTGGCTTATGGGAGCACTACGTGGGTGGGGAGTTCGCGCGGCGACGCTACGAGCGCCGGCACGGCCACCCGCCGAAAAACGTGTGGGGACAGTCCCTGTTCGCGGTGTCGTGCGCGGCGGGGCTGCGTTGGGCCCGGAGCGCGGACGCCGAACTGGTCCGCGCCTTCCCCCGGTACCACCCAGGGTGGGCATGGTGGGTGGTCAGGGTCCCGGTGTTGCGGGAGTTCCTGACCTCCAACCTGGTGGTGGTGCTGCGCGCTTAGGAGGCGTCCTCGACGCGCTTCTTCAGTGCCTCGAACTGGGTCCAGACTTCCTGCGGCACGCGCTCACCCAGGAACTGGAGGTACTCCATGTTGTCCTCCAGGTCGGACTTCCAGTCGGCCGGGTTAACAGCCAGGGCGGCCTCGAGGTCCTTGAGGTCGATGTCCAGGCCCTCGAGGTCGAAGTCGGAGGCCTTCGCGGTGGAGCCCACCACGGTGTCCACGGCCTCGACGTTGCCCTCGATGCGGTCGATGATCCACTTCAGGACGCGGGAGTTCTCGCCGAAGCCCGGCCACAGCATCTGGCCGTCTTCGCCCTTGCGGAACCAGTTGACGAGGAAGATGGCCGGCATGCGGTCGCCGCCCTTTTCGCCCATGTCGATCCAGTGCTGCAGGTAGTCACCAGCGTTGTAGCCCATGAACGGCAGCATGGCCATCGGGTCGTGGCGCAGGGAGCCCACCTTGGCCTCGGCGGAGGCGGCGGTCTGGCCGGACGCCAACAGGGAGCCGATCATAGTGCCGTGTTTCCAGTCGAAGGCCTGGGTGACCAGCGGGACGGTGTCCGGGCGGCGGCCGCCGAACAGGATGGCGTCGATCTTCACGCCCTTCCAGTCGTCGAACTCGGGAGCGGCGGTGGGGCACTGCGCGATCGGCACGCAGTAGCGGGAGTTGGGGTGCGCCGCCTTGATGCCGGACTCTGGGGTCCAGTCATTGCCCTGCCAGTCGATGAGGTGCTCCGGGGCGGCGCCGTCCATGCCTTCCCACCACACGTCGCCGTCGTCGGTGAGCGCCACGTTGGTGAAGATAGTGTTGCCCGGTTCCATGGTCTTCATGGCGATCGGGTTGGAGGCGTAGTTGGTGCCTGGCGCGACGCCGAAGAAGCCGTTCTCCGGGTTGACGGCGTACAGGCCGTCCTCACGTAGGTGCAGCCACGCGATGTCGTCGCCCACGACCTCGGACTTCCAGCCCGGGATGGTCGGGGTGATCATGGCCAGGTTGGTCTTGCCGCACGCGGACGGGAAGGCGCCGGTGACGTGGTAGGTCTTGCCCTCGGGGCTGGTGAGCTTGAGGATGAGCATGTGCTCAGCCATCCAGCCCTCCTCCTTCGCCATGACGGAAGCGATGCGCAGCGCGTAGCACTTCTTGGCCAGGATGGCGTTGCCGCCGTAGCCGGAGCCGAAGGACCAGATTTCCTTCGTGTCCGGGAACTGGGTGATGTACTTGGTCTCGTTGCACGGCCACGCGACGTCCTCCTGGCCCTCCTCCAGCGGGGCGCCCACGGAGTGCAGGGCGTGGACGAAGTCGCCGTCGTCGCCAAGCTTGTCCAGCACGGCGGTACCCATGCGGGTCATGATGCCCATGGACAGCACGACGTAGGCGGAGTCGGTCAGCTGCACGCCCAGCTTCGGGTTCGGGTCACCGAGCGGGCCCATGCAAAATGGCACAACGTACATGGTGCGGCCGCGCATGGACCCGCGGAACACCTCGGTCATCTCTTCCTTCATGGCGGCCGGAGGTGCCCAGTTGTTGGTGGGGCCGGCGTCGCTTTCGTTCTCGGAGCAGATGAAGGTGCGGGACTCCACGCGCGCGACGTCGGAAGGGTTAGAACGCGCCAGGTAAGAGTTGGGGCGCTTTTCCTCATTGAGCTTGATGAGGGTGCCCTTCTCCACCAGCTTGCCCGCCAGGCGGTCTGCTTCTTCGCGGGTGCCGTCTACGAACACCACCTGGTCCGGCTGAAAAAGCTCCACGCTTTCGTTGACCCAAGCGATCAGCTTCTCATTGTTGGTCGGCGCCTCGCCGACGAGGCTCTTAATAGAGGCAGTCATTCCTTGCTCCTGTTTGTTTTCTCACCCGGACGGGGTGCATACCGTTCATTCACACTCAAGGGTAACTGTAGATACGTACATAGATACCCAGAGTCCCGCGTAAAACCCAACACACTGGTTATACCAAGGGCGTTAACCCTGGGTTAACCAAGGTTGAGCCCCGCACGCAACTCACGACACACCTTTCAATTTACCCTAGTCTGGGGGCGATTCCCGCATCGCCCCACCCGCCCACAACCGCGACTGGTAATAACCAGTGTCCGTTTTTGCCTGGCTCACACATCCGGGGGACAATAGGTAGGCAAACCGTGCCATCCGATCGCAAAAGGCTCTCACCATGACTTCTCCACGCCCCGGCTCCGGCGAACTCCCCCACGGTCGTCCTCCCCAAACCGAGTTCGACGACGGCCTGGACTACCCCCGCCTGGGCAGCGTGACCTTCCGCCGCGGCACCCTGACTGACAACCAGCAAGCGCTTTTCGACGAGCACTGGCCCCGGCTCGGCACCATCCTCACCGACGAGCACATCGACGTCGAAAGCTGGTTCGGCCGCACCGGCGCCAAGACCATCGTGGAGATCGGGTCCGGCACGGGCACCTCTACCGCCGCCATGGCACCGAAGGAACCGGACACCAACGTCATCGCCGTCGAACTGTACAAGCCGGGCCTGGCCAAGCTGCTGGGCCAGGTGGTGCGCGAAGATATCTCCAACATCCGCATGGTGCGCGGCGACGGCATCGAGGTCCTCGCCCGCATGATCCCCCCGGCGTCGCTGGACGGCGTCCGCATTTTCTTCGCCGACCCCTGGCCCAAGGCGCGGCACCACAAGCGCCGCATCATCCAGTCGGGACCGCTGAACCTCATCGCTTCCCGCCTCAAAAAGGGTGGCGTCCTGCATGTGGCCACGGACCACGCCGGATACGCAGAGTGGATCGACGAGCTCGTGGACGTCGAAAAGCAACTGCAATACAAGGGCTGGCCGTGGCCCGAGTGCCCGCAGCTGACGGACCGGCAAATCATCACTAAGTTTGAGGGCAAGGGTCTGGATAAGGACCACGTCATCAAGGAATACCTGTGGGAGAAGCAGTAAATGGCGACCTTTGCGAGCGAGAGTGAAGAGGCTCCCGGCCACGTCCTCCTGATCTGGGACGCGCCCAACATCGACATGGGTCTGGGCGCCATCCTGCGCGGCCGCCCCACCCCCGCTCAGCGCCCGCGTTTCGACGCCCTCGGCCGCTGGGTCGCCGGCCTCGCCCACGATTCCGGCGCGACCGCCGAGGCCGCGGTGTTCACCAACGTCAGCCCCGGCGGCGCCGACTCCATCCGCACCTGGGTGGAGGCCATCCGAAACCTGGGCTTCGCGGTCTTCGCCAAGCCTAAAGCCACGGAAGACTCCGACGTCGACCCGGACATGGTCGCCCATATCGAGGATCGGGCGGCGCAGCTGTCCCACCTCATCATCGCTTCGGCGGATGGCCAGAACTTCGGCGGCATCATCGCGCGCACCCGCGAGTCCGGGACCGCCGTCACAGTGTTGGGCTTCAGCGAGCACGCCGGCTGGGCCGTCAACGACCCCGACATCGAGTTCATTGATCTCGAGGACATCGAGGGCGTGTTCCGGGAGCCCCTGCCGCGGGTCAGCCTGGACAACCTTCCCGACGAAGGCGCCTGGCTCCAACCGTTCCGCCCCCTCATGGCGCTGCTCGACGACCGCTAGGCGCGCCCTGCCTGGTCCCGCCGGTCGCACTTGTAGGCTAATCACAAAGTTTTGTCCCTTAAATATGCAGAGAAGGCGGTGCGTGGCGTGAACAAGGAGTGGGTACGGTGGGGCATCGGCCTCGTCGTTTTGGCCGCGCTGGCATGGTTCTTCCGCGACCACGCCCACATCCTCACCGACGGCATCCGCACCCTGCGTACCGCGGCCCCACTCCCCGTGGCGCTGGTCGTGATTGCAGCCGTCGCGTCGCTGACCGCGATGGCCGAGGTGATGCGCCTGCTCATGCAAGCCGGTGGCGTGCGCGTCAAACCCACGGAAACCAACGCGATCACCCTGGCCTCCAATGCCTGGTCCACCACCCTCCCGGTGGGCGGCGCATTCTCGGCTGTGCTCACGTTCCATGTGCAGCGCGCCTGGGGCGCGTCGGTCATGCTGTGCGGCTACTTCCTCGTGATTTCCTCGGCACTGTCCACGATGTGGCTGGTGGCCATCGGTTTGCTGGCCTTCTTCCTGCAGGGCGCCAACGTCTCCCCGTGGTCGCTGCTCGCCTCGCTCGTGGTGGCCCTGGCGCTGACGACGGCCGTGTTCTGGGCCTCCAACCACCCCCGCACGCTCGAGCGCTGGGTGCGGTCCATTCCCCGCGTCCCCCAATACAAGCTGGACCCGCTGGTCACCCAGATCCGCATGCTGAAGGACGTCTCTCTGCCGTGGCCCCAGTTCTCCCTGGTTGCCTTCTATTCTCTGTTCAACCGTCTCCTCGACCTCGCCGCCATGTGGGCGTGCGTCTGGGCGGTCACGGGCACTCCACCGCTTATCGACGCCGCCCCCAACCACACCACCGTCATGGGTGTCGGCCTCGCCTACGTGTCCACGAAGCTGGCCGGCTCCGCGCAGGTCACCCCGGGCGGCCTGGGTACGGTGGAGGCCGCGATGATCGCCACCCTCGTCGCTTCGGGGATGACGGTGGTCGATGCGACCGGCGCCGCCCTCATTTATCGGCTCATCTCCTTCGTTCTCATGACGATCATCGGGTGGATCGTCTACCTGTTCCACTACGCCCGCCGCGGAATCAACTACGCCAACCTGAGCCAAGTCAAAGAACCCGCGCCGACCAGCTAGGCTAGGTGATGTACGTTCCGTTGTCAGCAGAATTGAGGTAGCCATGCCTGCACCCCGCGCTTTGGCATTCGACATCATCGCCCTTGCTGTCTTCGCGGTCATCGCCCGCTGGTCCCACCCTCCCTTCACTCTCCTTGGCCTCCTCGACGCCTTGTGGCCTTGGGCCGTGGGCGCCCTCGCCGGCTGGGGCATCCTCGCGCTCGCCGACAAACCAGGCCGCCTCGGCATCTGGGCACAGGGCGGCGTCGTGTGGCTCAGCACCGTGATTGTGGGCATGCTCGCGTGGGCAGCCGCCAATGGACGGTTCCCCGCTGTGTCGTTTGTCATCGTTGCCGCCGTCATGTCCGCACTCTTCCTCTTCGGTTGGCGCGCTATCTCCAGCATCGCTTCCCGACGCAGGCACGTCTCAACCCACTAGGTCGGGACTGCACTGTGCGCCCCGTGCCGCGTTGCCAGCCGCACCCCAGGGGCGCGGCTCCTCGCCACCGTCGTGTTAAATCTCGGGGGACCATGAGGTGGACACCACCCTACTTTCCCGGATTCCGCATCCCGCGCATAGTACCCGAGCCCATTTTTGCCGTCTCGCGCATCATTGTTGTCCGTGTGGTGCCTGCGGCACAGCAGAGTCAGATTCTCGATATCTGTTCGCCCACCCTGAATAAACGCTCTCAAGTGGTGCGCATCGCACTCCGACGCCGGCATGTCGCACCCAGGACACGAACACACCAATTCCATCGCCGCCAACACCAGCCGCTGCTCGAAGCTCGCTCCGCGCTGCGCCCTACCTAAATTCAGCGGGCGCTGCGAGCCCTCCTCGCACAGTAGCCAGTAGTCGGCCCCCTGGCTCGTCGCTTGTACAACTTCCAATGCGTTGAGCTCGTGCCCCGTGTTGGTCATGAACTGCGTATCCACGCCCACCCCATGAAAGTCGTTCACGGTACCTGTGATCACCAGGCTGGCACGCCCCGCACGGGCCTTAGCCGGATCATGCACATAGCCCATGCAAATGGCGTTGAGCTGGTCCGCACGCCGCTGACGCAAAGTTCGCTTGTCATCTTTCGGCTTCCCCTCAACGTTTGACCCCGCATTGCGCCCCGCTGCCAACGCCGCTGCCAAGTGTGCCGCCATTCCCGCTGGAAGGTAGCCCCCAAAGCGAACGCCGCCGTCAGAGTCCGGCCTAGACAACCACACCTCACGCTTGCGGTGTGCAGCAAGGCGATCTCTCTTCCCCGCCACAGTCCGCGATGTCCGATTCGCCGCGCGTACCCGCTCACGAACCCACCGCCGCAGGTCATCCACGTCCCGCGCCCGCGCCTGGTTCAGGGCCTCCGCATACAACTCCTCGCGGCTCGTCGCCGCCGTCGAATTCAATCGCTTCAGCTCGGAGTCAATCGCTGCAAGCTTGTCCGCCGCCACTTCAATGACAAGCTCCCGAGCACTTTCCTGATGCTTCTTGCCTTCGTTCGCTCGCCGCTCCTCGCGCTGCCGTGCTATGTCCATGGCGGCGCCCCGCTCGGAGTCGACGAGATGCAGAAAATCCTTTTCTTCCCCCTTCCGTGGCTCGATGGGGGCAAAGAGGTCTTTCCCCGCCGCGATCCGGGTTCGTGCTTCTGCCGCACTGATACCTAGCGTACGCGTGAGATAGTCACCCACGTGGTGAGTTCCCGCCCTCCCGGCAGCCTCTGCCCCCTCCGCAAGATAGGCAAAGCGTGCGTCCATATATATTTTGGAACGCCACACCTCTTCGAGTGCAACCATCGCCGCTTCCAGGGAGTCAAACGAAATAGCGGGCTCGTCTAGGGCGCCACGAAGCGCAGCCATAGATTCGGCAATCACAGCGATATGGTTCTGTACATTCACTTCGGCCCCCTTTCGTCTATTCCCGTCGACACCAATCATCATAACAAACACCCATTCGAACACAACCCTCTCAAACATAGTTAATCATCATTTAACCGAACGTTCGAACCAATCGCCACAAGAGAAAACAAAAGGGCCATCGCGCAACACACATTGCACGATGGCCCTCGTGAAGCAGGCCCCTTCGGGAGCCTAAGTCCACTAGATCAGGTGGTCGAAGCCACCCAGGGACAGCACGTAAAAGAAGTTGACAATCTCGCCAATCAAATCAAATGCGCTACTCAGAATCATCGGGTTGTCCTCCCATTTCGGCGGGCCATATTTGTCACAAACAAATAACAAACAGGCGATGTACAGCGTCTATCATCGCCCGCGCATCCATCTCAGTCAAATCGTAAAAGGCGAAGCGCCCAGGTTTCCCCCAGACGCTTCGCCTTCATACGTCACCTAACCTCGCGGTTTAGGCCTCGCCTTCACGCTTGCGACGCATCAGCGCCAATCCAAGCAGCAGCACGAGCAATCCAGCCAAGGCCAGACCAATCACGCTGGCACCCGTGTTTGCCAGCATGCCCGGCCCCTCGGCTGAAGCGCCCGGGGCACTCGGCGCCGAAGGCTCGCCAGGCTCACCCGGCTCCACAGGCTCACCCGGCTCCACAGGCTCACCCGGCTCCACAGGCTCACCCGGCTCCACAGGCTCACCCGGCTCCACAGGCTCACCCGGCTCCACAGGCTTACCCGGAACACCAGGCTTACCCGGATGCGAGCTGCCATCCGACGACCCACCAAACAGCGGAATCAGCGGAATCAACGGGATGAACGGCAGCCACGGCGGAATCGAGCTACCCGGAGGCGGCGTTTCGCCACCGAAGTCATCCGGCTCCTCGTCCGGAACCGCATTCGCCGGATCCTCAGGGGACTCGACTGGCGGCACCTCGCCGCCCTCACCCGGGGACGGCACCTCAGGCTCGCCCGGCTTCGGGTCCTCCGGCGTCTCCACCGGTGGCTCACCGTAGGCCACAGCCACGTTCGTGTGCTGCATGCCCTGGGCCTTCGGCGCCTTGACGACGGCCGTGAACACCACTGCCTCACCCGGCTTCAGCGTGCCATCGAATGGCACCTCCTTGCCGTCAGCAGTCAGCTTGTTCACCGCAGGCTTGATGGAATCCGCTGGCACCTCACCCAGGTTGTCACCCGCGGTGATGGTGTCCTTCACGTTGATGTTCTTGAGCGTCACGGAACCGGTGTTGACCACCTTGTAGTCCACCTGCATATCCGCACCCGGCTTCACCTTCACGCCCGGTGCTTCATCGGCGTCGTGGCCGTTGATGTACTTCTTGATTCCCAGCGTCGGGGTCTCTGCGTAACCATCATCCGGCGGCGTGGTGATCCTGCCACCTGGCGGGGTCTCGCCGTCGACAGGCGGCACCTCACCTTCAGCAATTGCCTGGTTGTGGTGGTCGATGCCTTCCTTGGCCTCCGGTGCCGGGATGGTGGCGGTGAACACCGCGTACTCACCTGGCTCCAGTGTGCCGTCGAAAGCACCAGCCTTCTCTCCCGAGACCTTGTAGCGGTCCGCCGGGGCCTTGATCTGGTCTGCCGGGATGACGTCATCGTTGACCTTGACGTTGTCCACTGCCTTCGTGCCCGTGTTGGTCACGATGAAGGAGACAATCATGTCGTCTCCCGGACGCACCACTGCCGGTGAATCCTCGGTGGTGTCCAGGCCGTTGATCTTCTTCCGCAGCTCCAGCTTCGGCTCACCCGGGGTCTTACCATACGCCGGATCGTCGTCCTCGACGGTCGTCGGCGGCGTATCGCCATCACCCGGCGGGGTATCGCCGTCGGCGGGCGGAACCTCACCCACGACCTTCGCCGTGTTCTTGTGCAGTTCGTTCTCACCCTCCGGCGCCGGCAGTGTTGCGGTGAACACAACCTTCTCGCCCGGCTCAAGGGTGCCGTCGAAGCCCTCCGGCGCCTTGATGTCAGCACCGGCGATCTTGTCATCGGTTAGCGTCACATTCTTCAGAACGGTGTTGCCGGTGTTTTCAACAATAAAGCGGAACTCCATGTCTGCACCCGGCACCACAGATACCGCAGCGTCTTCGGTATCGGCGTCGTCGCCATTAATCAGCTTCTCGACGTCGATTGCCGGCTTCTGTTCCTCCCCCGGCGGGGTGTCACCCGGAGGGGTGTCACCTGGCGGGGTGTGACCATTACCCGGATCCTCCGGCGACTCCACCGGCGGGGTATCACCATCGTTCGGGTACTCCGGCTCACCCTCCTCAGGATCTGGCGGCGTCTGCTCCGGCGGAGTGCCCTCCGCGTGTGCGGAGTTAGTGTGCTGATCATCAGCCGCCGCCGGGGCGTCGACAGTAATCTCGATTTCCTTCTTCTCACCCGGCTGCAAAGTAAACGGATCAATCTTGGCCAACTCGGCCTCAATATCCTTCTGGATACGATCCTTATCCTGACCCGCAGTCACCTCATCAACAACACGGACGTCGTTCAGCGCCACCGGGCCATCGTTTTCCACGACGTACTTGATGGCCATCTTCTCGCCCGGCTTCAGCTCAACACCTGGCGCCTCATTCGCATCATCGCCATTGATGAACTTCGTCAACTTCAACGAAGGAGTCTTCGCCCAACCATCATCCGGCGGGGTCTCCAACTCACCCGGCGGGGTATCACCATCACCCGGCGGCACCTCACCCTTAGCGATAGCAACGTTGTGGTGCTCACCCGCACCAGCCTCCGGCGCCGCAAACTCCGCAGTAAACACCGCGTACTGCCCCGGCTCCAACGAACCCTCAAACGGGCCAACCTGGTTACCGTCAGCATCAAAGACGAACTCCGGCACCACGATATCTTCAGCGGAAACCTTGTCATCTTCCACCCGAACATTGTCGATGGTGCGGTTACCCGTATTGGTAACAATAAACGCCATCGTCATCTGCTCACCAGGCTGCACCGTCACCGGATTGTCCTCAGTGGTGTCAAAGCCATTGATCTTCTTACGAATCGTCATGGCCGGCTCATCAGGAGTCTCAGCATGCGCCGGATCATCATCCTCCACCGTCGTCGGCGGCACATCACTGCCCTCCGGCGGCACAGAATCACCCGTCACCCTCGCAGTATTAACGTGGGTCTCACCACCCTGCTCCGGCGCCTTAATAGTGGCAGTAAAACGCACCTGCTCACCCTTAGCCAACTTGCCGTCAAAACCCTCAGGCGCCTTAATCTCAGCGCCAGCGATCTTGTCATCGGACAGCTTCACATTCTCCAAGTCCGTGTTACCAGTATTAGTAACAATGAACTCAATCTCCATGTCAGAGCCCGGCGCCACGCTCACCGCTTCCTCAGCAGTATCCGCATCCGCACCATTAATCAGCTTCTCGACGTCGATTGCCGGCTTCGGGTCCGGCACCACTGGGGCCGTTTCCTCAGGAGTCGTCTCAACCGGAGTGGTCTCCTCAGGAGTCGTCTCAACCGGAGTGGTCTCCTCAGGAGTCGTCTCAACCGGAGTGGTCTCCTCAGGAGTCGTCTCGACCGGAGTGGTCTCAACCGGAGTGGTCTCCTCAGGAGTCGTCTCAACCGGAGTGGTCTCCTCAGGAGTCGTCTCAACCGGAGTGGTCTCCTCAGGAGTCGTCTCAACCGGAGTGGTCTCCTCAGGAGTCGTCTCAACCGGAGTGGTCTCCTCAGGAGTCGTCTCAACCGGAGTGGTCTCCTCAGGAGTCGTCTCAACCGGAGTGGTCTCCTCAGGGGTCGTCGACGGCGTCGGCGGAACACCCTTTACACATGCATCATTGTCATCGAGTTTGTCCTCAGGCTCGCCTTCCAGGCTCACCACATTTGCAATGCCCTTAGTAGACGGCTGACCACCAGTGGTGTCTTCACACTCGCCGATTGCCGTCCATTGCTCGTCAGTGGGCTCACCAATCGGTTCGTAGGAAACCTGAACGTCAAAGGTCTCGGAAGCACCGGCCGCGAGAGCGACACCCTCAGAAATCAAGTACGCGCCATCCACGGCTTCCACAGGCTGCCCATTTACGGTCACGCCCGCAATGCGGAATCCGTCCAGCTGCTTCGGGGTATCAAGCACACGGCCAGAGGTGCCGTCAGCATCCGAAGTATTGGTGACCGTAACGTCGTATCCTGCGACAAACTTGCCATCGGCGTCAGCCTGAACGGTCTCCTGCTGCGCAGTCTTAGCAACCTCAAACGCAGGACCATTCACCGTCGACGTTGCAGTATCGGTGTCTTCCGCGTAGTGCCATGGGGTACCGGAAGTAACAGCTGCCTCAAAATAGACGTCTTGCACTGGGCGCCCGTACTGATCTTTCCTGCAATCCGACAAATAGAAATCTTGCGTAACCGTCAAAGTGGTTCCAGGCTCTATCCAAGAGTCCAAGCCCGAATAATTGTCTGGGTTATAGGCCCAGTTCACAGATTGGCGATAATCAATGTCCGGCTTTGGGTCCTGACCATACAGTGCCCCGCTCCGGTCATCCGGACGGAACTCGCCAGGATTGATGTTCGGGTACTGATCGACTCCACTTGGGGAAGTCAAAGTAATACGTGGCGATTCGTCGGAGAATTGCAGATTCTCCGAGGCGCCGAGCTTGATCTCTGCAAGCCAGACACCGTAATCAGCCGAGTCGAGGGTCGTAGACCACGTCATCTCACCCCAGCAACCACCGTATTGATCACGCTCGCCAAACGTACCATTAGCATCGCCATTGGCAAACCAATCGATGATTGGGTCCACCGCCACACGCCCGGAAGCGCTGGCCTCAATGGTGGAGCCACTCTCGGCGGAGTCGGATACCGTGGCGGGCAAGGTTGCCTCTACGGAAACAGGACCACTAATGCCGACGCGGGGGTCCTTTTCCTCAAACTTGACCTGCCAAGAACCATCATCCAGCTGCGTCGCCGAGGTGATGTCGCGCTGCTGGCCGTCACTCCAAGTGAAGTCGCTCGCCTGGGGCTCGCGGTCCAGCGGAGCGTTAGCGTCCGGCTTGATGGTCAGCTCGTACATCACCACGTTGGACTCGCCGCCCTGGCCGGTAGTGACCGGGTACGGCGGTTCAAGAGTGGCGTCCACGGTGTAATTAATCTGGTCGCCGGGCTGGACCTCAGTCTTGTCCACGGACATGTCCACAGAGATAGTGGGGTCAGGTCCGTCCGGCGTTCCGTACTTCTCCGGCAAACCCGGCGAATCAATAATCGCATTCGCGCCCGGGGTAACCAGGTTCATCACCAAAGCAAGAGCAGCCAGCAAGCTTAAAGCCTGATAGCGCCCCGCATGGCGTTTATTCTTAATGTTCATCACTTTCCTTGGGTAGACATATTCGTGTTCCTACACGCGTTAAACCCTACTGAGAAGCGGACATTTGTTAAAGGAAAAATAAGAATCGAGAAAGAACTTGCTCAGGAAATAAACTCGATGCGCACCGTATTAACTTCGCTATCAGTAATTTCTTAGAACAGTAGAGGCGTCAACAAAACCCTCGTTGCATCACGTTTATTTAATTGCTATTACGGCAACAGGTTAACCCAAGGTTAAGTTACCCCGGATGGGGGTAACTTATTGAAAGCCAGCTGGGAACCTAGGAATACAAGAAACCCCGGTCCACCCCCGTGGTGAACCGGGTCTCTGCGCCGAGCACGCGCCCTACTATGGCAGGCTACATCGGCATGATGTTGTGCTTCTTGGGCAGGTCAAACGTCTCTTTTGTCTCCAACTGACGCAGCGCCTGTCGTAGAGCCAGGCGCGACTCCGCAGGGCGAATCATCCCATCGAGGAAGCCGCGCTCCGCCGCGACGTATGGCGAAGTCATGGTCTCATCGTAGAAATCCATGAACATCTTCTTAGTCATCGCGCGCTGCTCCGGGGTCTCCGCAGCGTCCAGCTGCTTGCCCGCCAGCATCACCACAGCCGCCGCCGACCCCATCACCGCGATCTGTGCAGTGGGCCACGCCAGGTTGATGTCGCCGGTAAGGTTCTTAGATCCCATCACCGCGTAGGCACCGCCGTACGCCTTGCGCACGATGAGAGAAACCTTAGGAACAGTTGCTTCCACGACCGCGTACGCCAACTTGGCGCCGCGGTGAATCAGGCCCACCCGCTCCTGCTCCACGCCCGGCAAGTAGCCCGGAGTATCGACAACAAAAATCAGCGGCACGTTGTAAGCGTCGCAAATGCGGATAAAACGCGCGCCCTTATCCGCCGCATCCGCATCGATGCAGCCCGCCGCGTGCATCGGGTTGTTGGCTACGAAGCCCACCGTGCGGCCGTCGATGCGCCCGAAGGCCGTAATCAAGTTGGGCGCGAAGTTCTCCTGGATTTCGATGAGCTCATCGTCGTCGCCCAGCTGGGCCAGAAGGTCCTGCATGTCGTAGCCGGCGTTGGTGTCGTCCGGCATGAAGGAGTCCAACGCGGCGTCGTCAAGCAGTTCCTCATCCGCCGGGGCGTCGAAGGTCGGCGAGGGATCGAAGCAGGTCAACGGCAAGTGATCGATGAGGTCGCGGACCATCTCGAAGGCTTCTTCCTCGTCCTCCACCACGGCGGAGACGTTGCCATTGAGCTCCTGTTGGCGCGCCGAACCCAGCTCCGCGGAGGTGACGTCCTCGCCAGTAACCTCACGGATCACGGCGGGCCCCGTCACGTACATTTCCGCCTCGCCGTCCACAGCGATGACGAAGTCCGTGGTCACTGGAGCGTACACGGCGCCACCGGCGGACTTGCCCATCATCACGGAGATCTGCGGGGAGCGGCCAGACAGCGGCATCTGGCGGCGGGAAATCTCCGAGTACATCGCCAGCGACGTCACGGCGTCTTGGATGCGGGCGCCGCCGGAGTCCTGCAGGCCGATGACTGGGCAGCCAATCTTGATGGCCATGTCCATGATTTCGCAGACCTTCTGGCCGAAGGTCACGCCCACCGAACCGCCGTACACGGTTTTGTCGTGCGCGTAGATGCACACCGGGCGGCCGTTGATGCGGCCGTAGCCGGTGACCACACCGTCCGAGTAAATCGCGTCCGGGTCACCCGGGGTCTTGCCCAGGGCGCCGACCTCGACGAAGGAGCCTTCGTCGAGAAGCGCATTGATGCGCTGGCGCGGCGTAGAACGCCCGGCCTCGTCGCGCTTGGCACGGGAGCGTTCACTGCCCGGGTCCTGCGCCTTGTCCAAGCGCGCGCGAAGGTCGGCGAGCTTCTCAGCCGTGGTTGCCACGAATCTTCTCCTCGATCCAATCGTTCATGTGCTTGCCCACGATGCCGATGGCCGGCTCGTCGGGTACTGCCAGGTGATCGCCCTGCAACTGCACGATTTCTAGGTCTTCCACGATAGCGGACCAGCCACCGTCCGGATCAACGTGCGCGTAGCGCGGCTCCAGCTCGATGGCGCCGTCGTGCATCCGCTCGGAGCGGAACAACAGGACCGGCACCTGGACGTCGGCCCAGCGAGCGAAGTCCAGCTTGCCCAGAATGGCGTTGTCCACGAAGCTGGCGCGCTGGTGTTCCAGCACACCGGCGGACAGGCCATGCTCGGAGGCGTCCGTGGTGGCCAGGTAGGTCTCCAGCATCTTCATGATGGCCTCTTCGCCCGCGGTCTCCAGCAGCTCGTAAGGCACCGGGAAGTCCAGATCATAGGTCTTCTTGGCGAACGCGGAGTAGCGCTCCCAGCGGGCCGTGATCTCCTCCAGGGTGTCTGGCGCGGGGTCCGAGGGCTGGGTGGTGTCCAGCAGCGCGATGAAGGCCACCTCCGTATCCGTACCCAGCAGCTGGTGCGCCACCTCGAAGGCCAGGGCACCGCCGAAGGACCAGCCGCCCAGGACCACCTTGCGGCCGCGCGCGTACGTGGCCACGTCCTTGGCGTATTCCGCGGCGCGCTCCTCGATGGAGCCTTCCATGCGCTCGATGCCGTACACGGCGACGTCATCTGGCAGGCGGCGAGCCAGCGGCTGGTACACCGCCGAGGAACCACCGGCCGGATGGAACATGAAGACCGCGGGGCCCTCGGCCTCGCGAAGGACGCGGACGTTGCCTTCCACCTCGGTCTCCAGGCCGGGGCGCACGAGGTTCGCCATGTCCTCCAGGGCGGCGCAGTCTTGCACCTGCTCCGCAGTGATCTCCAGGTCCACGCGCTCGCTCAGGCGCGCGGCCAGCTCGTCTGCCTGGTTCTGCGTCATAGCAGGCAGCGCGGTGGTGACGCCGCGCATGGCGGAGCCCATGATGGTGGCCCAGGTGCCGAAGACCATGCGTTCCGACGCATCGCGTGGCGCCACGCCCACGCCCTCGCCGGTGGTGGTCGGCGCGGCGGCCGGGGTGTCGTCGGCAGGCTCTGCGTTGTCAGCGCCGTCGCCCTTCACCGCGGCCTCGACCATGACGATGACGTCGGCCAAGGAGGCGTCGCGAAGCGCCTGCACCTGCAACGGAGGAATCTGGAAGTCGTTTTCCACGCGGTTCTTAATGCGCATGCCCATCAGTGAGTCCAAGCCAAGGTCGATGAGCGGTAGCTCGCGCGGCAGGTCGGAGACGTCGTAGCCCATGGACTCGGACACAATGAGCGCGAGGCGCTCCTCCACCGACTCCTTGTTGGGATCCCAACGCACGGACTCCACGCCGTCCTCCTCAGGGACCTCGCCCAAGGCGGGCCCGGATTCCTGCAGCGTGGCGACGCCCGGTGTGGATTCCGCCGCGCCCAGGTTCAGCGTGGAGGCGAAGCCCTCCGCGATGAGCTGGAGCTCAGCCGCGCCCGGCTTCTCCGCGTAGACGGCCACCTGCAGGCCACCCAGGGAGCGGGTGATGACGGTGGTGACGTCGCCCTGCGCGGGCAGCGCCACGTAGTCCTCGGCGGCCACGAGCGAGGCCTCCGGGTTCACAGCCTCCGCTGCCGTCTCCATGATGGCGAGTGCGCTCGGCGCCTGGTCGGCGTTGGTGGAGAACGCAATCTTGCCGTCCGGCAGGTTCACCCGCGCACCCGGCAGGCCGCGCGTGCCCGAGGACGGACGCGCGTTGGTCCAGAAGCGATTGCGTTTGAAAGTGGTCAGCGGCGCAGAGGTACGCTCGCCGGTGCCGAATACGGCGGTGTAATCAATCGGGGCGCCGGCCACGTACATCTTGGCCAACAGGTCGCGGATGGACTCGCCCGCGTCCACCTTGCGCTTGAGTACGTACAGCAGCTGCGCGTCGGACTTGCCCACGGTGAACGCGGTGTTCATCATCCCCATGAGCGCCACCGGGTTCGGGGACACTTCCACGAGCATGGAGTGGCCAGCAGCCAAAGCCTGCTCGGTAGCGTCCTGGGAGTACACCGGCTGGCGCGTCATGGTGAGCCAGTATTGCGGGTCGTGGACCACAGCACCCGGCTGATGCACGACACCACGGTCGACGGAGCTAAACAGCGGGATCTCCAGCGGGCGCGGCTCGACCGCCGCGATCTCCGCGGCGAGCTCGCCGATGAGCGGCTCCACCGCCGAGGTGTGCCCCGCGCCCTTCACGTTGAGGGCGCGGGCAAACTTACCCTCGCCTTCCAGCTTTTCCACCAGGTCCAGCACGGCCTGGCGCGGGCCGCCGACGGTGGTCATGCCCGGCCCGGCGTACACGGCGGGCTCGATGCCGGTGTCCTCGGTGAGCTTGGCGATCTCCTCGGCAGGCAGCTCGACGACGGCCATAGCGCCGGCGGTCTCCTCGGTGAGCTGTGCCTCGCCCTCGCCCATGAGCCGGGCGCGGTGGCAGGCAATCGTCATGGCGTCCTCCGCGGTGATCCCACCGGCGGCGTAGGCCGCGGCGATCTCGCCCATGGACATACCCATCACGGCCGCGGGGCGCGCACCGAAGGATGCGAGCAGATCCGTGATCGCGATCTGGATGGCGGTAATCGCCACCTGCGCAGTCTCGGTGTTGTATGTCTGCTCATCGTCGTTCACGATGTCCAGGATCGACCAGCCGGACTCGAAGTCCACGATCTTGTCCAGTTCCTCCAAGCGCTCCTTGAACGCCGGGGACATGGCGATCATGTCCTTGGCCATCTTGCGGTGTTGCGAACCGAAACCGGAGTACACGAACACCGGGCCCTGCACGGACGGGGAATCTGCCGCGGAGATGCCCACGGACACTGTCCCTTCGGCCACCTTGCGCAGGCGCGCGATGGCTTCCTCGCGGTCCGCGGCCTGCACGACGGCGCGGGTACGCGCATGGTTGCGGCGCGCCAGCGAGCGCGCGAGCCCCAGCATGTCGACGCCGTCACCCGCGGACTCCAGGAAATCTGCCACGTCCGCGGCGGCCGTCCGGCGGCGCGACGGCAGCAGGCCAGAGACCGTCAGGGACACCACGGAGGTATCGACCTGCGGTTGCTTCGCGGGGGCGTCGGAAAGCACATCTTCGGCACGGAAGTCGCTCAACACCACGTGCGCGTTGGTGCCACCGAAACCGAAGCCGGACACGCCCGCGATCTTGCGGCCGGAATACTCCGGCCACTCGCGCGGATCCTCCACGACCTCGAGTTTCTCGGCGTCAAAGTCGATGTAGCGGTTCGGGGCGGAGAAGTTAATGGACGCCGGGATGACGCCGTGGCGCATGGACTCGATGACCTTGATGACGCCCGCGACGCCCGCCGCGGACTCCGAGTGGCCGATGTTCGACTTCACCGAGCCGAGCAGCGTCGGCATCTCGCGGCCAGCGCCAAGCACCTGGCCGAGCGCCGTGGCCTCGATGGGATCGCCCAGGATTGTGCCGGTGCCGTGGGCCTCAACGTAGTCCACGGTGGCCGGGTCCACGCCCGCATCCGCGTAGGCGCGCTCCAACACGTCCACCTGCGCGTCCGGGTTGGGAGCGGTCAGACCGTTGGAGTGGCCGTCCTGGTTAACGGCGGAGCCCTTGATGACGGCGAGAACCTGGTCGTTGGCGTCCACGTCCGCGAGACGCTTGAGGACGAGCACACCCGCGGCGTCGGCACGCACGAAGCCGTCAGCATCGTCGGAGAAGGCGTGAATGACACCGGTCGGGGAAATAACGCCCAGCTCCGCGAAGGAGGTGGTGACCACCGGGGTGGCCTGGATGTTCACGCCGCCGGCGAGGGCGACGTCGGCAGCGCCCTCACGCAGATCGCGCACGGCCTGGTGGATGGCCACCAGCGACGACGAACACGCGGTATCCACGTTGATGGACGGGCCGCGGAAGTCGAGGGCATAAGAAATGCGGTTGGCCACAATCGACGAGGACGTACCCGTCAGCGCGTATGGGTGCATCTCCTCCGAGTCCGTGGCGATGAGCATGCCGTAATCGTTGTTGGTGGAGCCCATGTACACGCCTGTCGACGTCCCGCGCAGCTCATTCGCCGGCAGATGCGCGTCCTCCAACGCCTCCCACGCGAGCTCGAGGAGGATGCGCTGCTGCGGGTCCATATTGGCCGCCTCGAGCGGAGACAGGCCAAAGAACTCGGGATCGAAGGACGCGATGTCCTCGAGGTAGCCGCCGTTAAGGTTGTGCTCGGCCATCTTGGCCTTCATCACCGGGTCGGCGTTGTACTCGCTCCACCGTCCCATGGGTAGCGGGCCGGTCCCGGCGCGGGACTCGGACAGCATCGTCCAGTATTCGTCGACGTTATTGGCGCCAGGGAAACGGCCCGCCATGCCGATGACCGCGATGTCATGGCTCTCAGTCGGTGTGCTGGCCGCGCGGCGGGGTGCGGCCTTGCGGGTGCCCGTCTGCTGCACGCCGTTGACCAGGCGGTCGGCGAGCTGCGCGATGGTGGGGTACTCGTACGCCACGGTGGCGTCGAGTTGCAGCCCGAGAAGGTTTTCTAATTCGCCGGAAAGTACCACAGCGTCCCGCGAGGAGAGGCCATAGGTTTCTAGGGGCTTGGTGTCCAGGATCTCGTCCGCGGCCACGCCGGTGGTCTGGGCCACCCAGTTGCGCAACCAAATGCGGAGTTCGTCTACGGTCATGCCTAACTTTCTTTCCTCTAACGGTTTTGTCCTATTGATCCCATCATTATCGCAAACGATCTGGCGTTTGTGCGACAGCGGGACCCGCGGGGCGGGTCAGACGCCCCGACTTTTGCACGTTCAGCCGAACAATCAGCTTTTCTGGGCCCAAGTGCGAGGTTTCTGGGGCTCAGCTACACTGCGGAGCTAGGAACAACAATCACGGGGGTAATTGTGGTTCACCGACTCATCATCCATGGCAAAACCAGGGACGTAATTCGGGGAATGGTGAAGCGGGGCGAAGCCTTTAAGGTCGTACCGGGGCTTTATTCTGCCGCGGAGCCAACTCCGACCGAGCTCGCTGAAATTCTCCTTGAGCACTGGCCAGACGCGGTGCTCGACGGGGAATCGGCAATCGCGGTCGCCTGTTTCAGCACCCTGCAGTTTCCGGTTCAGCTCGCGTGTCGCCGTGCATTGGCCCCTGGGAGCAACTTCACTACGCGACGAACCCGCCGCATTTACTCACTCGACGCGGGGCATTTTCGCTTCCTGCCCCCTCCCCTCGCTGTAGAAGCCGTGCCTGACGACGACCGCGCCGTAGAGCTACTCGAACGCACCTACGCCGGGCGCGACGGTGAGGCGCTTTTCGAGCGCGACTTCGCTCTGATCGGCCGCTACCCAGCGCGAACGCGGAGGCTCCTCAGCTCGTTCGCGATAGGCACGGACAGCCCCGCAGAAGTCGCGGTGGCGAGGGCGCTACGCACGGAAGGTTATGCGCTGCGCACCAATTATCGAATCGGTGGCTATTTGTGGGACATTGTGATTCCCGAGCACCGCGTAGCCATCGAGATAAATGGCTTTGACTACCACAATCGGCGCGGCACCTACGCCAAGGATCTGTGGAAAAGCAACGGCGCGGTAGTGAGGGGATGGCTGGCTCTAAGTTACACCGGGTCATGCGTGAAACATCACCTGCCCAGAATCCTGGCGGAAGTCGGAGGGACGTGCGGACGAACTGAATATCTCGCGCCGCCGGTCTGGGATTGGCACGTCCACTGCCGCGATTGGCGCATACGCTAAGCCCCGACTTTGACGCGTTTGACACGAAATCGTCGCCAAAAACAGGCAAACGTGTCAAAGTCGGGGCAAGCTGCCAGCGAACTCCTAGGCCTCGTAGTTCTTCTTCGCCACGCGGCGCGCGATTTTGCCGGAGGAAGAGCGTGAGATTTCCATCGGGGCCAGGATCTTGATGTCGCCCGGGGTCACGCCGTGGTGCGCCGTCACCGCCGCGCGGACTGCTTCCACGGCCTCGGCATCACCGGCCGGGTCCGCGTTGTCCGCGCGCTCGATGAGCAGCACCAGTTCCTCGGTGGACTCGTCGCCCACGCTGAACGCCGCCACGGAGTCCGGGCGCACGTGCGCGCTGGTCTCCTGGGCGGTGGCCTCGATGTCCTGCGGGTAGTGGTTACGGCCCGCAATGACGATGAGGTCCTTGAGGCGACCGGTGATGTATGTTTCGCCATCCACGATGACGGCCAGGTCGCCGGTGGCCAGCCAGCGCGCGTCGGCGTCGGCGTGCAGCACGCGGGAGCCCTCCGTCAGGCGCTCGCCCAGCTTGTTCTGGAAGGTGGACTCGTTCTCATCTTCGCGGCCCAGGTAGCCGGAGGCCACGTTGCCGCCGGAGACCCACAGTTCACCGACGCGGCCGTCGGGAAGCTCGTTGCCGGTGGCCGGGTCCACGATGGTCAGCTCCATCGGGCGCACGGACTGGCCGTTGGAGGCGAAGGACACGTATGGCGCGTCACCTTCGGCGATCTTGGCCTCGCCTGCTGCCAGGGCCTCGCGGTCGAAGTGCGCGAAGACCGGGCGGTTCGGGGTCTGGGAGGTGAGCACCAGCAGGGAGGCCTCGGCCAGGCCGTAGGACGGACGCAGCGCGTTGCGCTCCAGGCCGTACTCCTTGAAGGCCTCGTAGAACTCGTTGACCGCTTGCTCGCGCACCGGCTCGGAGCCGATGACGAGACCCTTAATGGCGGACAGGTCCAGGTCGCCTGCCTGCGCTTTGCCGTAGCGCACGGCCAGCTCAAGGGCGAAGTTCGGGACCGCGGCGTAGACGTTCGGCACGGTGTCGTCCTGCGCGCTGAGGAAGGGGCGGGCGTCGATCTGATTGAGCCAGCGGGCTGGCTGCTGGATGAAGTCGCGTGGGCTCATGAGCTCGAGTTCCAAGCCCATGATGCTGGCGAACGCCGCGAGGATGATGCCCATGTCGTGATGCAGCGGCAGCCAGGACACGATGCGCAGCGGCATGGCCAGCTGCAGCGCCACAAAGATCTGCAGCACGTTGATGAGGATCGCGCGGTGGGTCAGTGCCACGCCGGCGGGGTTGCGGGTGGAGCCGGAGGTGAACTGCAGGAAGGCGGGCAGGTCCAGCGGTGCGCCGAGGGCGGCGACGTCTACGCCGGGCAGTTCCATCGGGTTGACCCAGGACTCGGCGAGGGAGTCTGGGAGGGCGTCCACGGTGAGCACGCGCGGGCGCTCGGCGGCGGGTTTGGAAGCAAACAGCTTGCGCACTGCGCCTGCCGACGCCGTGTTTGTCAGCACCAGCTTCGGCTCGGCCACGGCGAACACGGCGGCGAGGTGGCCGGAGTGGCCGGGCTCGTTGGGGTCGTAGAGCGGGATGGGCACCATGCCGGCGTACATCGCGCCCATGAAGGCCTGGATGTACTCCGGGGAGTTGCTGGCGAGGATGGCCACGCGGTCGCCCGGCGCGCCAACCTGCTGGAGGCGGGCGGCCACGGCCTTGGTGCGGATATGCACCTCCTTGCGGGTGAGGTCTTTTGCTTCGCCTTCGCGGGAGTTGCTGTAGTCCCAGTAGCGGAGGCACACGCGGTCTGTGGTGCCTTCTTGGGCCTCGGCCAGGTACATCATTTCGGCGAGTCCGGGGAGGGTGAGCTTGGGATCCAAGATGATCTCACCCTTGTCGTTAAAGAAACGCCCCATGAGTGCGTGCAAATCCATGTGTCCTCCACGGTATGACATTCGGCCCACGTAGTTTTGGGCCCCAAACTATCTATCGGCTGACAGGTTACTTTACACGCTACGCCAGTAGAGTCAAAGATTTGCCCCACGAAACAAAACTACATTTCTGCGATCTTCTTCTTTGCCCAGCCCACCAGCCACTTGTCCGTGGTGGTGCCGTCGATGACATTCTTGTTTTTGGCATACCGCGCGTGCACCCCATTGGCCTCCACCAGATCCATGGCCCGCGGCAGGGCGTTGGCGATGTCCTGCGGGGCATCGCAGATGGAGTCATTGGGCGCGCAGATTTGGTAAGTGCGGTCCGCGAGCTCGCCGAAGTCGTTCTTGCGCGGGCCCCGCATGGAGGCGCCGGGGACGATGGGCTGCACGAGCTTCTCGACGGGTGCGAGGGCAATCTCCGCGCCAATTCCGTCCAGGTCAGTTCCTGGGTTGATGCCGACGCCGTTTTCGCGGCGGCCGTCAGCGACGAGGGCGACGCCGGCGACGGCGTCGGCAGGCACCGGCCCGTTCCCCGCACCGATGCGGTCAGCGACGTCGCCGACGATGACCGCCCCCTGCGAGAAGCCGGTGAGCACGAACTTGGTTTCCGGGCACTGCTCGTGCATGTCCTTGAGCTCGGCCTTGAGGGTGGCGGTACCCTCGTCGCGAGACTCGTCGTAGCTCATCTCACCCTGGGAATTGATGTTCTTAAATTCCGCAGTGTACGGCAGCGTCCACACCTTCACGTCTTCGCGCGTGTACTCCCGCTGCAGGGGCTTCGTCACCTTGAGCATGAAGGAGTATTTGTTGGCGGTGGGGTTGATGGGGTCGTCGCCCTTCTTGGATTCCCACGTGCCGGGCGCCGCGATGACTTCCGCGCGCGGGCACCACGACGGCTGGGACGGGGCTCTCTGCTCCCCCTTCCCCTTGTCGCCCTTTCCGGCACCCCCGCGTGAGGAGTCGTCCTTGGAGAAGGGGTTGAGCGGCGCGGAGTCGTTGGCCGTGCGCGAGTTGAAGTACTGGCTGGCGCCCAAGCCGAGCACCACAACCAGAATCACAACTGCCACAACGGTAAAAACTTTTCTCATGGATCTATTTCTACCCCACGAGTCTGCGGATTCTATGGAAGCGCGCCCAGAGCTGGCGCCCGGAATCTAGGAACAGTAGGCGTCGTCCGCGGCGTCGGACAGCAATTTATGCACGGCCTTAAAGTCCTTGTCCGTGCGCTCCTGCTCCACCAACTGCCCCGCCACCGCCTTGAGCATAGCCTCGGAGAAGTCGCTGTCACCGTCCTTGCACGTGGCCGCGCCGGCGCCGATGACCTGATTTTCCACGCCCTCTACCTTGATGCCCTCATTGCGCAGTGCGTCCAGGAACGCCGTGTCTTTCTCGGTAAATTCGCCTTGCGCGGGAGGAACGTCGTCCACCTCACGCGCGCCCTTATCCTCACCCTCGGAGGCGGGCTCACCCGCGCTTTCCGACGCCCCCTCGCTCGCCGTCTCCTCCCCCTCCGGGGCTGCCGAGGAACCGCCGTCGCGCTCGAGTGGGGCGACGGTCTCTTCGCCGGTGATGTCGGCGTTGTCCACGGTGGAGCCGCCGCACGCAGTCAACAGCGCAGCGCTCAATCCGGCCACTGCCGCGACCGCCCAGCTCCGTGCCTTGTTGTGTTTCTGCATGCGACGAACCCTTTCCGTGTCTCCGCGTCCCCGAGTCTCCGAGTCTCCGAGTCTCAGCCTAGTAGCAGCCTAGCGTAGGCGACTAGTTCTTCTTGGCCACGATCTTGCCATTAACCTCGGAGATGGTGCCGCCCTGGAACTTGGCCACCATGCCGCCGGAAGGAATGGTGGTCATGTCGGACGTCGGGAAGCCGAAGTCCCCGCGCTCCCAGCCGGTCTTGCCCCAGGCGTCGAAGATGCCGCCCTTGTACACCACGTGCGCGCCGGTCTTCGGGGACCAGTAGATGTAGCCGCGGGTGAACTCCTGGAAGGCGCCGCCCTTGATCTTCTTCTCGCCGCCCCTCGGGAAGCCCAGCGGGGAGGTGGCGTTGCCCATCTCCTTGTACTTGGCCGCGATGGCGCCGTGGACGATGTGCACCTTCTTGTCCTCGGCGCGGACTAGGAAGCCGTTCTGGAATTCCTGGACCAGGCCCTTGCCCACCTTCTGCACCGGACCGGCCGGGTACTTCAGGTCGCCAGTCTCCCAGCCGTTCTTGCCCCAGACGTCGCGCATGTCGGCCGGGATAGCCCAGGCGCCGGTTTTCGCGGTCCAGTAGATGGAGCCGTGCTCGAAGTGAACGAAGCGGCCCTTGCCGTCCGGCGTCTTGCCCTCGCCAGTCTTAGGGAAGCCCAACCATGAGGTCGGTCCGCCGATCTCGTTGTAGCGCGCGTTGATGGCGCCGTACAGGGCCTTCGCGCCGGTCTCCTGCGACCAATAAGCGGTGCCGGAGCGGAAGTCTTGGCGCTTGCCGTCGCCGACCTCGTAGGCGTTGTTCAGGCAGGAACCGATAACACCGGACTTGGTCACGGCACCGATGGCGCCGACGGCCTGGCAGTCCGCGCCGGTGTCTTCCTTGGACAGGCCCAGCGCCTTGGCCATGTACGGCCAGGCCTGGGTCATCTCGAACTGCCAGTACTCCCAGGAGTGCACGCCGGACGGGCGGAACTTCACAATCGGGTCAATTCCGGCCTTCTTGGCGTGGCCAATGAAGGTGTCGGTGGACATGCGTGAGAGCACCTCGAGGCCCACGCCGGCCATGTTGGCCGGGCCCTTGGCCACGGAATCCTTCTGACCGTAGTCATCCTTGCCGGAGCCGGCGGAGACGTAGACGTCCATGTCCTTGAGCGCACCGGCGCCCAGCTTCGGATCGTGGTCGATCCAATCCTGGGAGCCGTAGCGGCCCCACATGTTGGTGGCGGTGTAGCCACCGGCGTCGAGCTGCGCGGCGGCGATAGCCTCCGGCATGCCCTGGGAGGTGGTGTCCAGGTAGCCGGAGAACGAGCCGACGAACTCAAACAGGTGTGGGTTACGCTCGGCCAGGTTCATCGCGGCGGTACCGCCCATGGAGATACCCACGACGGCGCGCTTGCCATTGGAACGGTAGGCGTTCTGCATGATGGGGACCAGCTCCTTGGTGAGGAAGGTCTCCCACTTGTAGTGCTTGCCATTGTCCGGCTTCTGCCAGTCGGAGTAGAACGAGGACTCGCCGCCGACGGGCATGACTACGTTGACGTTTTTATCGGCGTACTGCTCGATGATGTTGGTCTCAATGGTCCAACCGGACTCGTCGTCACGTGCGCGCAGGCCGTCAAGTGCCCACACCTCCGGGAACTTCTTCTCCGGCTGGGAGTACCAGTCACGCGCCAGGAGGACCTGGACCTTCTGCAGCTTGCCCGGCATCGCGGCGGACTTGATGTAGACCATCAGGTGGCGCGGGCTCAGGTACTCCACGCGGTCCACGGATACGCCCTTGGGCAGGCCGTCCACCACAGGGCGCTGGGTATCAATCGGGGTGCGCTTCGGCGGATCGGAGGGGGCAAAGGAATCCGATAGTCCGGAATTGGAGCTCAAACCTGACAGGGCGCTGCTCTGCGCGCTGGCTACCGGCGTGGCGACGGGCGCCAATGCCAGGCCCACTGCCAGCGCTGCGGGTAGTGCGAGCGCCGTGCGCGGGGCACGTGGGGAACGCGGGGAGCTCTGTCGGGTCAGGGTCACTTTTTTGCGCATGTTTCGTATTGTCCTCGGAAGTCAGCAAAGCCCAAGTAGACCTCAGGCTTTAGAGAGCGGGATTGACAAAGAAGCAGCGGACCCGGACGCCGCTCCGAAGGTTCCCCGCCTCCGGAACGCCTCCGCACAGTCCACTTCTCGTGAAAAGTAGGGGCACTTTCGTGGTCTTCAGTTTAAGTTGAACTTGAGACTTTACCGCGGGCAACACACCCCTTTTCACAATTTCCCCAACCTCCCCACAGATTGAAAAACAAAAAGAATCCCGAACAGTTCTCGGGATTCTAAATGGTGAAGAAAATAACTACCAAGCGTTCATCTCATTGAGCACGCGGGACTTAGTGCGGGCGAGTTCGGAGCCGAACTGGGTCCAGTTGTGCAGGCCGGTGGCTGGGTAGTGAACGGTGGGGTTCACCCCCATGGAGCGGGCCTTAGCTTCCCACATGCGGGTGGAGGCCATGGAAATGAACTCGAGTGCGGAACCGGATGCTTTCATCTCGGCCGAGTATTTGGCGTCCTGCGGACCAGGCATGCCGGACGCAGCAGAGACGTAGACGTCGGTGTTGCGCAGACCGCCGATGACGTTGTACGGGTCATTATCAAAGCGACGCGGGCTCACAATGGAGCCGTACATTGCGTTGAGGTTGAATCCGCCGGAGTCCAGCAGAGCCAAGCGCATCAGGGTGTGCGCACCCGGAATGGAGGTGTTCAGGTAGCCGGAGTAGGACAGAGCCTGACGGAACTGACGCGGGTGCTTGCCGGCCAGCGTGATCGCGGCGGTTCCGCCCATGGACAGACCAGCAATCGAGTTGTTGGTCGGGGACACACCGAACTGACGCTGCAGGTAGCCCGGAAGCTCCTTGGTCAGGAAGGTCTCCCACTTGTAGGTCACCGGGTTGTTGTAGTCGTAGGTGGCCGGGCCTTCCCAGTCAGCGTAGAAGGAACCAGCGCCGCCAACCGGCATCACCAGGGTGATGTTGGAGTTCTTGTACAGGCGGGCAGCGTTCACGTCGTTCACCCACGCGTTGGTGCGGTCAGTGGCGCGGAGGCCATCCAGGAGGTAGAAGCCGGCGTTGCCGCCGCGCTTTGCAGGCTGGATCTGCACTGGGATGGTGCGGCCCATGGACTTGGACCACACATCGCAGCGCTGTACCCAGTAGCGTGTCTTGTCCCAGGTGCAGCGGCCATTGGCGTCGCGGCGCAAGTAATCACGGTTCGCGGCGGAAGCTTCACCAGAGCCCATCGCCATCATCATGGACAGTGCCACGGCCAGCACGGTCAGGACCGTCACCATGCGGCGGGTCAGGCCACCCAGCATTCCTGTCTTTACTGTCATTTTCTTCCTCGTCCTCTATGTTTTCTCTTCAGCGTGGGAACAGCTTCGGATAGATATATCGGTGGAAGCCTAAAGTTTGATAACGAATAGGCAACATTCAACGAAGAAATCCTATCGCATGGGGACCGAAAAGTCCCGCACGGCACCGTAAATCAAGGTCACACGGGTATTGATGGTTCCCCTATGGGCTCACATAGATGCGAGGATTTTTATCCAGTTCGAGCGTGCGCCCCGTCGACAGGGCGAAGCCGAGGTTTTCCACGAAACGCTCCGCGGTCAGTGGTTCGCGGTAGCTAGCGAACAGCTGCTGGAAGTCCGGGGTGTCCAGCGCCTCGCGGGCAACCTCAACCTCGTCCTTGTCCAACCAGCCAGGCAGCTCTTCGATGTCCGTAGCAGTGTCAGCAACCTGCCACACGTAAGGCAACGCCTTGTCGTGGCCGATGCGAGCGTCCTCCAAGCGGGGCTGGCGCGCGGCAATGGGCGTCGCCAAGCCGATGGGGTCCAGCACGCGCACGTTCAGCGGGGCGTTCATTGAGGACATACCTAGGTTAATGAAGTACACCGTGCCCGGGTATTCGGTGGCGTCAGCGCGGTCCGCGGCGCGGGGCTTGGTGCTCCAGAGCATCTCCCCGGTCTCGGAGCTGGTGTAGCGGAAGGCCCAGGCATCGCCGGCCGCAAGCTTGTCCATCGCTTCCGGGAAACCGTTGAGGTTGCGGTTGACGCGGAAATCCTCGGCCGTCAGCGGGGCGTCGCCTTGCTCTCGTTTGGAGGAATAGGTCCAGAACTCCCGCTCGTCCACGATGTTGATGGGCTCGCCGGAGGCGAACAGCTCCCAGTCGCGGTCATTGCCGCGGTAGGCGACCACGCCCGCCCACACCACGATCACGGTGATCGCCACGGCGTCGATGGCGTGGCGTACCGGAATGACCGCCACCGGCAACAGCAGCGCGAACAGCGGCAGCAACAGCATGCGGCCGTGCATGAAGTCACCGCCCACACGGATGACGTAAATGAGGTGCAGGAACCCGCACAGCAGCATCGCGGACACCGCGGTGGTGCGGCTGCGCGCCGCGGCTTCCTGCATGCTGGTGGCCGCCGGGGTAAACACGCGCTGACCGCCGACGATGAGCGCCACGATGAGCGGGAGCCACAGGGCGTACGGGCTCACCAGGTCGCCCAGGTAATTGAAACCCTCAGACCACGCCGCGCCGGACGCGGACTTAGCCACCGCCGTGTGCGGGGTGAGCAGGCCGTAGTAGCCCATGCGGAAGATCTGGTACGCCAGGGGCAGCGGCAGGGCGACGCCGAGAATCTTCGCCACGCCCCAGGGGGTGCGGTGGGCGACCAGCAGCACGAGGCCTACTACCCCGCCATAGAGCGCGAACTCAGGGCGCACGAGCCAGGACACGCCGCACCAGAAGGCCAACCATAGGGCCGCGGAGTCCACGGCCCGCGGCGCGGTGCGGATGGGGGCGGGGCCGGGCTCCGCCGCTTCTGGTTCTTGCTTACCTTCGCGCGCCTCGGTTGCTTCCTCGCTGGTGTTGGCCGCGGTATCGTCCACACCTGCCGTGGCGGCGCTGGCGGCGGCCGGACGAATGGCCCAGTGGATAAGCAGGGCCCAGAGCACCGCCAGGTAGAAGATGGCCAAGCCCCACTCGAGGCCGGAGGTGAAGAAGTCTCGCGCCGGCGGCAGCGCGAGGTAGATGAGTAGGCCGAAGGGCACCGTAACAATCGGGCTAAACGACCGATACAACCGCGCGGTGGCCAGCGCGGCGATGACTGTCGCGGCCACGGAGAAGATAATGGCCAGCCACATCGCGATGTGTTCCAGCTTGCCACCCATGGTGCCGGCCTCCACCGCGGCGGGGTCTGCGCCGCCGGTTAGCTGCGCCACGCAGAAGATGAGGTACTGCCACAACGTAGACGTGTTGGTCTCCACGCGCTCCCCAGCGTTGAATACCGGGCCGTTGCCCGCCATGAGATTGCGGACGGTACGCAGCACGATGAGGCCATCATCGGACATCCAACGGCGCGTCCACGCGCCCCAGAACGTAAGTACGCCGATCACCACCGCCCCGAGGAGGGCGGCCCTTTTGGTGCGATCGGCGCTGTGCATAAGTGAGAAGTTTATAGGACAGCACGCTACAGAGCGAAGCAGGAAGCCTCGCCCGAGCGGCGTTAGAGCATAGGAATAATGTAGACCGCCATCGCGATGCACGCCATCCACGCTAGTGCCAGCAGCTGCAGGGTGCGGTCCTGCAGGGCGATCTCGTCGGGGGCGCCGCCGTCGCCGCGGTCCACGTCCGCAGCGTAGCGCAGGATGGCGATGGTGAACGGCACCATGGACACCTGGTACCAGACGCTGGCCGCGCCTTCGACGGTGCGGGAGAGCTCAAAGCCCCACAGGGCGTAGCTCATGACCACCGCGGTGGCCGCGAGCGTCCACACGAAGCGCAGGTAGGTGGGCGTGTAGCCCTCCAAGGACTTGCGGATCTTCGCGCCGGTGCGCTCCGCCAGGAGAATCTCCGAGTAGCGCTTACCAGACGCCATGAACAGCGAGCCAAAGGCCGCCACCAATAGGAACCACTGTGACAACACGATGCCCGCGGCCACGCCGCCGGCCATGGTGCGCAGCATGAAACCTGAGGACACCAGGGCGATATCGATCACCGGCATGTGCTTCCAGCCGAAGCAATAGCCCAGCTGCAGCGTGATGTACACGGCCATGACGATAGCCAACGACGTCCCCGAGGTAGCAAAGAAGGACAGGCCGATGGAGCCCGCGATGAGAACCACCGCCATGACATAGGCCAAGGATTCCGGCAGCACACCCGCCGCGATCGGGCGGAAGCGCTTCGTTGGGTGCTGGCGGTCCGCTTCCACGTCGCGGGCGTCGTTGATGAGGTACACCGCCGACGCCGCCATGCAGAAGGTGACAAACGCCAAAGCGACGTCGAGAAGCACCCGCTGGTGGAACAGCGCCTCCGCGCCCGCGGCCGCCGGGGCAGCGAGCACCAGGACATTCTTCACCCACTGCTTCGGCCGCAGGGCCTTAATCATGCCGTCGGCAAGGTTCTTCGGCGGCTTGCGCTTGCGGGTGTTGTCGATGCCCTCGGTGTGGGGTTCGGAGTGCCACACGCTCTGGTTGTAATCAGACATGGTTGGGGGACCTTCCTACTTTTCCATTGCGTGCATGACCAAGTGCGCTGTCGCCGCGCCGACGCCGGCGCCCACAATCGTGTCCGTGGGATAGTGCACTCCCAGCACCATGCGTGAGCACATCATCACGGGAACACCCAACAGCGGTGCCGGGTTCTTAGTGATATATGCCGCGGCGGCCAGAAATGCCGTTGTCGACGTCGCATGCGACGACGGGAAGGACAGCCGCGACGGCGTGCCCACGCCCACCTTTACGTAAGGGTAATCGGGTCGCTTGCGGCGCACGATGCGCTTGGTGACTACCGACGCCGCGTGCGCGGTGAACGCGGAAACGCCCGCGCCCACCCACTGGCGGCGCCGTGTGGGGTTGTTGCGGTAAGCCAGCGCCAGGGCCGCGGAGGTGCCCATCCAACCGAGCGCGTGCTCGCCGAAGTGGGACAAGCCGCGGGCGGCGGACAGAACGCCGGGGGCGTCATAAGCCACGGACTGGATGGCCTCCAGGACACGAGATTCCTTGTCCTCCAGCACTCCGAATGCCTCGCGTGCGGAGGTGGTTGCGTTATTCAAAGATCTTCCTCCACTCGTCACGGGAGGTCAGCTGCGGCATCGCGCCGCGGTAGAGCGCCTTGAGGTCCTCGAAGTTCTCCTCAATCTCACGCAGCAGGGCGCGCGTCTCCTTGACCAGGTCCTTAGCCAGCTCACGGTCGCGCTTGCGGAAGGCCACGCCGGTGCCGCCGGCGGTGGTCACGGTAGCCGAATCCACACGGGACAGCGTGAACCAGCGGGCCTCGTCCGCGGTGAGGTTGAGCTGCGGGGCCTCGTGGTGCGCGGGGTCTTCCTTGGTCACCATGTGCTGGACGGTCTTGGCCAGCCACGGCAGCTTCTTCAGCTTGCTCAGGCGACCACCGACGTTCTTAGTGGGGACACCCGGCGCGCCGGTGGGCGCAGGCAGCTCATCCGCGGAGTCGATAATGACGGCATCTGAGTAGCCCTTGCGAATCTCCGCGATGCGCGGCAGCGAGGTCTCCAGGATGTCGAAGAGGTGCTCCGGGCCGGCCAGGAAGTCGCGCATGGCCTCGATCTGGATGGCCATGGTGGAGTATTCCATGCACATGGTGTGCTTGAGCGTGGACTTGAAGATAGAGCGGGTGATGCCCTTGGCGTCACCGTCGTGGTACATCGCGGCCACGATGAGGCGGTTGCGCAGGGGGAAATACGCCTGCCAGTCAATCGCGTCATCCTTGTCGGCCCACGCCATGTGCCAAATGGCGGCGCCCGGCCACGTCACCGTGGGGAAGCCGTTCTTGGCGGCGCGCAGGGAGTACTCTGTGTCATCCCACTTGATAAACAGCGGCAGCGGCTGGCCGTTGGTCTCCGCCACGACGCGGGGGAACAGGCACATCCACCAGCCGTTGTACTCCACATCGATGCGGCGGTGCAGGTTACGGGAGTCGTACTTGTTCGGGTCTTTGCGGGACTGGTCGTCGCCGATGGCGCGCAGCGGGTACTTGACAAAGTCGTGATCGTAGACCGCGTGCGGGGCCGGACCCCACATGAAATCAGAGCGGTTGACGCGCTCGCCGGTGGTGCGCAGCTGGGAGCGCTCCTGCAGGTTAAGCATCTGACCGCCGACAACGATGGGCGAGGCAGCAAAACGGGCGGCCTGCACGGCGCGCAGGATGGAATCCGGCTCGATGGCGATGTCATCGTCCATGTACAAGATGAACGGGGAATCGGTGTTTTCTAGGGCTTCGAACATGATGCGGGAGTAGCCACCGGAGCCACCCAGGTTGCCCTGGCGGAACTCGCGAAAGCGCTCGCCGAAGTGCGCGGTGGCCTCGGCATAACCAGGCTCGTCTGCTGGGTGCTGGGTGCCCTGGTCCGGCATGAGCACGTAGTCGATGATGGAGTCCACGACCTCGTCAGAACCCAGCGCCTGCAGCGCGGCCACGGCGTCGGCAGGGCGGTTAAAGGTGGGGATACCCACCGCAACGCGCTTATCCGACGGCGCGATCTCGGTGCCGTCAGGCATGACCTGGGCACGCGGGGCGTGCGGGGCGCACCAGGCGGCGTCGGAAAGCGTGGTGTCCTCGTCAGCGGTGAGGTCGAACCACAGCAGGCCGCCGTCCTCGAAGTTCTTCAGGGACAGCTCAAACGCGTGCGTACCGCTGGTGACCAGGTGGGATTCTACGGCCACGCGGGTGCCGTCGGTCTTGGAACGATAAATGGATACTGCGGCCTGACCCTCAATGGTCAGCTGCAGCACCACGGAATCTAACTGGGACCAACGCCGCCAGTAGGAGGCCGGGAAGGAGTTAAAGTAGGTTTCAAAGCTCACCTCGGAACCGGCGGGGATGGTGACGCCGAAGCGCCCATCCCATTTCACGCGGTTGTGGTTGTGCTCGGATTCGAGCACGTAGAGCATACGGACATCGAAAGGCTCGCCGGGCGCGGGCATGAGGATGCGCGCGAGCTTTTCGGGGTAATCAACCTGTTCATCGTGCAAGGACATGTGGGAGATGCCAGCCTTTCTGCTTACATTCATCGCTTAACCACAGTAGTGGTTACGCGCCCGCGCCTTCCCCTCACACGCGGTGCTGCGGCCGTTTTCCTGCACCTATGCGTCAACGACTGTGACGGCGATAACGGATTGCGAACCACTGTGGCCATATCCCATGGACAGGTCGGGGCGTTTAGGGAAACATGAGAGTTATGAACAGCCTCCGCCCAGCCGCCGCTCCCCTCCGCTCCGCCGCGTTCCTTATTGTCTTGTTCGCACTCGCGACGGTGCTCGCGCCGTCCGCCCTGGCTCTCTCCGAGACGCCGGGCGTGGGCAAAAACCTCGGCACCACTGCCGGGGACGACGCCGCCCCCTCCTCCCCTGCCGCAGGCTCGGTCCAGGTGAGCGTGTTCTCCGACAACGGCGCACTCGACGTGGACCGGGAGTTCCTGGAACAAGAGACCGCGAAGCTCGACCTGCCGCCGGAGGTCACCCGGGTGCACTACGTGCTGCTCAGCACCAACGACGACAAGTTCAATGACACGATGGAGCAGCACATCCGCGCCACGGAGCCGGACATGATCGCCGATAACGACGATCGCTGGGCCAACGGCGTACTCATCTCCGCGGTAGGACTGGACCCGCGCCGCAACGGCCTGTACTGCGGCGACGACGTGTGCGCGGCGCTGAGATTGGACAAGGGCAGCCACCTCGACCACGCCTTGGACGCAGGCAAGGATTCGTTCAAGAACGACCGCTTCGGACCCGGCCTCTTGCAGCAGGTAAGCGCCGCGCTGGAGGAGCCGGAGGAAGGCAACGGTGGGATGTGGGCCGGAATAATTGGCGGGACCGCCGCGGTTGGTGGCCTGGGAGCGATGGCCGCTGCCTTCGTTGCGGTGCGCAAAAGCTCCGCCAAGAAGCGTCGCGAGCAGTTCGACTACGTGTCCAAGAACTACGGCCGCATCGGACAAAAGCTCCAGGAGATCGACGTGCGCGCCCACTCGCTGACCTCGCCGATTGCCAACGACGAGCTGCGGCGCCAGTGGACGGAAGTCCGCGACACGTTCTTGTCATTGCACGACACGCAGTCGCGCATCCCGGACCTACTCGGCGCGGACGACAAGACGCTGCGCAAGTACGGCAAGGACATCTCTTCCATGTACGAGGCCACCACGCACCTGGAGCAGGCGGAAAACAACATCGACAAGCTGTGGGACATGGAGCACGGTGACACCGCTACTCGACGCCGCGAGGTGGAGAACCTGCGCGAGGACCTCCGCGCGGCGCGGCTGGAGACGGCGAAGTATGACGCCGAAGTCACCGAGTTGTTGCACCGCTGCGAAGAACTGGCCCTGCGCCTGGAGGCGGACAACTTCATGGACGATTACGCGCGCCTGTTGCGTGATAGCGCGGTGACAAACGGCTACATCGCAAAGGAAAAGGGTTTCGAAGGCACGGACAACGAGGCGCCGAAGCTGCACGAGTCCGGCTGGCGCCCGGGCGTGGGCTACCACTCGTACACCCCGTTTGTGGTCCTGTCTACCTGGAACGACGAGGCCCAAGCCGCGGCCTCGTCTTCCACAAACACCAGCTACTCCTCCGGTTTCTCCGGCGGAGGCGGCTCCTCCAGCTGGTAGCCAAAGCCCCGGGAGCTCCACTGAGGCGCTAACGTGCGAAAGGCACGTTAGCCTCCGATGTTAATGTGCCAGGTCACGCCGAATGTGTCAGCGACCTGGCCGTAGGCGGCGCCCCAGGACTGCTGGGACAGTGGGACGACGACCTCGCCGCCCTCGGCCAGCTTGGTGAAGATGCCGTCGCGCTCGTCGAAGGCGTCATCGCCGTAGCGGCGTTGTCAGCAAAACCCAGGTAGGGGTTAACTGAATAGGTCGTGCTCAAAGCTTAGTGGGCCGCCCCGCACGATGACGTGCAGAGCGACCCACCAGTGATGTATCTGTCAATAGCGCCGCTACTATTGCGAATCGCTACTTCGACCTCAACCTATTACTGAGCAGCGACCATCTGGCGCGCAGCCTCGGACTGTGGCAGCTCGAGCGGGGTGATGCCCAACTTGCTCAGCATGTAGAACACGCGGGCCTCGAGGTCGTCGGCAAGCTCGCGGGAGGATTCCAGATCGGTGCCCTTCGGCAGATCCCAGATCTTAATTTCCTTACCGGCCTCGTCACGAGGCACATCGACACCCAGGAAAATGATGTAATCCGGCATGGCCACCATGCGGGACTCGGCTACCGCCTCCGACGGGGCCTCGCCCAGGCCACGCTCGGCGAGTACGTGCTCAATACGGGTGTCACCCTCGTTTTCCGGGTGGACGGTCGCGGTATCTACAAAGAGAGCGTCACCCCCCAGACGCTCGGTGAGCACAGCAGCGGCATGCGCCAAGGCGTGGTCGCTACCGGCAGCAAAGCGCACGTGCGGGCGGTGCTCACCGAAGAAGCCGTTAACCTCGCGCTCCACGAGGACGGGGAGAAACTCGTCCAGCGATGCATTCGCCGAGTGCTTCTCAATGGCCCAGTCGAGGCGGGCGTTAATCTCGCGCGCGCTGTGGGCGTGGCCAAAGCGAGCGTGCAGATCTTCACGAATGGTTGCAAAACGATCTTGGTTAGTCATTGTTGTCGCTCCTTCATTAAAGCCAAATAACACAACAGACCAACGTGGCCCGTTGTTAACCTATCGTTAACCCTACACCACTGCTGGGCGATTGCAAATAGTAGGCGTCGACCCACGAAATATTTTTGAAATAACCGCACGTCAGGACAGAGCGGAACACAACACGCCGCGGCCAGAAATATCCAGGACAGACAACACCAGCCCCAGCGAAAGGCCGCAACCCAAGCGAAAGATGAACGACTGGTTAACTACACCATTCGGAGTTTTTGCACAACGGGGCCGGGCGGAACCCCAAAAATTAGTGGCCGCGCTCCTGCTCGAGGGCGGTGCCGTCAGTGAAGTACGGGGCGAGCTTGTTATCCCACATGGTCAGGGCGGAGGCGATCGCCATATGCATGTCCAGGTACTGGTAGGTGCCCAAGCGGCCGCCGAACAGGACCTTGTTGGTGCGGGCCTCCTCGGCCGCGCGGCGTCGGTAAGCCTCCAGCTTGGAGCGATCCTCAGGGGTGTTGATCGGGTAGTACGGCTCGTCGTCCTTGTCGGCGAAGCGCGAGTACTCCTTCATGATAACCGTCTTGTCCTTGGGATAGCGGTCAGCGCGCTCCGGGTGGAAGTGGCGGAACTCGTGGATGCGGGTGTAGTCCACGTCCGCGTCGTTGTAGTTCATCACCGGGGTGCCCTGGAAATCGCCGGTATTGAGGACCTCCATATCGAAGTCCAAGGTGCGCCAGCCCAGCTCGCCGTCGGCGTAGTCGAAGTAGCGATCCAGCGGGCCGGTGTAGACCACGGGCGCCTCGGGGCTCTCGGAGCGCAGGTCCTCGCGGACCTCGAACCAGTCGGTGTTGAGTCGGACCTCGATGTTCTCGTGGTCGGCCATATTGTTCAGCCACGCTGCGTAGCCCTCGACCGGCAGGCCCTCGTAGGTATCGCTGAAGTAGCGGTTATTAAAGGTGTAGCGCACCGGCAGGCGGGTGATGTTGGAGGCCGGCAGGTTCTTCGGATCGGTCTGCCACTGCTTCGCGGTGTAGTCACGGATGAACGCCTCGTAGAGCGGGCGACCGATGAGCGAGATGGCCTTTTCTTCCAGGTTCTGCGCGTCCTCCGGCGCGATTTCGCCGGCTTGCTCCTTGATGAGCTCGCGCGCCTCGTCTGGGGAGTAGTAGCGGCCGAAGAACTGATTGATGAGCCCCAGGCCCATGGGGAACTGGTAGGCGGTGCCGTCGTGCATCGCGAAGACGCGGTGCTGGTAGTCGGTGAAGTCGGTGAACTGGGTGACGTAGTCCCACACGCGCTTGTTGGAGGTGTGGAACAGGTGGGCGCCGTACTTATGGACCTCGATGCCGGTCTCCGGCTCCGCTTCGGAGTAGGCGTTGCCGCCTAGGTGGTCACGCTTTTCAACGATGAGCACTTTCTTGCCCAGCTGGGAGGCAGCGCGCTCTGCAACGGTCAGGCCAAAGAATCCGGAGCCGACGACAATGAGGTCATAGGTAGTCATAGTCTGCAGGCTAATCGACGATCCCGTGGTGCGCGGGGTGGGACAAACCGTCGCAAGGAAATTATTTAAAGAAACACCGTCACACGAGTATCAATTTTCACATTAGTTGACTATTGTTGACGATTGTTAACTGCTGCCCATTTAGTTAACGCTGGTTAAAACTAGCCCCACGCGAAACTTTTAGAGGAGACATCCCGTGCACCAGAAGCGTCGAATCGCCGCGACCCCCGCGGCGCCCGCCGCGCTCACTACCCGAGCCGCGGCCTTAGCTTTTATCACCGCACTAGCTGTCATCGTCGCGGCTGCCGTCGGCGGTCAGGACATTCTCAAGACTCAGGACACCGGCGGCGGAAGCATCTCCGCCACCTCCGCCACCTCGAACCTGAGCGACGGCAAGACCGTCGTCATCGACGATCCCGCCATCGCCACCCAGGGCGAGGGCGAGGCCCACCGCGCCGTCAAGCAGTTCGAGCGCGACGAGCAGTTCTCCCAGTTCGCACTGACCTGGCAGGGCGAGAAGGACATCGCCGCCTACGTCCGCGCGCAGCAGCCGGACGGCTCCTGGGGCCAGTGGTTCTCCGCCGAGCCCATGGACATCCCCGGCGCGGGCGGCAAGCACGGCACCGAGCTCATCTACGTCGAGCCCACCCAGGCCGTCCAGGTCTCCATCACCGGTGTGGACATCGTCTCGGACAGCGCTGAAGCCTCCGGTATGGAGGCCGTCTTCATCGACGGCGGTACCGATTCCGGCATCAATCTCATGGCGGAGTCCGCGGCACAGGGCATGCCGAACGTCGTCACCCGCGCAGGCTGGGGTGCCAACGAAAACCAACGCTGCCTGGACCCGACCTACAACAACTCCGTCAAGGCGATGACCCTGCACCACACCGCGGGCTCTAACAACTACACCCAGGCACAGGCCGCTGCCCAGGTGCGCGGCATCTACCAGTACCACGGACAGACCCTGGGTTGGTGCGACATCGGCTACAACGTGCTGGTGGATAAGTACGGCACCATTTACGAGGGCCGCTACGGCGGGCTGGACAAGGCCGTGGAAGGTGCACACGCAGGTGGCTTCAACACCAACACGTGGGGCATCTCCATGATCGGCAACTACGAGGGCGCCCAGCCTTCCTCGACCATGCTGGACTCCGTGGCCAAGATCGCCGGCTGGAAGGCCGCACGTTCGGGCTTCGATCCCTCCGGCACGACCACGCTGACCTCCGGAGGCTTCTCCTCCGCCAAGTATGGTGCGGGCCAGGTGGCCACGCTCAACCGCTTCTTCGGACACAACGACGTGGGCTACACCTCGTGCCCGGGCCAGTACGCCATCGCGCAGTGGCCAACCATCCGCTCCAAGACGAAGCAGTACTACGACAAGATCAAGTCCGGCGGCCAGGTGGCGGCTCCGAAGCCGGGCACCGACACAGGCACTCAGCCCGCACCTGGCACCAACCCCGGTACCACCCCAGGTACCCAGCCGGCCCCTGACGCGGGCAACGTAGGCGCGGGTCTGGCCAAGATGAGCTCCCTGGCGGGCTCTTCCCAGCTGTCCGCTGAGGACATCGGCGCGGTGCTGGGCCTGGCGGGCGCGGTCGTCGGCCTGCTCGTGGCCACCGGCGCGGCCAATCAGTACTTCGCCGGCGCGGGCGACCGCGAGGTCGCAGGCGGCATCACCGTCAAGGACGCGGTGGGCATCGCCGATTCCCTTCTGCAGATCTCCGGCGACCCGGACCTGCAGCGCGACTGGAGCGCCATCAAGAACACCGTCGGCCCGGTCTTGGGTCAGGCACAGGGCGGCCCCACCGTCATCAACGAGGACCTGGCCTACCAGCTGTTCAGCAACGGCCTGGTGGTGGATTCCTCCTCCACCGGCCTGCATGCCCTGGTCGGCCCGATCGCCAAGGCCTGGGCGGAGTCCGGCCTCAACGCCGGCGACCTCGGCCTGCCCACCTCGGACATGTACACCGTGGACAACGCCACCGCGGCAGCACAGACCGCGCAGGGCGCGGCGCAGGCAGCCCAGGGTGTCAAGGGCGCCGCGAAGAAGAAGATCCGCGTGGACTTCCAGGGCGGCTACATCGACTTCGACCCGAACACCCAGAAGGTCAACGTCTACACCGACTAGGCGCGACGACCTTGTGACGTCGAGAAGCACACACAGGGCGCGGCTACTCCCTCACCGAGGCCTGCCGTGCCCTTCGTCGTGCATTGGCAGGCCCGTACGCTCGACCTATAGGTCGGGATTTTCTTTAGTGATCACCGTAATTAACTGTGAAGCGATGTTACTTCCATTAACGTGGGTCGCGTAACCCCGAACCAACGGAAGGTTTATCTCACCCCATGTCGCACTCGACTCCGAGCCCGACCAACCCACCTACAACCCAGTCTCCTGAGTCGGCGGAATCCATCGCCGCCTCCGATTCGCACCGGCGGGTGCAGGACAAAAAACGCTCAATCTTCGGCCTACAAACCGATCCCTTTATCTTCTTTACTTCAGCGGGCTTCGTCGTCGCCTTCGTGACACTGACCCTCATCTTCGGTGAAGGGGCCCGCGATGCCTACGCCGCGGTGTCCGGCTTACTCATGGACAACCTGTCCTGGTTGTACATCGGCGGTTACTCCGCGATGCTGGTCTTCCTCATCGTCATCTTCATCTCAAAGTTCGGCAACCTCCGCCTCGGCGACGATGACGAGGAACCCATCTACTCCACCCCGGTGTGGTTCGCGATGCTGTTCGCCGCCGGGTTGGGCGCCACCCTGTTGTTTTGGGGCGCCGCCGAGCCGCTGCACCACGCCTTCAACCCACCGCGCGGAGACCTGGAGCCGATGAGCAACGAGGCCATCACCCAGGCCTTCAACTTCACCTACTACCACTTCGCGGCCCACATGTGGGTACCGTTCATCGTTCCCGGCCTGGCCATGGGCTACTTCACGTTCAAACGCAAGATGCCGGCGCGGATGTCCTCGGCATTCTCCCCGGTGCTGGGCGGCTACGTGTACAAGTGGCCGGGCAAGCTTATCGACGCCCTGTCGATCATCGGCACCATCTTCGGCCTTGCGGTCTCCGTGGGCCTGGGCGTGCTCCAGATCAACGCCGGGCTCAACATCCTGTGGGGCGTCCCCCTGGTCGGCTGGGTGGAAGTGTGCATCATCGCGCTGATCACCGCAGTAGCCACGACCTCCGCTGTCTCGGGCCTGGACAAGGGCATCAAGATCTTGTCCAATATCAACATCTACGCCACGGTCATCCTGGCCATCTTCGTGCTCACCATGGGGCCGACGCTGACCATCCTCAAGCACAGCACGGAGGCCTTCGGGCAGTACGCGTCCTCGCTGCCGGAGATGATGTTCTGGACGGATTCCTTCAACGAGAACCCGGGCTGGCACGAGACCTGGACGGCGTTCTACTGGGCGTGGACCATCTGCTGGTCGCCGTTCGTGGGCATGTTCATCGCCCGCATTTCCCGCGGTCGCACCGTCCGCCAGTTCATCGGCGGCGTCCTGCTGCTGCCCACCACCTTCGTGGTGTTGTGGTTTTCCATCTTTGGCCGCGCCGCCATCGAGGTGGAACGCAACGAACCGGGCAAACTTACCAAACCGGTGGTGGAAGACGGCGATACCCCAGTGGCACTGTTCGCGCTGCTCAGCGAGTACCCGCTGTACATGCTGTCCGGCGCTCTAGCCATCTTCGTTATCGTCATTTACTTCATCACCTCGATCGACTCTGCGGCGATCGTCATGGACACCTTCGCCTCGGGCGAAGAGGCGAAGACCCCGGCTATCTACCGCGCTTCCTGGGCTATCTCGGTGGGCGTGGTCACCGGCGCGCTGCTGTTCATCAACGAATCCGGCATCGAAGCCATCCAGCAGGTGGTCATCATCGTGGCGCTGCCGTTCTTCTTCATGATGTTCCTGCTCATGTACTCGATCACTAAGGGCATGAGCGACGACTACGCCGCGGAGCGGCGCCTGCGCACCCGCGAATGGGAGAAGACGGACACCCCGGAGAAGCTGGAGGCCGCCGAGGCAAAGCCGGCGCCGGGCTACAACGCCGAGGGCGACCCCATCGACTACGACGAGCCCGAGTACGACGAGGAAGGGCGCATGATCTTGAAGTCCGACGTCCGCATCGAGGGCGACCTGGATGTCGGCGGCGAGGACCGCCGGGACTAGCGCTACCCCTCCCAGTCGAGGGTGCGCGTAACGGCCTTGTTCCACTCGGCATAAAGAGCGTCACGCTCCGCGGCGGCCATGTCCGGCTCCCAACGCTGGTCGCTGTGCACCAGCGTGGCGACCTCGGCGGTGTCCGCCCACACCCCCGCGCCCACGCCCGCGGCGAACGCGGCGCCCAGCGCGGTGGTCTCAATCTCCTCCGGCCGCACCACCGTGGTGCCCAGCAGATCCGCTTGCATCTGCATGAGCAGGTTGTTGTCCGTCATGCCTCCGTCCACGCGCAGGTGCGTGACATCAATGTCCGCGTCCGCGACCATGGCCTCGACCACCTCGCGGGTCTGGAAGCACGTGGCCTCCAGCGCCGCGCGGGCGATGTGGTGACGATCTGCGAAACGGGTCAGTCCCACGATGACGCCGCGGGCGTCGGCACGCCAGCGCGGAGCAAACAGCCCCGAAAAAGCCGGGACGATATACACCCCGCCGTTGTCCTTGGCCGCGATGGTCTCGCTCGATGCCGCATCCGGGATAATTCCAAGCTGATCCCGCAGCCACTGGATGAGCGAACCGCCCACCGCCACGGAGCCCTCGAGCGCATAGACCGGGGGCTGGCCGTCCTGCTGATAGGCCACGGTGGTGAGCAGTCCGTGCTCGGAGAACTTCGGCTCCAGGCCGGTATTGAGCAGCAAAAACAGCCCCGTACCGTAGGTGTTCTTGGCGTCGCCCTCCTTAAAGCACGCCTGGCCGAACAGCGCCGCCTGCTGGTCCCCCAACACGCCGCTGATCGGCAGGGTGGGCAGGAAGCCCCGGGAATAGATGCGCCCGAAGTCCCCGATGGAGGGCCGGATCTCCGGCAGGATGCCCAGCGGCACGCCTATCTCCTGGCACAGTTCCTCGTCCCACTGCAAGGAGCGCAGGTCCATGAGCAGGGTGCGCGAGGCGTTGGTGACGTCGGTGACGTGCAGGGCGCGGTGTTCGCCGTCGGCGGGGACCCGGGCGCCGCCGGTGAGGTTCCACAACAACCAGGTGTCGATGGTGCCGGCCAGCAGCTCGCCTGCCTCCGCGCGCTCGCGGGCGCCGTCCACGTGGTCCAGGATCCAGGCGATCTTCGGGCCCGCCGGGTAGGAATTAGCCAGCAGTCCGGTGGTGCGCTGCCACTTGTTTGCGGGCTCGAACATCCCCGAGGTGCGGGTGTCCTGCCAGACAATAGCGTTATAGATGGGCCGGCCCGTGGCCTTGTCCCACACCACGGCAGTCTCGCGCTGGTTGGTGATGCCGAGCGAGGTGACGGCCCCGGGGCTGATGTCGCCCTCAGCCATCGCCGCGAAAATCGCCCGTCGCGCGTTGGTCCAAATCTCCAGCGGGTCGTGCTCCACCCAGCCTTTTCGAGGCATGATCTGCTCGTGCTCGTACTGCGCGGAGGCCACCACCTCGCCGGTGGAATTGACGATGACGCAGCGCGTGGACGTGGTTCCCTGATCGAGGGCGGCAACAAAATTCATGGAGTTCTAAAACCACCGTTCCAGCACATCAGCCACACCGCCCTGGTGGTTCGGGGAGGTCACATAATCCGCGGCGTCTTTCACGTTGTCTGCGGCATTGCCCATGGCCACGCCGGTGCCCACCCAGCGCAGCATCTCAATGTCGTTCGGCATGTCGCCGAAGGCAATGGTGGCGTCTTGGCTGACCCCGTACTGCCCGGCCAGCTGCGCCACGCCGAGCGCCTTGGTCACCCCCGGGGCGGCGAATTCCAGCAGGCCGTCGTTCATCGAGTAGGTCACGTGCGCGGACTGCGGGTCAATGTGCGGGGCGATGAGCTCGTACATCTCCGGCGCGGTCATGCTCAGGTTGCGCAACAGCAGCTTGACCGCGGGGCGGGCTAGCACGTCGTCGGTAGGCATGATGCCAAAACCATCCAGGCCCGGGGTCTCCGAATAGGCCTCTTCCGCGATGAACTGTTCCTCCGTGGCGTCAAAAGCGCTGGTGCCTGGCAGCTCGCAGGCCAGCTGCGCGCCGCCGTGGCGCAGCAGCACCTCCTGGGCCGTGTAGTAGATCTCCGACTGCACCTGCGGGTCCAGCGTGTGCGCAGCCAACACGGTGTCCGCGGCGGTGTCGTAGAGCACCGCGCCGTTAGAGGTCACGCACACCGGGCGCACGTTGAGCTGTTCGATGACCGGCAGTACCCACCGGAACGGCCGGCCGGTGGCCAGCGCGAAGTGGGTCCCGGCGGCGGTGGCGCGGGCCACGACGTCGCGGGTGCGCTGGGAGACGCGGTGGTTCGCATCCAGGAAAGTGCCGTCAATATCGCTGATGATGAACCGCGGCGCGGTATCCGGCAGTGCAGTGTCCGGCAGCGCTCCCGCCATTAACGTTTCCCCCTTGCTTTCGCTTCACGACGCGCGCGTTTGGCCGCGCGGTCTTCTTCGTCCATGCGGTTGGCCTCCTCCAAGGTCGGCGCGCCGCCGCCCATAGATACCGGCATCCAGTCGGCACCGGGATCGAAGGGGCCGTGCTCGGCCTCGTAGCCCGCACGGGCGTCGTCAAGCAACGCCTGGACCGCGGCCTTGAGCTTCAAGGTAGCCTCCTCCGGATCGCCGCTGGGGTCTACCGGCTCACCGACGTGGATGCGCACCGGCAGCTTGGTGCGCCCGAGGTTCTTCTTGCCGCCCTTGGTCCAGATGCGCTGGGAGCCCCAGCAGGCCATGGGGATGAGCGGGGCGTCCGCGGCGTCGGCGATGCGCACCGCGCCGGTCTTGAAGTCCTTGAGCTCAAAGCTGCGGGAAATAGTGGCCTCGGGGAAGATGCCCACAAGCTTGCCCGCGCGCAAAGCCTCGATGGTCGGCGCGATGGAGGTGGCGCCGCGCTCGCGGTCTACGGGCACGTGCTTCATGACGCCCATGAGCTTGCCGATGACGGGCACGTCGAAGATTTCCTTCTTCGCCATGAACCGGACCAGGCGCTTGCCGCGCAGGTGCGCCGGCACCATTCCGAAGATGAAGTCGTAGTAGCCGGTGTGGTTCATCACCAGGATCGCGCCGCCGGTGGCGGGGATGTTTTCCACGCCCACCACGGTGGCGGTGATGCCCTGCGCGCGCAAGACCTGCTTGGCCAGGGTCACGATGATGCGGTTGTACACCGTCTCGCGGGACTCGGCGTGGGGGCTAAAACGCCCCAAGGTGGCGGGCACCCGGAAGATGTGCCCGCGCTTCTTCAGATTCAGGCTCGCGTCAGCCATGCCTTGCTCTCCTGCCATCACTGCCTGCGCAGCCTACTTCTTGGGCTCGATAACATCCTTGCCCACGAATGGGCGCAGTGCCTCCGGCACCACCACGGAGCCGTCGGACTGCTGGTTGTTTTCCAAGATAGCCACGAGCCAGCGGGTGGTGGCCAGGGTGCCGTTCAGGGTGGCGGCTACCTGGGGCTTGCCGTTCTCGTCGCGGTAACGGGTCTGCAGGCGGCGGGCCTGGAAGGTAGTACAGTTCGACGTCGAGGTGAGCTCACGGTAGGTGTTTTGCGTGGGGATCCACGCCTCGGTGTCGTACTTGCGCGCGGCTGACGCGCCGAGGTCACCGCCCGCGATGTCGATGATGCGGTAGGGAACGCCCACGGCAGACAGCATCTCGCGCTCCATCTTCAGCAACGCCTGGTGCTGCGCCTCGGCCTCCTCGGGCTTGCAGTAGACGAACATCTCCAGCTTGTCGAACTGGTGGACACGGATAATGCCGCGGGTGTCCTTGCCGTAGGAGCCGGCCTCGCGGCGGAAGCAGGAGGACCAGCCGGCGTAGCGGACCGGGCCGTTGTTGAGATCAATAATCTCGTCCATGTGATAACCAGCTAGTGCCACCTCGGAGGTGCCCACGAGGTACAGATCATCTCGCTCGAGGTAGTAAATTTCCTCGGAGTGGTCGCCCAAAAAGCCGGTGCCCGACATGATCTCCGGGCGCACCAGGACCGGCGGGACCATGAGCTGGAAGCCGTTCTCGCGGGCCTTCTGCGCGGCCAGCATCATCATGCCCAGCTGCAGGAACGCACCGTCGCCGGTGAGGTAGTAGAAGCGGGCGCCACCGACCTTGGTGCCGCGCTTCATATCAATAAGATCCAGGGACTCACCCAGCTCCAGGTGATCCTTCGGCTCGAAGTCAAAGGTGGTGGGCTCGCCCACGTGCTCCATGACTACGAAATCGTCCTCGCCGCCGGCGGGCGCGCCCTCGACGACGTTGGAGATCTTGTACTGAATCTCCTCCACCTGCCCCTCGGCAGCCTTCTGCGCCTCTTCGGCTTCCTTGACCTTGGCCTTGAGCTCATAGGAGCCCTCCAGCAGCGCAGGACGCTCCTCCGGGGCGGCCTGGCCAATCTTCTTACCGAAGGCCTTCTGCTCACTACGAAGCTCGTCAGCCACCTTGATGGCCTCGCGGCGCTTCTCGTCGGCCGCGAGCAGCGAATCCACCAGCTGCGGGTCCTCCCCACGGTTTACCTGAGAGGCGCGGACAACGTCTGGATTTTCGCGTACGAACTTGAGATCTAACATGGTGGTTAAGTCTAGCCTGCACGCGATTTTATTGCCTGGTATTAACGCGCCCCCACCGTCGAATTCCTCACAGTGTGACCGGGCTAATTGCGGTGGTAATAACCAGAACGTTAACATTGTCTTATGCCGAAAAGTCCAGTTTTGCCGGCTCGCGCTATCGTTGACGGCCCGGTTCCCAAGCACGCGCAGCTCCGCGACATCCTCGCCGAGCTGTGCCTCCACACTCTCAAGCCGGGCGATCTGCTGCCCGGCGAACGCATCCTCGAGGAAACCTACGGGGTCTCACGCATCACGGTCCGCCGCGCCATCGGCGACCTGGTAGCAGAAGGCCGCCTGCGCCGTGTCCGCGGCAAGGGCACCTTCGTCGCACCCAACCCCCTGGTCTCACGCCTGCACCTGGCCTCCTTCTCTGATGAGATGGGCGCCCAGGATGTGAAAGCCTCGTCGAAGATCTTGCTCTCCGAGCGCGCGCACGCCCCCGCGGACGTCACCGCCTTCTTCGGCGACGACGCCGGCGCCACGCACACCCACCTGCGCCGCCTGCGCCTGGGCGACGGCGAGCCCTATTCCATCGACGACGGCTGGTACAACTCCAAGTACGTCCCCAACCTGCTGGAGAACGACGTCTACAAGTCGGTCTACGCCATCCTGGACTCCGATTTCCAGGTCCCCATCACGGATGCGGACCAGACGGTTACCGCCGTCGCGGCCGACGAGCTCAACGCGGAGCTTCTCGACGTCCCCGTGGGCACCCCGCTGCTCCACATCATCCGGTATTCCCGGTCCAACGACCGCGCCGTCGAGTGGTGCTCCTCTGTGTATCGCACCGACCGCTACCACCTGACCACCCGCGTCGATCGCGTCTCCGACCGCCGCTAACGCTTCCCCAAGCGCTAACAACGGCGCACGCCAGTTGGGCTTTTCGGCGCTCGAGCTGGCATTGTTCAAGGTGAAGGGCGTAAACTGGTTGACCTTATGAGTACTCGCAAGCCCTGGCGCGGCAGCGCCCCTGTCCGCACCATGCTGGTGGCGGCTCTCGTGGCCGCGTCCGGCGTGGGCGCGTACGACTATGTCGCTGCCTCCTCATTCGGCGACTCCTCCGCCGCGAGCGCGTCTCACACCCCAGGTAAAGACTCCAAAGACGTAGACGCCACCCTCGCGGCACAAGCCACCCCGTTTACCACCGCAGATGTGGGCGACTGCCTCAACTGGAACATCGATTCCAAGGGCACGGTCTCCAATTTCGAGCAAACCACCTGTGAGAAGGAGCACCGCTTCGAGATCTCTGCGCGCGAAAACCTCGCCACCTACCCCACCAGTGAGTTTGGCCCCGAAGCCGACATGCCCGACCTGATGCGCCAGGCCCAGCTGCGTGAAGAACTGTGCCAGGCCGCCACGCTGACCTACTTGGACGGCAAGTTCGATTCGGCCGGCAAATACACCATCGCGCCCATCCTGCCGCCCGCGGAATCTTGGCGGAAGGGCGATCGCACCATGCTATGCGGCCTGCAGGCCAACGACGAGAAGGGCGTGCCGCAGCAGACCACGGGCAAGGTCGCGGACAATGACCAGTCCCCACTGGCAAAGGTGGGCGATTGCCGCGCTATCGACGACTCGCAAATCCTGCGCACCGTGGACTGCTCCCGCAAGCACCACCTGGAAACCACCGCGGTCATCGACCTGACCAAGCGCTTCCGCAAAGGCACCCCCAGCGAGGACAAGCAGGATGCCTACCTGTCCAAAAAGTGCACTGCCGCCGCCATCGGTTACCTGGGTAGCGAGGACAAGCTGTACGACACCACGCTGCAGCCGTTCTGGGGAACCGTAGAGGAATCCTCCTGGGAGGCGGGCTCCCGCTCGGTGAACTGCTCGCTTATCCATGCCAACAAGAAGGGTGGCTTCTCGGACATCACCGGTTCCGCTAAGGACGGCCGCACCGCCCTGACTGTGGACGGCAAGACCCCGAAGAAACCGCCAGAGCGCAACCCGAAGCGCAAGGATCGCGTCTCCGTCGCGCCGTCCGCTAACCCGGAGCTGCCGGTGGCAGGTTCACAGGGCAACGTGGATACCGGCGGGTCCAACCAGACCCCGGCGGAGCCGCAGCAGCAGGTGGACACTGGTGCGGGCCACATCGACCCCAACACCGGACTTCCCTACGGCCAAGCCACCGACCAGACCGGAGGCCAGGCGGGCGGCGGCCAGATCGATCCAAACACCGGCCTGCCTTATGGCCAGACCGGAGGCCAGGCGGGCGGCGGCCAGATCGACCCGAACACCGGCCTGCCCTACTAACGCGAAATGACCCCGTAGGCGATGTACCGCGTTTCTGAAGAGCGTTTCGACGACATGGTCAACGACGCACTAGACAAGGTTCCGGACGAGTTTGTAGCGCGCATGCGCAACCTAGTCATCCTGGTCCGAGACTACAACGAGGACAACCCCTATATCCTCGGGCTCTACGAGGGTATATCTTTAACCTCCCGCGAGTTCGACTACTCGGGGCATCTACCCGACGCGGTCTTTATTTATAAGCGCGCGTTAGAAGACTACTGCTCCAGCGAACAACAGCTCGCCCACGAAGTCGAGGTCACCGTCTTCCACGAGCTCGGCCACTACTTCGGCCTCGAAGAAGACGAGCTCCACCACCTCGGTTGGGGCTAAGCCGCGGGCGCGACTTAGCCGCCCAATTCGGTGTCAGCCCAGCGTGTGACTGTCCACTTGCCAAACTTCTCCCCGCGCGGCTCCAGCACCACGAAGCGGCAGTTATTCAGATAACCCGAGAACGCGAAGTCCGGGTCAATCTGCGCCGCCGCCGCGTGCCGCGCCACCGTGCGGATCGCCGCGCCGTGGCTGACCAGGACGGCATCTGCGGCGTCGTCAAGTCCCGCAGCCAGCTCCTCCAGCACCGGCTGGTAGCGCGCCAGCAACTCCATGTAGGACTCGCCCTTCGGCATCCGGGCCTGCGGATCGCCCTCCAACCAGCCGCGCAGCGCCGTGGTGTAGCCGCGATGGCTGTCTTCGTCCGCCAGCATCTCGTTGTCACCGGCGAAGACCTCGTGCACGCCCACCACCACGTTGACCGGCAGGGAGTGCTCCGGCAACTGCTGAACGCGCTCAATCTCACGGGCCGCCAGCATAGCCGTCTGCTGCGCCCGCAGCGCCACCGAGCAATTCAGGCTCAGCTTTCTATCCGCGCACAGATCCGCGAGCTCCGCGCCGACCTCCACGGCCTGCTCCCGGCCGCGCTCGGTCAGCTCCGCGCCCGGCGGGCGGGTATCCAAAGCCCGATTGATATTAGAGAAAGTCTGTCCGTGGCGCACAAGGATGATTCGTCCGGTCATGCCTTATTCCTACCCCGAAACCGGCCCGTCCGCCACCGGCCAGGAACCCAAAAACATAAAGCCCGGGACATCGCCCGCCGGGGCGCACAGCCCGCGCAGCTTCTCCAGCGCGGCCGCCACCTCTGGAAGCTGTGCGTGGCCCCCGAAATGTAGGTGGAAGCGATACGTGCCCAAGCCCGTGCGGGTGGGACGCGACTCAATCAGCGACAAGTCCAAGCCGTGGCCCGCGCAGATATCCAACGCGCGCGCCAAGCTGCCCGGCTCATTAACCAGACACAGCGACACCGCGGTGCGGTCCGCGCCCGACGGTGCCGGACCCTCCCCCGCGGACACGAGGACGAAGCGCGTGGTGGCCGAGGCGTCGTCGATGACGCTGTCAGCCACCACCTCCAGGTCGTAAATATCCGCCGCGCGGCGGGGCGCGAACGCGGCGTCCACCTCGCCGTCTGCCACCATCTGGGCGGCCGCGGCGTTGGAGGCGGCGGGGACAAACTGGGCGTCGGCAAGCTCAGAATCCACAAAGCCACGCACCTGCTGGAACGCCACGGGGTGCGTCGCGAAGCGCCGGATAGGCCCGCCGCCGCGGCGCAGGAGCGCGAACTCAATGCGCACGTCCGTCTCCGCAATAATCTGCGTGCCTGGGTGCGCCAGCAGCGCGTCAAAGGTGGCCGTGACCGCGCCGTCGAGGGAGTTTTCCAGGGCCACCACCCCGAAGTGCGCGCGGCCTGCCGCCACCGCGGCCACCACCTCGTCCGGGGAACCCAGCGGCAGTGGATCAGCGCCCGATACCATATCCAGCATCGCCACCTCCGTGAACGTACCCCGCGGACCCAAATAAGCAACAGTCACCATGTAGGACACCCTACCCGCGCCACCTTGTACGCTGGGCTCATTATGGAGTTCAGCCTGGAACAACTAGCCTGGGACCTCGAGGGCCTTAGTCCCGAGGAGCACGGCTTCACCTACCTCGACCTACAGCGCGAGCCCGCCGGCAGCGGCCGACTAGACGGCTGGGTCATCCCCGCCAAGGACCTCCACGACGTCGCGGGAATGCCCACCTCCCTGGGCCACACACAGCGCGCGTACCTGGCCACCACCACGGATTGTTTCCTGGAGGCCCTCGAGGCCGAGGGCGCGATCATCCCCGGTAAGTCCGCCGCGCCGGAACTCGGGCTGCGCGTGGACACCGAACCCGTGGGCTACCCACACCCGGACAACCCGCTGTGGCCCGGACACACACCGGGCGGCTCGTCTGGCGGCGCGGCGGTCATGGTGGCGCGTGGACTGGTGCGCGCGGCGCACGCGGGCGACGGCGGCGGATCCATCCGCGTGCCCGCGGCGGCCTGCGGCGTCGTAGGTTTCAAGCCCTCCGGCGACGACCTCAGCGTGCCCGGCTTCATCACCCGCACCGTGGAGGACCAGGCGTTTTTGCACGATATCCCGCTGCTCAAACCCACCCGAGCACGCATCGGCGTGCTCACTGCGCCGTTGTTCGCGGACGTCGCAGTGGCGCCGGTCATGCTGCGCGCGGTGGACGAGGCCGCGGCGGCGCTGCGGGGTCTGGGATACGAGGTCGTGCCCATCGACCCCTACCCCGCCGCGGCGGAGACCTTCGCCGCGTTCCAGGCGCTGTTCTCCACTCGCCTGGCGGACCTGGACTTCGCGGAGGGCTACTCCGCCTGGCTGCGCGAAATCGGCCGCTCGATATCTCCCGCCCAGCTTGCTGACGCCCGCACCCACGCCCAAGGCCTGCCCGCCCGGCTGGCGCACGACTGGCAGGTGGACGCGCTGCTGTCGCCGATGCTCGCCTTCGACCCGCCCCCGCGCGGCACGTTCACTGCGTTGGAACACGCCGAGAACTTTGAGCAACAGACCCGGTGGTCGCCGTGGGGCTCGCTGTTTAATGTCGCGCGCCTGCCGGCGGTGAGCCTGCCCTGGCCGGTGGCTCGCCGCCAACCGGTGGGCGTGCAGCTGGGCGGCATCACGCTTTCCGACGCCCCTGTGCTCGGCCTCGCAGCAGCTCTCAGCGCAACCACAGCGTCGCAATACCGGCACTGAGCCCACGAGATTGTAGGCTTTAACGCATGACTCAGCGCGGAGGAGATGACTACGTTACCGGGCCCGACGGCGAACCCTTGCGGGATCGCTACGGCCGCCCCGTACGTCGCCGGGGAACCCCGCCTCCTCCACGGAACACGCCCTTTGCCGGAGAGCCGCGGCAGCGGCAACAACCTGCACAACGCTCGGCCCAGCGCCCGCCACGGCGACAATCACCGCCTGATTCCTACCGCCTGCCTCCAGAGCCCACGCGCTTCGACCTGCCCCGCCAGCAGGCCGCGCCGTCACGCCAGCAGGCCGCGCCGTCACGCCTGGAGGAGGACCTGTACTCGGTGCCGCGCAGCTACCAGCCGCCGGGGGCGTCGAGAAGCAAGGCCCCGGCGCGCAAGGCACTGCGGGGCGTGCGGGGGTTGGTATCGCGCTTTGGCTGCCTGGGTTGTATCGGGTGGCCGCTAGCAATCATCGTGGTGCTCACCCTTGTGCTCACGCTGTGGACCGACGGGCGCCTGACGCGCGTGGATGCCACCCCGCCGACAAAGGTGAACAACACCGCCGGGACCAACTGGCTGCTGGTCGGCTCCGACTCACGGCAGGGACTCAGCGACAAGGACATCGAACGCCTGGGGACCGGCGGCGACGTCGGCGTGGGCCGCACGGACACCATCATGCTCCTGCACATCCCAAAGAAAGGTAAGGCGCAGCTGGTGTCGGTGCCGCGTGACTCGTACGTGTCCATCCCCGGCTTCGGCGAGGACAAGATCAACGCGGCGTTTACCTATGGCGGCCCGGAGCTGCTCACGCAGACCCTGGAGCAAGAAACGGGCCTGCGCATCGACCATTACGCGGAAGTCGGCATGGGCGGCCTGGCCAGCGTGGTGGACGCGGTCGGCGGCGTGAACATGTGCTTGGACGAGCCGATCGACGACCCCTTGGCCGGCATCAGCCTGCAGGCCGGCTGCCAGGACATGAAGGGCCCGGAGGCTTTGGGCTACGTGCGTACCCGCGCGACGGCGCAGGGCGACCTGGACCGCGTGCAGCGGCAGCGCGAGTTCTTCGCGGCGCTGCTAGACAAGGTGACCAAGCCGTCGACGCTGCTGAACCCCATCAAGTTTGTGTCCCTGGTGAATAACACGGCGTCGTCGTTCATTGTGGGCGAGGGCGACCACGTGTGGCACCTGGCACGCGTGGCGCTGGCGATGCGCTCCGGCGTGGAAACCAAGACCGTGCCGCTGGGCGGCTTCGCCGACACCGCGGTGGGCAGCGTCATCCTATGGGACGAGGAACAGACCGCGGCGCTGTGGGAGTCGATGAAGTAGCCTGCGGCGTGCTGACCAGGACAAAAAGTTTCTGGACCAGGGGTATCCCTGCGGGGAACTTCTTGGTCGTTGACGGTATTAGCGGAGCGTTACCTGGCGGGACTTGAGGTTGTCCAGCTGCTTGCGCTCGTCGGCGGTGAGCTGCTCGGCGTTGTCCAGCTCCTTGGTCAGGGCCTCGTCGACGCGCTTCAGCTCGTCCTCGTAGGAGTCGGCGGCGCGCTCAGGCGCAAGGTCAAAGACCGGCGCAATGACGCCGTGGGTACGGAACACGCCGGCGAATTTGGTGTCCTCGCCCAGGTTCATCTCGCCGCGCGCGGCCACGCGGGCGATGCCGTTGAGGAACGCGGCCTCATCATCAACGGGCCGCACCCAGCGGATGTGCGCCTTGCCGTGGCCCGCGTCCGCCCAGAACGCGGTGCCGGTGATGCCGGTGCCAACCAGCTCGGAAGGAATCACAGAGTCGTTGGCCATCTGCAGGGACTGCGCCGCCTGCGGATCCACCGGGGCGCCCTCCGGGATCCACCAGCCAAAGTCCTGGTGTACCTCGATGTCCAGCTCGGCCGAATCGTCGAGGAGCTCAGCAAGCGCTGGCTGGGAGCCATCGGCCACGGTGGACTCAAGAGACTCGCCCGGCGTGGCGTCCTTCGCCCACGTGAGAGCGAAGGCGAGGTCGCGGCCCGGGTTGTGGGAGTGGGACTGCACCTGCAGGCCCACGAGCGCGGTGCCGTCCTCGCGGATCATCGCCGCGATGGCGCCCGGGAGAACCGTTCCCACGTACACGGCGCGGTCAAAGCCCTTGACGGGCAGCTTCGCCACGGCCGACGGGGAGAATTCCTGCAGCGCGATGAGCTGCGACTCTGCAGCCAGCCCACCGAAGGGGCGGGGATCTTTTTCCAGCGCAGCGCGCTCGGCGGCACGGGCAGCAAGCTTAGCCTGGCGGCGGCTCATGCCCTCGGGCAGGTTGTCCTGGTTCTTTTTCTTCTTAGCCATGTGCACAAATCTACCTGGCATACTGCTGCCGCGTGCCTGCGCCTAGTAATTGATGGCCAGCAGCGCCGTCTCCGGCTGGTTGGTGGCCAGGATGTCCACGCCGTTAGCCCAGGCCCACTTCATGTCCTCCGGGCGGTCCACCGTCCACATATAGGTGGGCAGATCGTGCGCGCCAATCGCCGAGGGCTGGAGCTTCCCGCGCAGGATGGACATGCCCAGGCCGGTGGGCTGGGATAAAAGGATATCCGGCTTGTTAAAGTGTCGCTCCCAGTCGCGCCGCAGATAGATGCGGTCCAGCTCCGGGGCCAGGCGCGCGATGCGCCACATCGCGCGGTGCGAAAAAGAGATGATGTGGATACGCGGGTCGTCGAGAAGCTTGGCGTACTTCAAACGAAGGATGACCTGTTCCTCCAGCATGGGCCCATACGAGCCGGGGTGCTTGGTCTCGATGTAGATGTGCTGGTCGGTGGCGCGGACCATGTCCAGCAGCTCATCGAGGAGCAGGATCTGCTGCGGATGCTCCGCGCTGCCGATGTTGGCGCGGCGCACGTCCTCGAGATCCAATGCGGCGATCTCGCCGCCCTTATCCGAGGTGCGATCCAGGGTGCGGTCGTGGTTGACCACCACGTAGCCGTCCTTGGTCAGCCGGGTATCGCATTCCACGCCGTGGATGGGCAGCTCCAGGGCTTTCTCAAAGGCCAGCGGGCTATTCTCGGGGTACTTGCCGGAGTATCCGCGGTGCGCCACTATCTTCACAGGGTGTTCTCCCAGCTCCGGATCTTGCGCAGCATCTGGCGGTTCTTGCGCTGGCTGCGGCCGAGTTTGCGGGAAATCGAGTGCAGAATCTTGATGGCCGCGGTGATGTGCGGGCCCTTGTTGAGCATGACGGCCTCCATGCGCAGAGCGAAGGCGGCGTCGGTGATTTCCGCGCGGGACGGGAGACCGGACTTGGCCAGGCTCTCCAGCACCTGGGTGGCCATCACCACGGGGACGTGCGCGGCTTCGGCCATGAGCGCGATGAGGTTCGGCACCTCCGCCATGCGCTCGAAGCCGAGCTCCACGGCCAGGTCACCGCGCGCGATCATCAGTCCGAGCTTCTCATGCTTCATGCCCTCTAGCAGGACGGCGGCCAGGTTCTCGTAGCCGGGGATGGTCTCAATCTTTAAGACCAGCCCCAGGGCGCGCACCCGGTCCGGGTCCGCGGAGCGCTGCGCGATCTCTTCCAGGCTGTCCAGCAGGAAGCGGACGTCGTCCGGCGTGCGGATGAAGGAGACGTTGGCGATGTCCGCGTTGTGCGCCACGAACTCCAGCGCCTGCAGGTCTTCTTCGGTCAGCGAGGGCAGCGGAAGCTCGGTGGCGGGCAGGTTGATGCCTTTGTAGGCGGCGAGGTTGGTGCCGTCCGGCTTGGCGCGGGTGATCTCCAAAACTACCTCGGTGTGCCCGTCATCGGTGGTGCGCTTGTCGACGGCCCGTGCCGCAATCGCGCCGTCATCAAACAGCACCGGCTGGTCTTTTTCGATGGCCTCCACGGCCTCGGGAAGGGTGCAGCCGATGATGCCTTCCTCCGGCTGACGTGGGGCGGGGTCGGTGGTGAGCACCAGCTGGTCGCCGGGGTGCAGGCGCAGGCGCTGCTCGGAAGCCGGGATGCCGGACACCCGCGCCTTGACCCAGTTGCTGTTCAGCAGCGTCGTGTTCGAGATATAGGCGTTTTGCTGGCCGTGGGCGAGCTTGGCACCCTCGAATTCCTCAACCACGAAGAATTCGCGGCGCGAGCCGCGGGTATCGGTGAGGGTGATACGCGAGTCCACCTCCAGGTCCGCGTACCACTGCTCGTCCACCTGGACGTTGAGAGCCGGGCGGCCGGGCAGCTCCGGCATCTCAGGTACCTCCGCGCCTTCCGGGGTGATCCACAGCTTCGAGGGGGTGAGCACCTTTCCGTAGTTAGTGCGGGTGACGCGCGCGCGGGAAATCTCCGGTCCCGGGGCGATGGCCCCGGTGCGCAGTTTGGGCCCGGCCAGGTCCATGGAGATCTTGATGTCCACCCCGGCCTCGTCCGCCGCCGTGCGCACGTTGTCGATCATTTTCTTCCACGTCTCGGCGTCGTCGTGCGCGCAGTTGATGCGTGCCAGGTCCATTCCGGCGTCCACGAAGCCGCGGACCAGGTCCAGGTCCTCGGCAGCCTCGGCGGGGAGGGTGACCATGATGCGGGAGTGAGACTGCTCGTCGGCGTCGCCGAGCAGGGCGGTGGCGTTGTCCTCTAGCTGATCATCGGCGGCCGCGAGCGCCGCGCCGACCTGTTCGATGGGGAACTGCGCGGGCGCCCCCGTGAGCGCTTTGATGATGTTGTGTGCCGCCTGCAGCTTGGGCAGCACGGTCGGCTCGGTGGAGGTCAGGCGGGTCGCCCCAATGGCGGTCAGTGCGGCCTGCAGCGGGCGCAGGTCGTGCTCGCGCAGTGTCTGGTAATGCACGAGGTTCTCGGCGCCGGCGCGGTGGGTGGGGTGCACGGCGTCGATGAGCGCGCGGTGCTCGTCGGCGCTGGCGCGCAGGTCGTCGATAAGCGCGTCGATGGTCGCCAGGGCTGCGGCGCTATCCATGGTTGCCATCGGTTCTGCCTCCTCAATCTGTCTCTTAACGCCACCATTGTGCCCCGCGCTAGGCATTCCTGCACGGCAAGATCTTTTTTGCCACACTGGTGGGCATGGGTTCGCTGCCATCCCTCCTCCGCCGCGGGACATTGCAGGCGGCAAGCGCGGTGCTCCGGGGCGCCATCGTTGGTGTAGAGATCTTCGCCGACCTCACCCCGGGCGTGCGCATGGCCTCGAGGCGCCGCTTGCCAAGAAATATGTCCGCGGGCCTGTTAGGCGCCGAGCTGGCCACGTGGGCGGCGGTATCGCCGTCACTGCTCCCCCGGCCGTGGTGGGTGACGGCCGCGAACGTGGCAGTGGGCCAGAGCTTCGGACACCTGGCGGCTGCCACCAGCGCCTATGCGCTCAAGCGCGGGTTGCGGGTTGCCAGTCTCCGCCCGCAAGATCGCGTGACCACCCCGATCAAGCGTGGCCTGCACTGGGCCATCGCGGGGATGAGCGCCGCGCAGGGCGTGGCGGCGCTGTTTCGGCAGCAGAACCAGGCGGAGCTGGTGGGCACCGAAAACAATCGCGGCCCCGCCCAGGCGCTAGGTGGCCTGGCCGCAGGCACGCTGGGTTACGGCGCGCTCCTCCTGCTCGGCGAGGCCACGCAGCAAAGCGTGGACCAGCTCAGCAAGCGCCTCAACGTGTGGCTACCCGCCCTGGCGGCCTGGCCGATTGCCGCCGCGGGCGTGGGCATTCTGGCCTGGGAGTTCGCGGACCACGTGATGATCCGGCGCTTCCTCCACCGCGCCAGTATCAACGCGGCGGCGGTCAATCGCAGCGTTTTCCCCGGTTCGCAGATGCCGTGGGAGCCGGAGCGCTCGGGCTCGCCGTGGTCGTACGAGTCGTGGACGGCGGTGGGTTCGCAGGGCCGCGCCATGCTCACCAAGGGCCCGCGGGCCCGCGACATCGCGGCGGTGATGGAATACGAAGAGACCCACGAACCCATCCGCATTTTCATCGGCCTGGTTCCCGGCCGCTCGCCGCGGGAGGCGGCCCGGCGCGCCATGTCCGAGCTGGAACGCACCGGCGCCTTCCACCGCAACACCCTGGTCATGCAGGTCTCGTCGGGTTCGGGCTGGATCAACAACTACGGCATCTCAGCGTACGAGTTCCTCACTGCGGGCGACTGCGCGACGGTAGCCGTGCAGTACTCGTACCTGCCCTCGGCGTTTAGCTACGTCATGGAAAAGGACATCCCCATTCAGGCCACCCGGGAGCTGTTGCGTGCCATTCGCATCCGCCTGGATTCCATGCCGGAGGAAAATCGACCGAAGTTCTACCTCGCCGGCGAGTCCTTGGGCGCCTACGGAATCCTCGACATGTTCGAGGACATTGAAGAGCTTTACGACGTCTGCGATGGCGCGGTGTTTACGGGCCCGCCGCGGTTTACCACATTAGTGCGCACACTGGCGTTACAGCGTCCCCGCGGCTCGCTCGAGCGCCTCCCGCTTGTCGACGCCGGGCGGCACACCCGTTTCGTCATCAACCCCGCGCACCTGCGCCACGACGCCTTTGGGCGCTCCTACCAGCAGCCGTGGCAGTCGCCCCGCGTGGTCATCGCCCAGCACGCCTCCGATCCGATCGTGCACTGGGAGCCGCAGCTTGCGTGGCGACGCCCCGATTGGATGCGCGAGCCCGGCGGTGGCGGCATCAAGGCCCCGGCCACCATGTACTCGGACACCTTCGCGGGCGTGCGCTGGATTCCGTTCATTAGCTTCTGGCAGATCGGGCTGGACCAGATCAATTCTCTCAACGTCCCCGGCGGGCACGGCCACAATTATTACGCCGAGATGTTCTGGTACTGGGAGGCCGTGCTGGGGGATCAGGCCCGCGCGCCGCTGACCCACCGCTACGCGGGGCGGATGAAGAAGTTCGTGGACGCGGATCAGTTCTGGAGGTAAGCGCCGTCGTAGGTGACGGAGCCGGCCGTGGTCACCGCGGAGCCAGCCACGGCGATGTCTTCCACGCGCCGCCAGCTGAACGTGATGTTGTCTTCAGTGACGTCGAGCAGCGCGTAACCGTGGGCGTCGAGGTTCACGTGGCCCACGTGCGGGTTAGCGCCGCGGAGGTAGCGCTCGGCGCGGCGGGAGATGGCGTTGCCCTCGGGCAGGTTGAAGAACTCGTCGAGGTTGGGTGCGGTGACCGAGGAAGTGACCAGTTCCGCGGCGACGTGCTCGCCGTTGTGCTCAACGTCGATCGCCCACTCGGAGTGGATGTCCCCGGTGACGAACACGGTGCGCTGCTCGCTGCGCTGGATCTGCTCCAGCAGCCGGGCGCGGTCGGCGGTGAAACCGTCCCACTGGTCGGCGTTGAACGGCACGGTCTCCCCCACCAGCTTGGTCAGCGGGTTGCGGGTGTCCTCGTCCAGGCCCACGACGTTGAGGTTAGCCACCATGACGGAGGTGCCCACGAGGTTCCACTGCGCGGTGGAGGTGGCCAGCTGGATGGACAACCACTGGAACTGCTCGGTGCCCATCATGGTGCGGTGTTCGTCGCGTCGCTTGGGCCGCATGGTGCCCGGCGCGCTGCGGTAGGTGCGCAGATCCAGCATGTGCAGGTCCACGAGGTCGCCGAAACCGAACGAGCGGTACAGGTGTCCGCCTTTGCTCGGGTTGGGGGCGCGGACCGGCAGCCATTCGAAGTAGGCCTGCATCGCGGCGGACTGGCGCTGCGACCACGTGCCGTGGATGTGCGGGTTGTGTTCTTCCGCGCCGGCTTCATAGGCGTCGTTGGCGATTTCGTGATCGTCCCAGGTCACCACCCACGGTGCGGACGCGTGCGCGGCCTGCAACTCGACGTCGCGGCGGTAGTGGCCGTAGCGGGAGCGGTAGTCCGCCAGCGTGGTGATGGTCCAGGTGGGCACGTGTGGGCGCACCACGCCGTGCTTGCCGGGGGCTTCGCCCGAGGCGTATTCGTAGATGTAATCGCCCATGTGCAGCACCACGTCCACGTGCCCGGCGCGCGCCCGGCGGGCGATATCGCCGTAGGCGCCGAAGTACCCGGCCTCGAAGTTGGCGCAGCTGGTCACCGCGCAGCGCAGGCGCGAGGTTTTCCGCGGCGCGGTGCGGGTCCGTCCGACCGCGGAGGTGGCATCGCGGAAGCGGAAGCGATAAAAATATTCAGTTCCCGGCTCCAGCTCGAAGGGGTCCACGTGCACGGTGTAGTCCTTGTCCGGGCCGGTAGTGGTCACCCCGCGGCGCACGCGCCCGCTAAACTCCGGGTCTTCGCACAGCTCCCAGGTCACCTGCACGTCCTCGCCCACGCCGGTTCCGGGCGCGCACTCCGACGCAGGCGTCACGCGGGTCCACAGCACCACGGAGGTCTGCAGCGGATCCCCGGAGGCCACTCCATGCATGAAAGGGTGGTGCTCGGCCACGGTATACGGCTGCGGCTGGTGGAGCTTGTCCAGCTCCGCATCGCCCATGACCTGCAGATCATTGGCGTTGCCGGGGTTGAGGGTAGCGCTGGCCATGGCACCCGCGCCTGCGAGGAAAGTGCCACCGAAGAGCTTCCTCCTCGTCAACCGGCGCCGTCCTCCACGGCGCCGCCCGCTTTCTTCACCCTTGCTCACGTCTTTCAGTTCTACCCGTTCACCCAAGGTTTCGCAGTGTCTGCGCTCACACCACTAGCCGCCGGCCGCTATCCGCAGGCGATGCCGGTGGAGTGGTGCGGGCAGTAGCCGTTGGGGTTTTTGTCCAGGTACTGCTGGTGCTCGTCCTCGGCCAGGAAATAGCTTTGCGACGCCGTGTCCGCCAACGGCATGACCTCCGTGGTGATGGCGCCGAACCCGGCGTCGGCAAGCTTGACGCCGTAGGCGTCCACGAGCTCGCGGATCTCCGCGGCTTCCTCTGCCGCCGACGCCACGTCCGAGCCCACGGTATAAAACGCCGAGCGGTACTGGGTGCCCACGTCGTTGCCCTGGCGGAAGCCCTGGGTGGGATCGTGCGCCTCCAGCGCGGCCACAACCAGCTCGCGCAGGCTCACCCGCTGCGGGTCATAGACCACGGCGACGGTCTCGGTATGGTTGGTCACCCCGCGGCAGACCTCGAAGTAGCTAGGGTTAACGGTCACGCCGCCGGCATAACCCACAGAGGTGGACTCCACCCCCTCCATCTCCCAGTACATCTTCTCCGCGCCCCAGAAGCAGCCGATGGCCACGTACAACACACGCTGGCCGTCCTTCCAGGGCCCGGTAATGGGCGTGCCTAGAACGGTGTGTGGCTGCGGCTGCGCCAACACCGGCTCGGCGCGCCCGGGCAGGGCGTCCTCCACCGCGAGCAACGTCGGCGCGGGCATAAACATCCACGACATGGCACAACTCCTTGCTTGACTGGCTTGACTGTCCTTAGCCGACAATCTACTCCCCGCCGCGGACATCGGGAAGCCCGACCACGATTTTATTTCATTTACAAAACTTCCTTGCAGAATGTCCCGACGTGCCTATGATGGGTGGCGTACCCGAACGAAAGGATTTGAATAATCATGGCTGTATACGAACTGCCGGAACTGGACTACGCCTACGACGCACTGGAGCCGCACATCTCCGCTGAGATTATGGAGCTGCACCACTCCAAGCACCACGCTAACTACGTCGCTGGTGCCAACGCTGCCCTCGAGGCCCTCGAGGCGGAGCGCAACGGCGAGGCCAACCCGGACAACATCCGTGCGCTGTCCAAGAACCTGGCCTTCAACCTGGGTGGCCACACCAACCACTCCATCTTCTGGAAGAACCTGTCCCCGAACGGTGGCGGCGAGCCAACCGGCGAGCTGGCTGAGGCTATCAACCGCGACTTCGGTTCCTTCGAGAAGTTCAAGGCTCACTTCTCCGCAGTGGCTACCTCCCTGCAGGGCTCCGGCTGGGCTGTGCTGGGCTACGACCACATCGCTGGCCGCCTCATCGTGGAGCAGCTGACCGATCAGCAGGGCAACATCTCCGTTGACTTCACCCCGCTGCTCATGCTGGACATGTGGGAGCACGCCTTCTACCTGCAGTACAAGAACGTCAAGGCCGACTACGTCAAGGCCGTCTGGAACGTCTTCAACTGGGAGGACGTTGCAGAGCGTTTCGCAAAGGCGTCCGCTAAGTAAGCCTTCAATGAAACCGCTCCCCACTAGTTGAACTGAGAAATCAGCTTCCTGCTAGTGGGGAGCATTTGTTGCGCTTGCCGCCGCGACGGTCGCTGTTTCCAGCGCGATGGGTGGCTCAATCGGATCAGTACTCTCCGGAGGCGTGGCCCTTCTCGGTATAGTTTTTCATTGACATGGCGGCAACGATCGTTGGAGCAATAGCGCAAGGGAAAGGCGTAGCTTTCTACGCACAATGGGGATTCCCTCCAATTGAGACCATGCTTGAGTAAGCGCGTAACAGTCCGGAGAGATGAGGGTACCGACATGAAGTCTAAAAACTCAGTTTACCGGGCATTCCTCCCTGTACTTATCGGTGGCATCGCACTTGGGATGCACATCAGTCGTCTCACTGGAATGGCGGAAACTGCCACGACCGTTTTCTGGGTCTTTTACGGCATTGCTTTCGCAATATGCGTAGTTCTTTGCTGTCTGTCGGCATTTCACATGGTCCCCGCTACACGTAGCTCTGTGATCATCGCAGCGCGCGACATTGTGGCTACCGTGTGCTTGTTCGGACTTGCGTGGCAGGCCCAGCCCTATGTGTGGATAGCCATTCTAGGTTTTTCCCTCTTGTGGCTCGTAGTAGCTCGCCGATAATCACACTCCCTAGCCGATAGAAACGATAGGTCCACAGACTTGAATCTCGAGCATTATCCTAGGGGCCGATTCTCAGCGTCATAACAATCCTGCTTGGAACGAAGAACCAATGGCGTCCAGTTTCAGTACCCTGGTTCGCATGGGAATCAAAGACGTCATCCGCAACGCCGAAGAATTCTTGAACGCTGAGGGCGTGAAGCGCGCCCGGAAGTCCGGCTGGACGCCGGTGATTCAGGCCTACCGGGGCTACGGGACGTCGGCACGCGTGCACGTCATCGGCCGCGTGCTCATGGAGAACCCGGAGGCGCCCAAGAACGAGGTGCAGCGCGGTTACCGCCAGTTCTTTACCGTGCAGGTGGGTGACGTGCCCGTCACCGTCCACGTGGACGGCCAAGAAGTGCAGACCCTGACCAATTCCAACGGCTACTTCGACGTCACCGTGGACGACCACGGCCTGCCCACCGGGTGGAATGAGGTCACCGTCAGCGCCCAGGGCGCCGAGGACGTCGTGGCCGAGGTGCTGGTCACCCCGGAAGGACAGAAGCTGGGATTGGTGTCCGACATCGATGACACCATCATGGTGACCAACCTGCCGCGTGCCTTCCACGCCGCCTACAATTCCTGGTTCCTGCGCACCAACGCCCGCCAGCCGATCCAGGGCATGGCGCGCTTCTACAACGAACTGCTTCACGACGACCCCGATGCGCCGGTGTTTTATTTGTCCACCGGCGCGTGGAACACGTACGACACGTTGGTGCAGTTCATCGAGGAGCAGGGCCTACCCAAGGGCCCGCTGCTGCTCACCGACTGGGGTCCGACCCCGACCGGACTGTTCCGCTCCGGGCAGGAACACAAGAAGGTGCAGCTGCGTAACCTGCTCATTGATTACCCGGACCTGGAATGGATCCTGGTGGGCGATAACGGCCAGCACGATCCCCTGATTTACGGCAACCTCGTGGCAGAGCACCCCACCGCTGTGCGCGGCGTGGCGATCCGCGAGCTCACCCCCACCGAGCACGTGCTCTCCCACGGTACGGCGTCCTCCCTCGTTGGCCCGGCGCGCACCGACCGCGAGGGCGTACCCGCCATCTCCGCCAAGGACGGCGACGCGCTGCTGGCGCAGTACCTGCGTCACCCGTTCTGATCTCAGTGGCTTCTAGGCGTCGTGGGTTGCGTCCGGGCGATCCCGCCTACGGGCGCGTTAACGTGGCCATGCTGCTGGTGGGACTGGCGACGTTTTCCGGGTTGTATTGCACGCAGGCAATCCTGCCAGCGCTCGCGGACTATTTTGCGGCCGAGCCGACGCTCACCGCGTTGACGGTCTCGGCGGCCACGGGCGCGCTGGCGCTGTGCGTGGTGCCGCTGTCCATCCTTTCCGAGCGCTTTGGCCGCGGCCGCGTGCTCGTGGCGTCATGTGTGGCCGCGGCGCTGGTGGGTCTGCTGGCCCCGCTGTTGGCGGACAACATCTACCTGCTCATCGCGCTGCGCGGTGCGCAGGGCGCGCTGCTGGCCGGCGCCCCGGCGGTGGCCATGACGTGGCTGGCGGAGGAGCTTGACGAATCCGCACTGCCCAAGGCTATGGGCCTGTATATCGCGGGCAATTCCCTAGGAGGGCTGACCGGGCGCATCGTGCCCGCCGTTCTGGTGGACGCCGCCGGCTGGCGGGTGGCGCTCGCGGCGTCGCTGGTGCTGGGCCTGCTCATGGCCGCGGCGGTGTGGTGGCTGCTTCCGGCGCAGAAATTCTTCGAACCCAAATCGCTAACCCTGCGCCACGAGTGGGAGGCCATGTATCGACACTGGCATACCCCGGCGCTGGTCATGCTCTTCATCACGCCGTTTCTGGCGATGGGCACTTTTGTGTCGCTGTATAACTACATCGGCTTCCGGCTCATCGATACCTTCGGCCTGCACCCGGCGCTCGTCGGCGGGGTGTTCCTGGTCTACCTGGTGGGCACGGTGGCCTCCGCACAGGCGGGCAACGTGGTCGCGCGCCTGGGGCGCGGCACCACGTTGCTGGCCGCGGCCGTCGGCATGCTGGCGGGCCTGCTGCTCATGGTGACCGGGTGGCTGTGGCTCACCCTCGTGGGCCTGGTCGTGTTCACCGGCGCGTTCTTCGCGCTGCATTCCACCGCCTCGGGCTGGGTGGGCGCGCTAGCTACCCGCGACCGCGCGGAGGCCTCCAGCATGTACGTATTGTGTTACTACTTGGGCTCCTCGGTGCTGGGCGCGGCGGCCGGCCCGGTGTTCAGCGCCTCCCCGTGGTGGGTGTTCATTCTAAGCCTCGCGGTGGTGCTACTGGCGCTGGTGGGCCTGGCGGCGGCGCTACGACGAACAGCAGCTTGAGCACCACCTACCATCTTTAACACTCATTGACCCGTACAAATCATGGGGATATGGTTAATACTTATGGATGATAAAAAGTCGGGGCGCCTGCCCACCAAGGAGTGGTCTGCCAAGTCCTGGCACCGCCGCGCCAGCAAACCCATCATCTACTGGATGGCGCTGTTCATCGTCCTCGGCTCTGTACACATCATCATCCCCAACTACCGCTGGGTGCTCATCCACATGTTCACCCTCGGCATCGTAACCAACTCGATTGTGGTGTGGTCCCAGCACCTCACCGAGAAATTCACCCAATCCACACTCCCCGATTCCACCCGCCCGGGCCAGCTGCGCCGCATCTGGGCGCTCAACGGCGGCGTGGTCATCGCCGTCATGGGACAGATCCTCCACGAGACCTGGGATAAGCACTGGATACTCACCCAGTTAGGCGCCACCGTCATCGCCGTGGTGGTGGGCTGGCACGGGGTATCACTGCTGCGGCAGTGGCGCGCCCTCGACGCGGACAAGCGCTTCCGTAACGTGGTGTTGGGTTACGTGGTCTCCGCGCTATGTCTGCCGCTGGGCGCAATCCTTGGCGCGCTGCTGGCCATGGGGCTCGACGCGCCGTGGCATGAACGCCTGCTACTCGCGCATATCGCGCTGAACATTCTGGGTTTCGTGGGCATCGCCGCGGCCGCCTCGTTGACCATCTTGTTCCCCGCTATTTGGCGCACACGCGGCGGCTCCAACCGCTTCAGCCTCACGCTCAGCCTGCAAGCCTTCGGCTTAGTCATGGCCACCGGCGGCGCGCTTGCCGACGTCGGTGCTGTCGCCGGTGTCGGCGTCATCGTCTACGCCGCGGGCTGGGTGGCGTCCTGGCAGCTCTGGCTGCAGTTCACTGGCGCGGTGCTCAAGGACCCCCGGGATCGCATCAACTACCCTTCCGTCTCGGTGCTGCTGGCCATCACCTGGCTCACCCTGGCGCTCGTGCATTTCGGGGTCCGCCTCATCCTGGCCCGCGACGGCCTTGCCACCGTGGAACTTCCCACCCTGCCGTTGCTGGTGGGCTTCGCGGCGCAGCTGCTCATCGGCGCGATGAGCTACCTGTTGCCCACCACGATGGGCGGCGGCCCGCAGGCCGTGCGCGCAGGCCTCAAAGAGATGAACCGCGCCGGACTATACCGCGCCACGCTCATCAACGGCGGCCTGCTCATCTGGCTAACCACCACCTATTCCTGGCTGGCCGTGACCTCCTCCATGCTGTGCCTCGCCGCGCTCGCTGTGTTCCCCGTCCTCATCAAGCGCTCCGTCAGCGCCCAGAAGGCGGTCCTGCTCGGCGAGGCTGCAGGCCCCGCCAAAGACGACGCCGCCTCCCCTCCCTGGGGCCAGGTCACCGCGGGCGTCGCGACGCTCGCACTGCTCCTCGCCCTATTCGGCGGGTTGGGCGGCCCCTCCTAGGTCTCACTCGTTAACGTCGGAGCACCCGGAGCACCGGCGCGCAGCCACTCACGCACGGCGGCGGTGGCGCGGCAGTCATCGCGGTTGTAGCGGAGGATGCGCTCCCGGATATCCTCCGCTGTCGCCGCGTCCTCGCTGTGCATGGCGTGGCGTCGCGCGTTGACGGAGGCCTCGCCGTCGAAGCCCTCGTCCTCCCATTCGAAGTCGGCCACCGGCGCGATGACCTTGAGGCCCAGGCCGTAAGGACCCGCCAGGTGGCGCTTGACGTGGGCGAAAACGTCTACCCACTCCTCTGAGTGCAGGAAATCCTTAACCTCCTGCAGGGTAGGGTCGCCGAAGCGTTGGGCGGACATGGTCATCCAATGGTTCTCGCCGTGGTTGGAGTAGCAATACGCCCGGAAAGTCTTGCCTGCGGCGTGGGCTTGGTCGCGCAGGTTCTGCAACCACTCCCAGAACTCGCGGAAATTCGCGGCTTCATATTTACCGCCGAGCGGCTCCCAGGTGACAAACGCGCGATAGGTGCCGTCGTGCCACGCGCCCCACAAGTAGGCGCCTTGGTCCAGGTAGGCCTCCATGTCCACGTCCACCTCGACGTCGGCGCGCGGAAGCGACGCCGCGATGGCCGCAGCATCCGAGCGCCGCAGCGCCACCGTGCCCTCGCGCCAGGCGCGGGCCAAGGTGGAGGGCTCGCCCAGCTGGGCGTCGATAAGCCCCTGGACCGTATCGATGCCCTGCTCCCGGAAGGCGCGGGCGCGGTCGCCGGGGAGGAACAAGGAGATCTCGTCCGCGGCCTGAAGTTGCGGTTCGCATAGCTGCCAGAAGCGGCAGCTGGCGCATTCCTTGACCCGGCGCGGTGCCACAGGGGTGGGCGCGGCCAACGCGTCGTCCAAAGCGCTGGGGTGCGGGGTGGTGAAGAAAACGCGGTCGCGGTCTTGTCCAATGACGCCGCCGCTGCCGGTGGACAGGCCCAGCTCGTCGAGCACGCGCACCGCCATGGACAGCCGGTAGCCGTCCGTAACGTGATGGCGGATCTTGTACGGCGCGGGCAGCGGCGCCGACAGCCCCAGCCGATGGGTGGGCACGGCGGGCGTAGTGATGGTGGCGTGCGCGCGGGCGGCGCGGTGGTTGCTCACCAGAATCGGCAGGTAGGCGCGGGAGCCAGTCGCAACGGACTCAACTGGCGATGTGGCCTGCAGGATATCCACGTTGACCGAGTAGCGCACCGGGCCCGTCGGCGTGGTGGCGGTGGATTCGAGCACCGCGCCGGTGATCAGCGTGGCGCCGGAGGCCAGGGCCTCTAGCGTTTCGAGGAAGCGCGCTTCCGGATCATCGGCGGGCAGGGGGCCAAGGTCCACGCGCTTGAACAGGGCGCTCCCGTCCCCGGGCCCGCGCTTGGTGGGTAGCTTGGTGAGCACGAGCTCCCGGGCGGCGGCGAAGCGATCCGCACGCGCCTGCGCGGCAGGAGTGCGGGGAATATCAGGGTGCGCGCGGCGCTGGGCGAGCCGGTAGCGGCACCCCACCACATCCGAGGCTGAAATTGTGTCATTCACGTCGTGCCTACCTTATCCCACGCATATCCCTCGTTGCCCACCTTATTCCAGGTACTCTGGGGAAGGTAAAAACTGCACCAATAAAGATTGATGAACGAGGGAGCACTGAATACACCATGAGCATCCTGAAGAAGCTACGCAAGCGCCGCAACGAAGCCCGCGCGGAGATCAAGGCCGCCAAGGAGCGCGTGCGCCGCGAGGTTAAGGCTGCCAACAAGGCCCAGGAGCGCCAGCAGAAGCTCCTGGCCAAGCAGGAAAAGCAGCTGCTCAAGGACGAGAAGAAGAACCTCAAGGCCAAGCGTAAGCACGAGCTGAAGATGGCCAAGGCGGAGCTCGATCGCATCAAAACTGGCAGGCTCAACAAGGCGAACGTCCAGCGCTATGCGGGTGCCGCCCGCGCCGCGGCCCCCTTGCTGCTGCCGCTGGCTTACCGCGCTATCACCGCCGGCCGCGAGGCCCTGGAGCAGCGCCGCGCACAGCGCGCCGGCATCTCCGCGGACCAGATGGCGGAGTTCTCCGGTCACGGCGCGCCGCTGCGTGCCAAGACCCAGGGAATCCGCAATTCCCTCAAGGAATCCAGCCTGCCGCTGGGCTACCAGCGCGACGTGCGCGATCAACTCGATGAAATTGACGCGGCCATCGACAACGCGGAGTTCATGACCCCGCAGCAGCGTCGCCGCGCGCACCACTCCATTCAGCGCGACATCGACTCCGTGACCCAGGACATCCAGAACCGGATCAACCGCCTGTAAATTTCCCGGTTTTGTAGCGTTTCCCGGGTTTTATAGCCTCCGGCTACAAAACCCCCTGCTCGCGGGCCGCCGCCACGGCGGAGGTGCGCGAGCGTACGCCCAGCTTGTCGTAGATGTGGACGAGGTGAGACTTGACGGTGGCCTCGGAGAGCATGAGCTCCGTGCCGATGTCCCGGTTGGACGCGCCGGAGGCCACCAGCTGCAGTACTTCCAGCTCGCGCGGGGTCAGCGACGTGCGCGGGGTGCGCACGCGGGTCATGAGCTTGTCCGCCACGATCGGTGAGAGCGCCGAGTCTCCCTCGGCCGCAGAGTGCACGGCCTCCAGCAATTCCGCGGGTGGGGCGTCCTTGAGCAGGTAGCCCACCGCACCCGCCTCGATGGCGCCGAGGATGTCCGCGTCCGTGTCGTAGTTAGTGACCACCAGGACCTTCGGCGGGCGCTGCATAGACCGGCGAATCTCCGCGGTGGCCTGCGCGCCGTTCATCACCCGAGTGCCCTCCACCCCGGCGGAGAACCTTAAGTCCATGAGCACGACGTCAATGCCGCCGGCCTGCGCCGCGGAAATGGCGGCCTCGGCGGTGGCTACTTCACCCACGACCTCGATGTCGTCCGCCTCTTCCAACACGGCGCGTAAGCCCAGGCGGACAATCTCATGATCGTCTGCGAGCAGACCCCTGATCATCGGCGCACCCCTCCCCGGTTGCAACTAAAGTTTGGCATTCGACTCATCAGTTTAGCCCCTCCGTCATCGGCCCCCCCCCTGCCACCGCCGTTCCGTGGCCCGGGGTGGATTCCACGGTCAGCTCGCCGCCCAGCTCGGCCGCGCGGCGTTTCATGGCGTCCAGCCCGATGTGGCCTAAGCCAGTGGGACGCTCGGCGAGCGTCTCCGGCGCAAACCCGACGCCGTTATCCACGACGTCCAGGCGCACCTGGTCCGGTTCGTAGGTCACCGTGATCCGCGCCTTCTTCGCCTGCGAGTGTTTGGTGGCGTTGCCCACCGCGCCCTGCGCGATGCGCAACAACGCAGCCTCCACCTTCATGGGCAGTTGGTAGTGCTCGCCCTCGATATCCACGGCGATCTCCATCTCTCCCGCCCCCGCGAACCCGTCCGCCATGCGTTCCAGCGCCCCCTGGAGTGAGGTTTGCTGCAGGCCGGCCGGTTGCAGCGCCGCGATCATGGCGCGCGCCTCCTGCAGGTTCTCCGCGGCGGTGCGGCGGGCGAGTTCGATGCGGCCGTGGGCCTTGTCGACGCCCGCGTTGACCGCCTCGACGTCAATCTTGCTGTCAGCATCCGCACCGTCGGCGATCTTCGCGATGTCCCGGTCCGCGGCGTGCAAAAGCATCTGCATCGAGGACAGGCCCTGGGCCAGGGTGTCGTGGATTTCGTGCGCGATGCGCTGGCGCTCAGCGTTGACGCCCGCGCTGCGTTCCGTCTCCGCCAGCTGATTGCGGGTGGCCATGAGCTCCTCGATGAGCTGCGCGCGTTCCGCGTTGACCCGCGCCAGCGTGCGGAAGGCGAAGAAGATCGCGATGGTCACCACCGCGGAGACTGCCGGGCCCATGATTCCGCCCAGGGTGAGCCCATGGGGGATCTGCACGCCGATGGACATGGACGTAGCCACAATGACCGCGAGCACACCGCGGACATCATCGAATACCTGCAGATACACAAAGTACAGGGCAAAGACCAGGTAGATGGCCACTGGGGCGACGAGGATGTCGGCTGTCCACACGGCAGTGAGGATGACCAGCCACGCGGTCTTCGCCGGGTCGTTCCATTTATCAATGTAGGCGGAGCCGGCGAAGTACAGCGCACCGAAGCCCGTCACCAGCAAGAGATTCAGCACCCCGGGCCCCAGCGCCAACTGCAGCGAGGCACCTGCGGTGACCATCAGCAGCGTGGCGGTGAGCACGTGGACACCGTTGCGTAACACTTCGGAGTCGCTGAATTCTTCCTCTAAGCTAGTGGTCATGCGTATGAGCCTATCCCCACGAATCCGCCTGCGGAACTCCGCCTCCGTCCCCACTGCCAAGGCCGCCAGCGCCGCCAGCGTGCTCGCTGCGACGCTTCTGCTTTCTGGTTGCTCCGCCCTCGGCAGCGACGCCGCCGACGAGCCCACTTCCGACGCGGCGTCCGCCAGCACCGCCGCCAAGAAGGGCGCGGATGCCGACAAGGGCGACGGGGCGACGGATAGCGCGGCACAGCCTGCTGCCGACGTCCTGCCGGCGGATACCTTCCCCGAGAAGCAAGCCGACGGCGAGTGCCCCTACTTGGATTCGCAGTGGGTAGCCGAGACCAACGGCCAGCGCATCACCTACCAGGGTGTGGACAACCGCTTTGACACCCCGGCGTGCCTCATCTGGTCCTACCCGGAAGAGCCACAGGCAGTAGTCTTGGTGCGCGAGATGCCGGACGAGGACGCTGCCATCGAGGTCGTGGATTGGGCGGCGCCGATCAAGCAGACCGAACCCGCCGAAGAACCCGCAGGCTGGTCCGGCGGCCGCGGCGTCATCGACGAGCGCGCGGTCTACGCCGTGCAGAAGGGCAACGTGACCGTCGCCGTGTGGTCCAACCAGCTGCAGACCGTCAAGGCCGAGCTCATCGCCAAGGAAGCCATCAAGAACTTAGAACTCTAGGACAGAGCTCTAGGACACTGCGACGTCGGCATACGGCATGATCGTGGATACCCACGGGAACACGTACTCCATGAGCACGTAGAACACGAGCGCCAGCAGCAACAGCGCCTCGATGACCTTGAGCGCGGTCGGGCCGGGCAGGTGCCGGAAGATGAACGCGTACATTAGTTTTCCTCCAATACGGCCGGGCGCTCGCCCGGAGTCTTCGCCTCGGAATCTACCTCAATGGCGTGGATAATCATGCGCTCCGCGTTAGAGAATTGCGGGTGGCACGTGGTCAGGGTGAGCAGGCGCTCCGTCGCCTTCGCGTCCTTGCCGGCACCGGGGATCTTGTCCAGCACGCTGACATCGCCAGGCAACGTGATGTGACGGCCTTGCACCCCGGCGTAGGCACCAGAGGCGACCTTCTCCACCTGCTTGTCACTCAAACACTTCGCAGCTTCTGCCTCGCGGTTGTCACCCAGAGGAAGCACACGGTAGGCGATCCACTCGGTTTGCGTTTCCACCACGATGGCATCGCAGGACTTGAGGTTGTCCAGGTCATTGAATGGCGCGCCCTTGCCCACGCGGTGGCCCGCGACGGCGAAGTTGCCTTCCTCGCCCGGCATTTGGGTGTCCTGGTAGCGGCCCGGGCCGCGCAACAGGTCGGCGTCGTTGGTGCCCTCCACCACGGCGAAGTGGAAGTCCGAACCGAAGGTCGGGATGTACATGCGCGCAAAGGCCTCGCCGAGCTCTGGGTTGAGCTTCTGGCGCGGGTTCACCCGACGCCCGTCGTCCACCCATTTATCATCCAGCGCGCTATTAACCTCGTCTTGTTGTTTCCCGGCCTCGATATTGGTCCAATAGGACTCATAGAAAGCGAAAAGCAGCATGAGGACGCCGATGGTCAAGATGATCTCCCCGAAAACGGAGGAGACCGTGGCCTTGCGCCGCGGGCGCGACTGGGGCTTGCGGTGGGTCATAGCGTGGGACTTCCTTCACCGAAGTACGATTTAGCTGTTATATAGAGAGGTTACCGTCAGAATGCTAGAAATTTTCAATTACCCAGTCTCCGGGATCATGAAGGCGTGGCATCTTCTGCTCCACAACGTCTTCTCCCTCGGTAACTCCGCTTCTTGGATTATCTCCATCATCCTCCTAGTCATTACTGTGCGCACCCTCATCGCTCCTATTACCTGGATGTCCATCCGCTCCGGCCGTGTCAGCGCGCTCATGCGCCCAGAAAAAGAAGCGATCGAGGCCCGCTACGCCGAGGCGACCACCAAAGAGGAGGTCGCCGCGCGTGACGACGCCATCCGGGAGCTCAACAAGCGCTACAACTTCAAACCCGCCGCCGGCTGCATCCCGCCGCTTATCATGTTCCCGGTCTTCATCGGCCTCTACCGGGTCATCTTGTACATGGCATCGCCGGACAACCACGGCGCTGACGCCAACGTCGGCGCGCTGAACCCGCAGGAGATCGCCAGCTTTCGCGAAGCCGTCTACCAAGGCATCCCCCTCACCGCCTTCCCCGCCATGCCTGACGACTGGGCGGCATCCATGGGAGTGACCGGTGAACAGGTCTACAACACGATCCTTCCCCTGCTGGTCCCCGCCATCATCTTCACGGTTATCAACATGATGGCCTCGCTGTACCGCAGCTACTGGACGATGGACTTCACCAACACCATCATGCGCCGGATGTACTACGTCATGATCATCCTCGGCGTCGTCTTCTTCCCGTGGATGCTGTGGAACCTGGCCACCGCCGGCCCCGTCCCGCTGGCGATTGTCATTTACTGGTTCACCTCCAACCTGTACACGCTCATCCAGACGCTGTTCTTCAACGTTTTGCTGCACTTCAAGCTGCCACTGGCAGACGAGCACCACGAGCACCGCAAGGGCTCGCTGGAGCGCTTCAAGCAGGCCCGCCGGGACAGGAAGGACCTCTCGCGCCGCAAGCGTCGTGCGCTCCTGAGCTCCTCCAAGCGCGCGGAGATCAAGGCGGAGGAAGAACAGCGCCAGCAGGAACTGGCAGCACACAAGGCGCGTAAGCGCGAGCTGCAGAAAACTCAGAACAAACTGCGCGCGGAAATCCGCCGCGAACGCCTCAAGGCACGGCAGGCTGAGATTGCCGAGAAAAAGGCGCAACGCGAGGCCGCGAGCCAAGGCAAGGCCGCAGACAACGCCGTCGCCCAGCCTGGCGACGTCGACAAGCCCAGCGCCGACTAATCCGCTGCGGTAGCCGTCACCGCTACAGCGAGCCTCGGTGGGTTAGATGGAATAGTCCGCCGGTGGCACGGACAACAGCGTGCGCGCCATCTCGCGGGCGGTCATGAGTGGCTCCACGCTGTGATCCAGGCGCGCGCCTTCCAAGCCGCCCTCAAGTAGGACGATAATCTGGCGGGCCTGGGTCTCCGAGGGGTAACCATTCTTCGCGTTGAGCAGGGCCGTCACGGTGGACAGCAGCCAGGTGCGGTGCGCGTGGCACGCGGCAACAATCTCCCGCTCAGAATCGGCTTCCGGGTTGGGGTATTCGTTGGCGGCCGTCTTGAAGTGGGAGGCGCGGAAATTCTTCACCGGCTCTTGCTCGATGGCCATGTCGAAGAAGGTTAGGACCTTATCGATGGGATCGGTCATGAGCACCGCCTTGTCCGTCCAGTCCTTGCGGTACTGCTCGTCCATGGCTTCGATATAGGCGGTGACCAACGCATCTTTGGATCCGTAGAGGGAATATAGCGAGGCCTTGGCCACGTCCGCCTCACGCAGCACGCGGTCAATGCCGATGACGCGGATGCCCTCCATCATGAACAGGTTGGTGGCGGACTCGAGTAGGCGCACTCGGGGCGCCGGGCGGTTCCGGCGCGATTTCTTAGCGGGTGCAGCGGCCACGGTGTCCCTTCCATCCTTGTTCTGTCTAGACCTCATCATATTCTGACATAGACAGCCTAGTACACATAGTTAACACAAAAGGCGCGCCCCCGTGGTGTCCCACGGAGAGCGCGCCTTGAGCTCGAACTAGCTCACGCTAGTGCAGGGTGCGGGTTAAACGCGGCCCTTCGGCTTGGTGACCAGGCCGACGATCCACAGCAGCAGGCAAGCGCCCACCACAGCGGTAATCAGGGTAACGAACCAGCCGGAGCCGGTACCGATACCGAACAGCTGCAGGATCCAGCCGCCCAAGATACCGCCAATAATGCCAACGATGATGTTGACGAAGATGCTGTGGTCGCGCTTCATAATCTTCTCAGCCAACCAGCCGGCAATAGCACCGATGACGATCCAAGCAATCCAAGACACAGTAAATCACTCCAATTAATTAGTAGGTTTTGTTTACGTGTCACAACGATACCGACTATTGCGCAACCGTGCTAAGCCCACAACGCAAAAACCTGCATCGGTACACGGTATCGATGCAGGTCACGGGGCGCTATAACTTTTTCATTAATGCACCCCTGTCACGGCGGAACCCGGCCAGAACCTAGTCGGAATCTGGGCGCACCACCATCATCGGGCACGGAGCCGCCTGCAGCAGCGCGCGGGAGGTGGATCCCAACAGCATGCCCTTGAATCCGCCACGACCATGCGAACCGACCACGAGCAGTTGCGCGCCCTCGGCAGCCTCGCTCAGCGCGCGCACCGGGCGATCCCGGGCAATAATCTTGCGCACGGCGACGTCGGGATACTTCTCCACCAGCGGTGCCAGGCGCTCGGTGAGCAGGTTAGCTTGCTCCTTTTCCACCTCGGCCCACTCCTGCTGCGCAGCAGAGAGGCCGACAAGCGAAGCCTGAACCTGCATGTCCATCCAGGTATGCACCGCCAACAGCTCCGCGCCGCGGGCGTGCGCCTCGGCGAAAGCGTACTCGGTGGCCTTTGCGGATACCTCGGAGCCGTCCACGCCCACCACGATGGGACCGTACTTGGTGTCGGCGGTGACGTGGTTGTCCTCGCGGACGACGACCACCGGGCAGCTCGCGTGGGAGACCACGGAGGCGGACACGGAGCCCATAACCATGCCGGACAGGCCGCCCATACCGCGGGAGCCCATGACGATCATGGTGACGTCGTTGGACATCTCCAACAGCATGTCAATGGGGGAACCTTCGGCTATGGTGTGACCGATCTTGAGATCCGGGGCTACCTCGTGTGCGATGGCCCGGGCGTCCTCGATCTTTTGGAAGGTCTCGTTCTGCAGGTCGTCGAAAAGCTCCTTCGGCGGGACCATGCCCTCCGCGTACAGGAACTGCGGCATGGTGTAGCTGGAAGCCAAGCGCAGCGGGATGCCGCGCTTCAGTGCGGTGTTCGCCGCCCACCGCACTGCGTTGTTTGATGCCTCCGAGCCGTCTACTGCTACGACAACAATGTCCTCGTGTGCCATGGCCGAATCTCCTTACAAGTATCGGTTCGGTGAAAAACTCTTCTTTTGTTCTACACCTACAAGTATACCGGTTATACCTTTCCCATACTGGTGATATTCGACCTATACCGCTCTTTTAGGGGGACAGGGTGCGTTGCAGTTGTCTGCCCTTTATTTCGGGATTTCCACCGGCGTCGCGCCCTCAGCATTGGACGGGTAGGCGAAGTGGTAGAGGAACTTAGCGACCTCGGCGATGATGGCACCGATACCATGGGAGAAGAACTCAATGACCGGTTCAAGGATCTCGTTAAAATTCATGGGCAAAATCTTACAACAGCCACTCCCTATCCGCGACGGACTTAACCCCACTCGCGCCCGGGTCACCCCGGACATGGGCCCTACCAGGGCGGAAGACCTCATCCTTGAGCTCGTCATGTCCCAGCGCCACCGCCACCCGTCCGACGATGCCGCGGCGGTGCGCGCCCGGTTTAGCGCCGGGGAGGTCGTGCTTCGCGACGGCACGGTACTCGGCCCCGATGACATCGTTGCGGTGCACAGCGACGTCTACTTCTACCGCACCCCCGCGCCGGAGGAACCTGTCCCGTATTCCATCGTCACCGTCTTCGAGGACGAAAACCTCCTGGTCGTGGACAAACCCCCGTTCCTGGCCACCATGCCGCGCGCCAGCCACATCACGGAGACCGCCACCGTCCGCCTGCGCCGGGCCACCGGTAACAGCGAGCTCGCCCCGGCGCACCGTCTGGATCGCCTCACCAGCGGTATCTTGGTCTTCACGACGCGCCGCGCGGTGCGTGGGGCCTACCAGCGGCTCTTCGCCGAACGCGCCGTAACCAAGACCTACGAGGCCATCGCCCCGCTTGGCGAGGTCCAGGCTCCATGCACATGGACCTCCCGGATGACCAAGGTGCCGGGCGAAATCCAAGGCCACAACCACACTGACGGCGAACACAACGCTGTTACTGCCTGCCGCTCCATCACTCCGCTTTCCGACGCCGAGCAAGCCCTCGTCGAGGCCGTCCACGGCCCCTGCCCACCATTGGCGCGCTACGAACTCGCGCCGCGGACCGGCAAGACGCACCAGCTGCGCCTGCATATGCTGGCCGCCGGGGTCCCTATCTTGGGCGACCCGGTCTACCCGGTGACTTTTCCTGTCGACGCCGAGGACATGCGCCTGCCCATGCACCTCACCGCACGCAGCATCGCCTTCGATGATCCTGTGACGGGCGAGCACCGCAGCTTCACCACGCCGCTGGACCTACTGGATCGCCTGAACGAACACCCCGGCGAGACTGCGTAAACGCCTCCAGTTTGGCCGGGGCTCCAGCAGCCACGATGAGATCGTCCGAGACGAATTCCATCCCCGACACCGCCGGCAGCCACTCGCCATTGCCGCGACGTACGGACACGATTTGGACTTGGCGGTTGCGCCACAGCCTCTCCGGATCCCACGGCTTCCCCAGCACGCACGGCGGCGGGCTCAGCTTGCTCACCCCGTAGCTCTCGTCCACCTCGGCGAAGTCTTGGAAGCGGCCGCCAAGCAGGTGCGCAACACGACGACCGGTATCACGCTCAGGGCGGATGACGTGATGCACGCCGATCTGCTCCAGGATCCGGGCGTGCTTATCCGATTGGACGCAGTGAGAATTGAGGCCCCCAGGTGGCCGCCGATGGCCACGACAATGCGTTGCGCCTCATCCAGCCCCAATTGCCACAGCGCACGAGTTCCGAGGCCAGGGAGGTGCCACATCGCCCCAACCCGATGACGGTGACCGGTGGTGTCCATGAGGAAGGAATCTTTCTTAGCCAATGAAAGGCCTTTCTTCGGGGTAGTCAAAGCGCCTGACTACCGACTTTGCCGCCAGCGCCGCAACCAGCGTGATGGGACCGATGCGCCCCAGGTACATTGTCGCCACGAGCGCCAACGCCAAGACGTTGCTGAGGTGTGCCGTGATGCCGGTGGACAGTCCCACGGTGCCAAACGCCGAGACGACCTCCAGAGTGATCTGGTCCGTGGTGAACTCCGGGTCCCAGACAAGGAGCGTTCCGACGCCTAGCGCCACCACCGTCACGCCCGCCGCCGATGAACATGAGCACGTCAGTCATCATGAGCGACAACGGCGACATGTCGGCGTAGTCCATGGTATTAAAGCGCGCGGTGCGGGGCGTCACGCCTTGAAACAGCGCGGAGACGAGCTTGCCATGCAGTGGCAGATGTGCGAGCGAGCGGATCCATTCCGACGCCCTGATGGCCAGCGCTCCGACCACCATCAGGAACGCGGTCATCCCCAGCGTGACGCGGGTGGTCACGGACCACCACGGAAGAGAAACCGTGTCCGCACCGCGCGAGCGCGCCCACCGCGCCATCACGCGACGAAACAGCTCGCCGACAACCGACACGCCCAGGCCCCCGATCACCAGCGCAGACATGATCGCACCGAGGAAAACCCAGTCGCTAGCAAAGCCCATGAGGTTGTCGCTGTACAAGCTGGACCCGGCGTTATTGAAGGCAGAGACCGCGTGAAAGGTGCCGCGCCACGCCGCCGTGAGCGCAGGCTCACCTTGCGGGAGATAAACAATCCCGCCAGGGAGGTCAGGGACATGATTCCAAAGCCACCCACCTGGATGAGCAGCACGATGACCACTTGCCCCAGGAGCGACCAATGCGTGGCGGCGTCCACCATCACCACGCCCGTTAGTAACACAGCGGATGTGGCCGTGAACAGCGCGTGGATGAAGCCGGTGGGCTCGCCCGTCGCGCTCGAGATAGGCAGCATAAGAACAACGCCCCCCGCAAAGATGAGGAGCAAGAATGAAAGTGCGACCAAACGGGCTGCTTTATAGCCGGCCGCTTTCACTGTGCGTGGCACAAACAATGTTCGTACGCCCGCGCCCAACACACAATTCGCATTGAGTGACCAAGACCACATTACTGTCACCCGCAGTAGATGTCACCTATTATTTGTGTAACCTATTGACACGCAAATGAAACAACCGAACAAGCAAAGAATCTGACGCACAAAAAATGGTCCCCGGGTGGGTACCCGGGGACCATCGGGCCGTTAGCGCAGCTGGATGCTAACTACGAACAAAACGACCAAGTTCGAAGCCAAACAGCACACGTTGGCCGGAGATGCCCTCGAAGCTGCGGGACTCGCCAGCGCTGTTGTACACGGTCAGTGTGTAAGGCTGGGTTTTCAGCTCAGCGCTGTCACCGTCCTGGTCCACCCACGCGGACCCGTTGTAGGTGTAGGTCTCGGTGACAGTCTCGCCAGTCGGCGTGGTGTAGGTCAACTCGAACGGACGATCCGTCGGGTAGTCAGCCTGTGCAAGAGAATCGGAGCCAAGGTAGTTGGCAAAGCCGTCCACGTTCTGAGCCCAAGCGAAGGCGAAAGTCTTTGTCACGGTCGCACCGCTATCGGTAGTGACGGTGATGTCGTAGGAACCGGCATCGTTGAGGTGCACCTGGCCCTTCAGGGTCTTGGTTGCCTCGTCCACAGTCAAGCCATCAGGAAGACCGGTCACAGTGAAGCCTTCGCCCTCCGGAACACCGGTGATTTCCAGCGTCACCTTCTTGGAGGTGGCGAGCAGGCCGTCCGGGGTAGCGTTAACGATGTCCAGCGTGTTCTCCTCGACTGGCTTATCAGCGATATCGATGTTCAGCGGAATCTCCTTGGTCTCACCGTTGTTCTCCACAACAGCGGTCGCCGTAGCGGCTCCCGCCACCAGCGGGATACCGGTGATAGTGCCGGTAGCGAGGTCCACCTTCAGACCCTCAGGAAGGCCCTTTACTTCCTTCAGGGTCCAGCCCTCACCGGTCACGGTGATGGAGCCGGTAGCGTCCTTGCCCACCATCGCGCCGTCCAGGGTGATGGAAGCCTCAACCGGAGGCAGCGCCGGAGTGGGCTCTTCGGTGGTTGGCTCCTCAGTCGGGGCCTCAGAAGTTGGTTCCTCAGAGGTCGGCTCTTCAGTGGTCGGAACTTCCGAGGTGGTCTCCTCTGGGGTTGGAAGCACCGGGGTGCTGGAGCCGTCAGACGATCCGCCACAAGCAGATGCCAGAGCAGCAATTGCACCGGCACCCAACAGCAGTGCGGCTGCACCACCGAACACCTGGCCGGTGTTGGTGCCGTAGCCATTGAGCTTAGACTCAAGGTCAGCAGCCATGCCGGCCAACTGCGGGTTGTGGATGCCAAGCTGCTTTTGCATGTTGGTGTTCAGGCGCTCAATGTTGCCCGAGACGTTACCCACGCCAGGAATGTTGAGGTCACCGGCAAGCGCCAGCGGGGCAAGCAAGACCAGCGGGATTCCGATGGCAGAACCGACGGCTACGCAGCCCATGTCGGAAGAACCGCCGCCAGAGAGGCTCGAGGTCGAGAAATCAGAAGATCCGTCGACAGAGGAACCAATGCTAGACAGCGAGGATGCAGAGGAGTCGGCGGACTCGGCCACGGCGGCCGGTACAACGGAATTGGTAGCGAGCGATACGGTAGCGGCTACTGCGACTGACGCAGTGACCAACCGATTGCGGCGGAGTGAGTTCTTCACGTGAAGCTCCTGTCATTGTCGTAGATGTGACCTGCCGGCGCACCCTCAATGGATGTGACTATTGCGGATTCCACTTCTCCAAGTGACCGACACTACTTAAACAATATCCATTTCTTTCCCACTTGTTACACAGTTGAGCAGCCAATATAAGAGCGAGCTCAATTAAGAGAAAATCACCGCGTTGTAATTTCAATGCCGTATGAAGCGCTCGCCTGCACAAAACCCGTTCGCTTCGCCGAACCCCCCCCCTCCGACAGGCACACAGTCTCCCATTAAGTACAACCACCCACTTATGGGTGGCCCTTCGCACAGTGTTCATCCAGGCAAAGATACAAACCCCCGGTAAGACATTGTGCGTTTTCTGTGGTTTTTGGTTGTGCGGGTACCTGTAATGATGTGTGCTAGTAGTTTTTGCACGATCCAGTCGGCCTGGCGGGGTGTGGGTAGGAGAAAAAAGGGGGAAGAGGCCCAGGGCACGCTGTGTGGTGTGCCGTGGGCCTCTTTTGGGTTTATTGAGTTGTTTTATGTTGTAGTGTCGGCGGTTACTTACTCTCCCACACCCTCCCGGGTGCAGTACCATCAGCGTGAGCAGGCTTAGCTTCCGGGTTCGGAATGGGGCCGGGCGTTTCCCTGCTACTATTGCCACCGACAAACCTTCAGGACACACACTATGGGTGTGTTTCTGGTGGTGTTGTGTCAAATACTGCATAGTGGACGCGTGCGACAAGTTTTGTCATGTTTTTGTTGTTTTTTGTTTCACCAAGTGTTGTTTGGTGTTTGTTTTGGTCTATTAGTACCAGTAGCCTTAACAGCTTACGCTGCTTCCAGGTCTGGCCTATCAACCCCATAGTCTTTAGGGGACCTCAAAAGAAACCTCATCTTAAAACAGGCTTCCCGCTTAGATGCTTTCAGCGGTTATCCCTTCCGTACGTAGCCAACCAGCAATGCTCCTGGCGGAACAACTGGCACACCAGAGGTACGTCCGTCCCGGTCCTCTCGTACTAGGGACAGCTTTCTTCAAGTTTCAACGCGCGCGGCGGATAGAGACCGAACTGTCTCACGACGTTCTGAACCCAGCTCGCGTGCCGCTTTAATGGGCGAACAGCCCAACCCTTGGGACCTACTCCAGCCCCAGGATGCGACGAGCCGACATCGAGGTGCCAAACCATCCCGTCGATATGGACTCTTGGGGAAGATCAGCCTGTTATCCCCGGGGTACCTTTTATCCGTTGAGCGACACCACTTCCACACGTTGGTGCCGGATCACTAGTCCCGACTTTCGTCCCTGCTTGAGATGTCTCTCTCACAGTCAAGCTCCCTTGTGCACTTACACTCAACACCTGATTGCCAACCAGGCTGAGGGAACCTTTGGGCGCCTCCGTTACATTTTGGGAGGCAACCGCCCCAGTTAAACTACCCACCAGGCACTGTCCCCAACCCAGATCATGGGCCAAGGTTCAGGTATCCAATCCGATCAGAGTGGTATTTCAACTTGCGACTCCACCACCACTGGCGTGATAGCTTCATAGTCTCCCACCTATCCTACACAAACCGAACCGAACACCAATACCAAGCTATAGTGAAGGTCCCGGGGTCTTTTCGTCCTGCCGCGCGTAACGAGCATCTTTACTCGTAGTGCAATTTCACCGGGCCTGTGGTTGAGACAGCAGAGAAGTCGTTACGCCATTCGTGCAGGTCGGAACTTACCCGACAAGGAATTTCGCTACCTTAGGATGGTTATAGTTACCACCGCCGTTTACTGGGGCTTAAATTCTCCGCTTCGCCATTACTGGCTAACAGGTCCTCTTAACCTTCCAGCACCGGGCAGGCGTCAGTCCATATACATCAACTTCAACGTCTTCGCATGGACCTGTGTTTTTGATAAACAGTCGCTTCCCTCTATTCTCTGCGACCACACACCGCTGCCCACCGAAAAGGTGTTGACAGTATGTGGTCCCCCTTCTCCCGAAGTTACGGGGGCATTTTGCCGAATTCCTTAACCACAGTTCACCCGAACGCCTTAGTATTTTCAACCTGACTACCTGTGTCGGTTTAGGGTACGGGCCGTATCACCACATCGCTAGAGGCTTTTCTCGACAGCACGGGATCACCAACTTCACCCCATTAGGGCTACGCATCACGTCTTACCTAACAAGCACGGATTTACCTATGCCATCAGCTACACGCTTACACCAACAATCCATTAAGCGGCTTGGCTACCCCACTGCGTCACCCCATCACTTGGACCACATATCAGGCCCTACGCACGCACCACACCACACACCCGAAGGTGATCAGGTGTGGTTTGTGGGTAGTTAGTATCAATGCTTTACCATGGGCGCGATAATACGGGTACCAGAATATCAACTGGTTGTCCATCGACTACGCCTGTCGGCCTCGCCTTAGGTCCCGACTCACCCTGGGAAGACGAACTTGACCCAGGAACCCTTAGTCATCCGGCGGGAAGGATTCTCACCTTCCAATTCGTTACTCATGCCTGCATTCTCACTCGCACACAATCCACAGCGCCTTACGATACTGCTTCACATCATGCACGACGCTCCCCTACCCAACAATAAAATTGTTGCCGCGGCTTCGGCGGTGTGCTTGAGCCCCACTACATTGTCGGCGCAGAACCACTCGACCAGTGAGCTATTACGCACTCTTTCAAGGATGGCTGCTTCTAAGCCAACCTCCTGGCTGTCTTCGCGATCCCACATCCTTTTCCACTTAGCACACCCTTAGGGGCCTTAACCGGCGATCTGGGTTGTTTCCCTCTCGACTATGAAGCTTATCCCCCACAGTCTCACTGCTGTATAACACAAATTGCTGGCATTCGGAGTTTGGCTGACATTGCTAAGATGATAGTCCCGCTCAACCAACCAGTAGCTCTACCTCCAACAAGCTCATACAACGCTGCACCTAAATGCATTTCGGGGAGAACCAGCTATCACGGAGTTTGATTGGCCTTTCACCCCTACCCACAACTCATCCCCGCAGTTTTCAACCTACGTGGGTTCGCGCCTCCACGACGTCTTACCATCGCTTCACACTGGCCATGGGTAGATCACCCCGCTTCGGGTCCAGAACATGCCACTGACAACACCCTCATTAGGATTCGGTTTCCCTACGGCTACCCCACACGGGTTAACCTCGCGACATGCCGCTGACTCGCAGGCTCATTCTTCAAAAGGCACGCCATCACACACAACAGGTGCTCTGACGGATTGTAAGCACATGGTTTCAGGAACTATTTCACTCCCCTCCCGGGGTACTTTTCACCATTCCCTCACGGTACTAAATTCACTATCGGTCACACTAAGTATTTAGGCTTACCGGGTGGTCCCGGCAGATTCACAGCAGATTCCACGAGCCCGCTGCTACTCGGGGACAATCACAATGCAGCCTGCCATGCCTTCAGCTACGGGACTCTCACCCACTCCGGTCGACCATTCCAAGCCAGTTCACCTAACACAACACACCACACGCACCACGAACAGATGATGCACGCAACAACCCCACAACACCGCATGCGCAACCCCTGTCCGGTATCACACACACACGGTTTAGCCTCATCCACGTTCGCTCGCCGCTACTAGCAGAATCATTAAATTTATTTTCTTCTCCCACGGGTACTGAGATGTTTCACTTCCCCGCATTACCCCCTACACCCTATGAATTCAGATGCAGGTAACCACCCACAAAGATGATTAGGTTTCCCCATTCGGACATCCTCGGATCAACGCTTAATTGACAACTCCCCGAGGCTTAACGCAGCCTTCCACGTCCTTCATCGGCTTAGCATGCCAAGGCATCCACCATGCGCCCTTAACAACAAACACACAAGATAAACACACTTGATTAAAAAAACAAACAAAACACACTACAAAACAAAACCAAACACACACCCACCAATCCACAAAAGAACCAGTACATATGTGTTTGTAATGCTCGCGTCCACTATACAGTTCTCACACAACACCCACACCACCAAAAAACCAGACCACCCACAAGCAGCCCACCTTCAATGATGCGGCAACCAGAACACACAAACGCATGTCCCAGACACCCAACAGCATGCCAACACACTCAAAACTTCTATCTTTTGCATCAAAAACGTTGCACAACAGCACGCAGGTAAAAAGTTGCTTCTACAGCGCCCCACAATAGGCACCGGGTATGCGTCCACCCGATTTACATAACGGCAGCAGCACCACACACGGGCACTCAACCACCACACCTGACACCCCCGCACACAACCGTGTACACAACATGCCAGGAATAAAAAATAATAATGCTCCTTAGAAAGGAGGTGATCCACCCGCACCTTCCGGTACGGGTACCTTGTTACGACTTCGTCCCAATCGCCGATCCCACCTTCGACAGCTCCCTAACGAGTTTGAGCCACTGGCTTCGGGTGTTACCAACTTTCATGACGTGACGGGCGGTGTGTACAAGGCCCGGGAACGTATTCACCGCAGCGTAGCTGATCTGCGATTACTAGCGACTCCGACTTCATGGGGTCGAGTTGCAGACCCCAATCCGAACTAAGGCCGGCTTTCAGCGATTCGCACCACCTCACGATGTAGCTGCGCGTTGTACCGACCATTGTAGCATGTGTGAAGCCCTGGACATAAGGGGCATGATGATTTGACGTCATCCCCACCTTCCTCCGAGTTAACCCCGGCAGTCTCTCATGAGTCCCCAACTAAATGCTGGCAACATAAGACAAGGGTTGCGCTCGTTGCGGGACTTAACCCAACATCTCACGACACGAGCTGACGACAACCATGCACCACCTGTACACCAACCACAAGGGAAACCGTATCTCTACGGCAATCTGATGTATGTCAAGCCCAGGTAAGGTTCTTCGCGTTGCATCGAATTAATCCACATGCTCCGCCGCTTGTGCGGGCCCCCGTCAATTCCTTTGAGTTTTAGCCTTGCGGCCGTACTCCCCAGGCGGGGCGCTTAATGCGTTAGCTACGGCACGAAAGACGTGGAAGTCCCTCACACCTAGCGCCCACCGTTTACGGCATGGACTACCAGGGTATCTAATCCTGTTCGCTACCCATGCTTTCGCTCCTCAGCGTCAGTAACTGCCCAGTAACCTGCCTTCGCCATCGGTGTTCCTCCTGATATCTGCGCATTTCACCGCTACACCAGGAATTCCAGTTACCCCTACAGTACTCAAGTTAGCCCGTATCGCCTGCACGCCCGGAGTTAAGCCCCGGAATTTCACAGACGACGCGACAAACCACCTACGAGCTCTTTACGCCCAGTAATTCCGGACAACGCTCGCACCCTACGTATTACCGCGGCTGCTGGCACGTAGTTAGCCGGTGCTTCTTATCTAGGTACCGTCACAAAAGCTTCGTCCCTAGCGAAAGGAGTTTACAACCCGAAGGCCTTCATCCCCCACGCGGCGTCGCTGCATCAGGCTTCCGCCCATTGTGCAATATTCCCCACTGCTGCCTCCCGTAGGAGTCTGGGCCGTATCTCAGTCCCAATGTGGCCGTCCACCCTCTCAGGCCGGCTACCCGTCGACGCCTTGGTAGGCCATTACCCCACCAACAAGCTGATAGGCCGCGGGCTCATCCTACACCGAAAAAACTTTCCACCACCGACACTAAACGATGGTCCTATCCGGTATTAGACCCAGTTTCCCAGGCTTATCCCGAAGTGCAGGGCAGATCACCCACGTGTTACTCACCCGTTCGCCACTCGAGTACCTTGCAAGCAAGGCCTTTCCGTTCGACTTGCATGTGTTAAGCACGCCGCCAGCGTTCGTCCTGAGCCAGGATCAAACTCTCCACAAAAAGGCTCGTGAAAAGCCCAAACCTAACCAAAATAAGACAAACCACACAAACACCCACAACCAAAAGCCGCAGAATGCCCATGTAGCTGACAAAAAATACTACAAAAACTGACCCCCACCCGACGGGGCAAACAGGGCCAGAAACATCATCACACACAAATGCAAATCAGTAAATCACAATGCAGCCAATGAAACACTTAAATGTTTACAGTAACGCCCTCATCAAAAAGCGCCACCCGGCACACACCACAACCACCAACACACCATGCGCAACAACACAAAAAATAAAAAAGTACATTGGCACACTATTGAGTTCTCAGACAACGTCACCACACCACAACCCCATGACGGCACAAAACCACCACAAAGAAGATAAGCGAGTGTTTGGCCAGCACCTGTTTTCCTCCCGCCACACAACCAGAAACAATCAGTTCCTGTGGGGCGCTGTCGGTCGCGCTGACCTAGATAAACTTACACACCACACAAACCAAACACAAATCCCCAGCACAACACACAAAAACATGGGTTGTTAATGCACCGGTTTAGGCGCCCTTTTTCAAGCCAAAGAAGTTCTCGAGTCCACCCGTCCACGGGTTGGCCCGGCGCGCCATCCAGCGCAGCACCACGAAGTTTGAAACAAACAGCACCGTCGCCACACCGATAAGCACTCCATCACCGAATACGCCTTCCGAACGCGCGGCAATCAGCGCGATGAAGCCAACCCCAACCAGAATCGGATAGAAGACCGTTCTTACAGTCGCGATGCTGAACTGCGCTGCGATAGTCGGCGTGACTAGTGCCAGGAGCACGATGGGCACCATCTGCCCAGCATCAGCTCGAAAGAAGGCAAGAACTCCGCACAACAACGCGGTGGGCACCACGTTGACCATGCCGACCAGCGTTGTGTGGGTCGCCCATTGCGTGCGCGTGCCGCCTAAGGTGAGGAACTCCCTAAAACCGGAAAACATTGATGCCGACATCGCTGTCGATCCAGAAAGAACTGCGATTGATCCCGCCGGGATAGCTATCTCAACGGAATCCCAGATCGCGCTACCCAAGAACACGATCACGGCAACAACGGCAATGACGGCCCACACAAGCATCCAGCCGCGAATTTGCGATGCCCACACGATTTGACCCAAGGGTGTCGCGGGCAGCCCAAGGCTACGGAGTGTGGTTTTACCGCTGGTGTTCGTAGCCATGTCTTGAACCCGTTCATCGGTGGAGCGGTAATCAATCGCGGATACCGGCCACACCATCGCCGCAAGGAAGCAACATCCCACGATGACAGGAACCCACCAGGGCGCTGGGCTCCCCATCAAGAACTTGATGACCAAGGCCACACTCGTCAACATCGCCGCTACTAACGCATGGAGTCGGCGATGCAGGGCCATGTGCCCGGTGCCCAGGTTCAGCACGCGGTAGACCGCGGGTTCCTTGCCGCCTCCCCAGACCCACAGTCCCAACATCACCGTTGCGCCAGCATCGCGCCACACCTGGTCGGTTCCCGTCCATAAAAAGGCGACAAGCATAAATAGAGTCCCGTACGTCAGGCTCGATGGCGTGAGCAGCAGGTGCCGTGCAATCGCTAGGTCCGACGTGGCGTTTCGCCGCGGGGTGACGGCCTTGCTATAGGTCGGCGCTGTCATGGCGGCCACCTCCTTGTAGTGCCCACACGGCGTTTTCCAGGGTGATTTCCTTGACGCGGACGCGCCCTTGGGCACGCGCGGCGTCGAAAAGCGCGATGATGTCATCGTCGCTGTGCCCGCGCATGTCGACGATCGCTTGGGTACCCAGGCGCCCTTCCTCGCGGTGGAGAACTGTGAGGTCTTGCACCAGGGCGTCGACAAGCTCGCCGGGGCCGGCGAGCTCCAGGATATTGTTGGCGAATTCCTCCGCCCCACCGGCAATGGTGGCGCCATCCTTGCCCAGGAGCAGTACCGTGTCCAGGCGGCCAGCAATTTCGTTGACATGGTGGGTGGACACCACAATCGTGCGCGTGCCGCGGAATTGCTCCAGGACGTCGTAGAATTCCCGGCGCTTATCGACGTCGAGTCCCAGGTACGGTTCGTCCAACAACACCAGCTCGCATCCGGACGCAAACGCGCACGCGATGCCCATCGCGGACTTCTGGCCGCGGGAGAGCCCCGAGTAGTTTTGTTTCAGCGGCAGCTCAAAACGTTCCGTGAGCTCGTCGAGGATGCCATCGTCCCAGTTGGGCCACCGCGCCGCGCCGATGGCGGCGAGCTTCTTCAGGCTCCAGCCGTCGACGAGCGGGGCATCAATGCCCATGAGGATCGTGCGGTCCATGACGGATTGGTTATCAAATGGTTTCTCGCCGAAGACCTCCAGGCCGCTAGCGCGGACCTGACCCGCGATGGCGCGCAGCGCAGTGGTTTTGCCCGCGGCGTTCGGGCCGATGAGCCCATGAGTTTGGTCGGGCCTCAAAGTAAAGTCCAGGTCTTCAAGCACCGCTCCCGCGCCGTATCCAGCGCGCATGGTTGTTGCTTTAACGGCGTGCATTGTTGCTGCTCCTCAGTCCATTGGTTGACAGTTGTTTGGCCGGCCGCACACCGCGCCCGGCGGTGGCGAAGAAGACAATGAGCGTAAGCGCCGCGAGGATGCCATACGCGATGAAGATGGGCGTCGAGATTGCTGCCCCGTCAACGAAGCCGATGGCCATCGACAGGGGCAACGCCACGGCGAACATGGCGGCAAAGGTGACCCAGACGCTGAGACCCGAGAGACCAACGAACATGACGGCGGTGATGACGCTCAATAGGGTGATGTGGCCTCCATACTCGGGGAATAGCGTCACCTCGAGCAGTGCCGCGAAGACGGCCGCAATGGCCGGGCCGGTCAGCAGAGTCACCAGCATCCATTCCCGTCGGGTCTTGCCGAAAGCCTGCCATGTGGCGAGAGTTCGACTGATGGTGAGGACACCGGAAGCGCCCATGGCGATGAAAAGGACCGCGTACGACGCACCCAGCGGGGAATCGACGGGTGTCAATTCCGTCACGATGACCACCACGGCGGCGAACACCGCACTCCAAAGAATCTGCGGATACACCAACAGACGCACTGCCAACGGACCGAAAGGAAGCACCTCGACATCACCGATAGCCAAAAAGGAGCTCAGCTTGTTTTCATCAGCTCGCGCGGTAGGCACCTGCCAGTAGGACAAACATGCCCACAAGGCGGTGAGGAGAAGCGTCAGTCCAATAATCAGCCACCCGCCCCCGCTGGGAACGAGGCCCCCGTTGAACACAGCCATTGCTAGGACCGGCAGGAGCACGACGACGCTGACGACCAGTGCTGCTTTGAGAAACACGGTCCGCCGTAATCCGAACGCGCGTGCGTTGATCGCCGACGGGGAGAACATCATGATGCAGATAAACAGCATTGTCGCTGTCCACACCGCCAAGCCAATCGAGATATTGCCTTCAACGAAGAATTGATTGGCCGCCGTCATGGCATACGCAACGAGGAGGACGTAACCGAGGAGCAGCCACATCCACCGCAGCTGGGAAAGATGGGCGCGAATCAGTTTAAACGTCATCGCCGCCACCCCAATCCTTGCCCAGGAAGACTCCTAGGGCCTCGTCGATAGGCAGGTTGTGAACGGCCACCCCTTCGGGGAGGGCGAGGGCGTCGAGCGCCTCGCGCTTGAGCACCGCGCGCTCCTGTCCAGGCATCCCCTCGGAGTGCACCGCGAGAGTGAGAACGTCGCGAGGCAGGCTGCTGGCGGTCACCGTGACGAACGCGGCGTCTACGTCCGCGGCGTCCATGTCCATAAAGATGGTGCCGTCGCGGCCCAGCAGCAGGTAGTGGTCGATGACCTTCGCGGACTCACCCAGGTCGTGGGTGGCCATGACGATGGTGCGCGGGTTGGCCTCCTGCGAGCGCAGCAGCGCCCGGTAGAAGACCTCCCGGTTGCGAACATCAAGGCCGAGGTAGGGTTCGTCGATAAGCGTGAGCGGCGCGTTGGCCGCCAGGCCGATGATGATGCCGACCATGGAGCGCTGGCCGCGCGAGGCTTTGGAATACTTGGTGCGCGGGTCCAGCTCAAAGGCGTCAATGAGCTCCTTCTCCTCGGCCGCGTTCCAGTGCGGGAAACGGGCGGCCGCGACCTGGAGGACCCTCTTCAGTGACCAGGTGGGGGGATACGGGACGTCGATTCCGGCATAGACCGCCTCATCCATGACGGCAGCGTTATCGAAAGGCTGCTTGCCAAACACCTGCAGTTCGCCGGCAGTGTGCTTGAGCTGGCCGGCGAGCAAGGACAGCAACGTGGACTTGCCGGTGCCGTTGCGCCCGAGCAGGCCATAAATCTGGCCATCTTCGAGGGCGAAATCGACGCCGGTGAGTACTTCCTTTTTGCCGTAGCTCTTACGCAGCCCGCGGGCGATAACGGCGGTGGATTCACTGGCATGGGTGGTATTGATGTCGTTTCTCATTTGTACATCCCTCGGCTTTCAGCAACACGGTCCAATAGCTCGTGCAGTGCTTCGCGCTCGTAACCCAGCCGGACGGCTTCATCAATGAGCGGAGCGACGTATTCCGCAGCGAAGTCACTACGGCGTCGCGAGCGAATATTGTCCACCGCACCCTGGGCGACAAACATGCCCAGGCCCCGGCGCTTTTCCAGTACTCCGATATCGGCCAACAGATTCAGCCCCTTCCGGGCGGTTGCGGGGTTAATGGAATGGAAGGCTGCCAACTCATTGGTGGATGGCGCCTGGGCCCCTTCTTCCAAGGAGCCGTCCACGATGGAGTCCTCCACGAGCGCGGCGATTTGCCGGAACAACGGTTGCGTTGAGTTGTCCATGTTCCCTCTCGTTAACGCTATCCATGAGTTACTCGGTTAGTTACTCATGCAACTAACCATATAACCACCCCCGAAACTATGCAAGAGCTAGGTGCATGCGTGTGAGAAATCCGTCACCACCACCGCCGCTAACCGGGATAAACACCGAAATTGTGGGACGGACATCGACTACTGAGTTCAAATAAGGCACACTGGAGGCGTAACAAAATTTATTTAAAAACAATTAGAACGGAATTTAGGAGTCATGCTTGAACGCACAGTTGTCTTTGTTGACACCTCATACCTCCTGGCCAGCTTTTATAACTCCTGGGAAACGGGCGCTCGCGCGCAGTTAGAAATCGATCTCCCCGAGGTAGTAGCCACCTTGGGCCACATGGTGGAAGGCCAACTAGGCCACCCAGTTCATCGTCAAAATTGGTACGACGGCATCCCCGAATCAGGTCCGCACCGCTACCAGCGCGCACTGCGCACCTGCGACGGTGTGCAGCTTCGCACGGGCCAGCTCATCGAGTGGGGTGAGCGCCGTACACAGAAGGCGGTGGACACCCGCCTTGTCGCTGACATGGTGGTCACCGCTATCCAGCAGCACGTGACCGACTTTGTGCTCGTCTCCGGCGACGCGGACATGATCCCCGGCGTCGAAGAAGCCATCAACAACGGAATCCGCGTGCACCTCTACGGCTTCGGCTGGGACTCCATGTCCTCCGCCCTCCGCCATGCCTGCGATTCGACAACCATCCTGGACCCGCGCGAGGACTTCGCGGACGCTATGGAACTCCAGGTCCTCGAAGGCCCGCTGCCACCAGTCATTCGCTCCTACCAGTCGACGGAGGAGGACGAGGGCGACGAGTGCCCGCCTGGCGCACCGGTGCCCCAGGCCGAAGGCGACAACTCCGCCGCAACGGATGGCAACAATACCGCCACCACCGACGCCCCGGACAACGAAGCCGCGGCAAGCCCTTCGAAGGACGAGAGCACCGCAAAGGAACGAGACACCGAAGAGGCAGACGCCGATGATTGCGTCGAACCGTCCGAGGCAGAAACCGCATTTACGGCGACCCCACGGACAACCTCCCCGAGTCCTGCCAACATGCCCGGCGGCCATCCCACCCCGGCAACCGTCGCTCCCCAGAGTGCGCAGGCCGCCACGCCCGCACGGCCAGGCTCCGAAGAGATCACCAATGAGTCCGCCGCGACGGAGCAGAAGAACGAGACGGCGCGCCCGAAGCCAAGTGGCGCACCCAAGCCCGCACCTAAGCCGTCCATGATGGCGCCGCGACGAAAGCTGCGCTCACGCTATGTTCCCTTGCCGGAAGAGGTGTGGACGTCCGCGGGCTTCCAAACGCCTTTCGACGTCGGCCAGCAATACGCCACCTGGTGGTACAACAACGCGGCCAGCACGGAGCAGCGCGACCAGGCTCATTTGCTCTCCGGCGGCGGCCTGCCGCCCGAGATTGACCGGCCGCTCCTGCAATTCGCCTGCGAGACCCTGCACGAGTACACGCTCAGCGAGTCTCAGCGCGTGAATTTGCGTGACGGCTTCCACTCCGGCATCCGCGGCGTTCTCATTAACGTCCGCCGCACCTAGGACCGCCCAACGCAGCACAGCGGGCCAGCCCCTTCCCTTCAGGGAAGGCAGGCTGGCCCGCTGTTTTCTTTTGGACCTTACTTCTCCGTCGCCTTATTTCTGCTCATCAGCGGCGGGCGAGTCGGCGTCCTCAGCGTTGCTGCCGGCCTCGATTCCCTTCATCTCCTGGCGGAGCTGGTCCAGGCGCGCGGTAGCGCGCATGTCGTTGCCCTCTGACTGGATCTGCTGCATCTGGTCCCCCACGGAGGACTGGTAGATCTCCTGCGCACCGAGGGCATCGGTGTACCGGCGTTCGATCTTAGAGCGCACCGAATCCAGCGTCGGCACGGAATCGTCGGGGGCCAGCGGGTCTTCGCCCTGCAGAATCTCAGCGCTAGTCTCTTGCAGCTTGGCCTGGTCGGCCTGCTGGCGCAGTCCCTCCACCTGCGAGAGTTGCTCCCGCAGGCGCGCCTCGGACTCCTGCTGCTGGCGTTTCGCTTGCTCCGCGGCCTGCGTCGCTTCCTCGTGCTGCTTTGTGGTCGCTTCGATCTCCTGCTCCACGCTGACTAGCTGGGAGGCAAGCACCTCGGCGGTCTGGTTGTAGCGCTCAGCATCCTCCGGAGTGGAAGCAGAATCGGCCGCCTTGATGGCTTCGCGCGCCTGGGACTGGTACTTCTCCTGTGATTCCAGGAGGCGGTTGAGCTTCATTTCCAGCTGCGACTTGGTGCCGATGATCTCCGCCGCGGAATCGGAGATGTGCTGGTGGCGTTCCTTTTCAGCGGCGATGGCCTGCTCAATCTGCACGTGTGGATCGGCGTTGTCCTCAATCTTCTTGTCCAGCGAAGACTTCAGGTAGTTCCATCCTTTGCCCAATGGGTTCGCCATGTCGTTTGCTCCCTATCCTTCGGTGTTGCCTGGTTCGCGTTCTAATATCTCTCATTATGAAATTCGAGGCAGGCCCATAAAAGCGCCTCCTCCCTGCGATCTTAACGAAAGCAGGGAGGAGGCGCTCAGCAAGCGCGCGCGAGCTTGGCGTATGCCGCGGGCGCGCAGGATTGGGCAGAGCCTTAGGCGTTGTTACCCTCGGCACCCTCGGCGTCAGCGGCGGCGTTCTGCTCGGCCACCTGGCGGCGTACCTCGTCCATGTCCAGCGCCTTAACCTGCCCGATAAGATCTTCCAGTGCAGCTGGCGGCAGCGCGCCGGCCTCACGGTAGACCATGATGGAATCACGGAAGACCATGAGCGTCGGGATGGACTGGATCTGCAGCGCAGCGGTGATGCCCTGGTTCTGGTCCGCGTCCATCTTGGCGAAGACCGCGTCCGGGTGCTCCTCGGAGGCCTTCTCAAAGACGGGGCCGAAGCGCTTGCACGGTCCGCACCACTCTGCCCAGGTATCAACCAAAACAATGCCGTCCTGGGTGACGGTCTCCTCGAAGGTGTCCTCGGTGATGTCGATGGTTGCCATGTCTATCGCTCCTTAGGTTTCTCGTTTGCGCCGGCGATGTCAGGGAGGCCTTCTACCGCGGGCTCGTTTGTTGGCGTTCTATGTGGCTCCAACACCACTAGGCTCGGTCCTATTCCTCATCCAATTCCTAGCCCAATTCCTAGCGCCCGCCAGTATGGCACATCAGCTCGATAGCCTCCCTTGCGAGATACCCCCTAGGGGTATACTCTTGAGGACGTAAGCAATTTCACCGACACCATATTTAAGGATTTAAGGAGTTCACCATGGCACAGAAGAACTACTCCGTCGAAGGCATGACCTGCGGCCACTGCGAAATGTCCGTGCAGGAGGAAATCATGGAGATCCCGGGCGTCAACGAGGTCACCGCCGATCACAACACCGGTGCCGTCGCCGTCAGCGGCGAGGGTTTCACCGACGACCAGGTTTCAGCTGCCGTCGCCGAGGCCGGCTACACCCTGAAAGCCTAAATCACCATGTCTACCCCTACTCCGCAGTTTGTTCACCTCGATCTCGGGGTGATGGGGATGACCTGTACGTCTTGTTCCTCGCGCGTCGAGCGCAAACTCAACAAGGTCGACGGCGTCACCTCGGCTGTCAACTACGCCACCGAGTCCGCCTCTGTGGACTACGACCCCACCAAGACCTCCCCCGATGAGCTCATCGAGGTCATCCGCGGCGCCGGATACGACGCCTTCGACAAGGCCGCGACGTCGACAAGCGATTCTGCGGATGCCGACTCCGCGGGTTCCGGACACAGCGCCTCTGCCACCGATCGGCTTGACGACGCCCGCGAAGCCGAGGCTCGCGACCTCCTCCGGCGCACCATCATCTCCGCCATCTTGGGCCTTCCCATCATGGCCGTGTCCATGATCCCGGCGTGGCAATTCAACAACTGGCAGTGGGCCAGCCTCGTCCTGGCCACCATCGTCTACATCTTCGGCGGCGCTCCCTTCCACACCGCCACCTGGGCGAACCTCAAACACGGTTCGTTCACCATGGACACGCTCATCACACTGGGCACCACCGCGGCATACGTATGGAGCCTGTGGGCGCTCTTCTTTGGCACCGCTGGCGAGCCAGGCATGACCATGCACATGGAGCTTTTTGCCCGGAACTCGCACGGTGATGCCATTTACCTGGAGTCCGTGGCCATGGTCATCACCTTCCTGTTGCTGGGCCGCTGGTTCGAGACCCGCGCCAAGGGGCAGTCCTCCGAGGCGCTGCGGGCATTGCTCACCATGGGCGCCAAGGAGGCTTCCGTGCTTCGCGACGGCGCGGAGTCCCGCGTCGCCGTCTCCGCCCTCCAGGTGGGAGACCGGGTGCTCGTGCGCCCCGGAGAAAAGATTCCCGCCGATGGCATTGTCCGCGCCGGCGCCTCGGCCATCGATGAATCCATGCTCACCGGCGAATCCGTCCCTGTGGAAGTCAGCGAAGGCGACCGCGTCACCGGCGCGACGCTCAATACTTCGGGACGCCTGGAGGTGGAGCTCACCGAGGTCGGCGAGAACACCACCCTGGCGCAGATGGCGAAGCTCGTCACGGACGCGCAGTCGAAGAAGGCCCCCGTCCAACGACTCGTGGATCGCATCTCCCAGGTTTTCGTCCCCACCGTCATCGCGTTCGCGCTGCTCACCCTCATCGGCCAGTTACTCGCTGGTGCCTCCCTCACCGCCGCCTTCACGGCCGCAGTGGCAGTGCTCATCATCGCCTGCCCCTGCGCGCTAGGCTTGGCGACGCCCACGGCCATCCTCGTGGGCACCGGCCGCGGCGCCCAGCTTGGCTTACTCATCAAGGGCCCCGAGGTACTGGAGTCCACCCGCAAGGTGGACACGGTGGTCATGGACAAGACCGGAACCGTCACTGAGGGAACGATGACCGTCACGGATGTCCTCGTACCGGAGTCGGGCGCTTACTCTCGCGCCGACGTTGTGGCGCTCGCCGGTGCCTTGGAGCAGGGATCCGAGCACCCTATTGCCCGCGCCATCGTCAGCGCTGCCACAGCAGAGTCCGCCGACGATGCGCCGGACGACGTTACGGACTTCCAGTCCGAGCCCGGCGGGGGCGTGCGCGGCCGGGTCGGCGGCCACGAAGTATTTGTCGGCCGCCCGCAGGGCCCACTGGGGCAACTGCAGGACGGCTTCACCGCGGCGCAGGAACGGGGTGCCACCCCGGTGGTGATCTACGTCGACGGCGCACCGGCGGGCATCATCACTGTCAGCGATACCGTCAAAGAATCTTCCGCCGCCGCCATCCAGCGCCTTCGCGACCTGGGCCTGACTCCCCACCTGCTCACCGGCGATAACAAGGGCGCCGCACAGGCCGTCGCCCGCGAGGTGGGCATCGAGCCCGCCAACGTCACCGCCGGGGTCATGCCGGCGGACAAAGTCGCGATCGTCGAGAAGCTCCAGGAAGAAGGCCACAACGTGGCCATGGTCGGCGACGGCGTCAACGACGCCGCCGCACTCGCGCAAGCCGACCTCGGCCTAGCCATGGGCGCCGGCACGGACGTCGCACTGGAAGCCGCGGACATCGCGCTCATGCACAACGATCTACACTCCGCCGCCGACGCCATCCGGCTGTCACGCAAGACCCTGTCCACCATCAAGGGCAATCTGTTCTGGGCCTTCGCCTACAACGTGGTGCTCATCCCCGTCGCGGCACTGGGCCTACTCAATCCCATGCTGGCTGGTCTGGCCATGGCGCTGAGTTCGGTGTTTGTGGTGAGCAATTCCTTGCGACTGCGGGGCTTCCGCGCCGGGGCCTAAGCCGCTCCCCGCCCGCCGTCGGGCCCCGCAGGTGTGGGCTCTCAATCGATACAGTGCACCGCGAGCATACTTTTATTGACAAATGCTTCCCAATTGTTGGGATAGGGATTAATATGCCTTCATGCTCAATACTGAAAACTCCACCTCACCTGCGGTTCCGCTGACTCGCAACGAGCGCCTAGACCGCATTCCGGTCACCCGTAAGCACAAACGCTTGGTCCTCGGATCAGGAATTGGATGGGCCCTTGACGCCATGGACGTCGGGCTCATTTCCTTTATCATGGCCGCGCTGGCGGTCCACTGGGAGCTGGACAAGACCCAGACGTCCTGGCTCGCCTCTGCGGGCTTTGTAGGCATGGCCATCGGTGCAACCCTGGGCGGCCTGCTCGCCGATAAGATTGGCCGCCGCCAAGTATTCGCCCTTACCCTCTTGGTCTACGGCCTGGCCACCGGCGCCTCGGCACTGTCCACTGGCCTGGCCATGCTCATCGCGCTGCGCTTTGTAGTCGGCCTCGGCCTCGGCGCGGAACTGCCGGTGGCGTCCACCTTGGTATCGGAATTTGCGCCCCGTAAGATTCGCGGGCGCATGGTGGTCATCCTCGAGGCCTTCTGGGCCGTGGGGTGGATCCTCGCCGCGGGCATCGGCACCTTCGTCGTCGGCGCTTCCGACAACGGCTGGCGCTGGGCACTGGCGCTCGGCGCGGTCCCCGCACTTTACGCGCTAGTGGTCCGCCTCGGCCTGCCGGAATCCGTGCGCTACCTCGAAGCGCGCGGGCGCCACGAGGAGGCGGAAAAGGTAGTGGCTTCTTTCGAGGCAGAGGTACCTGCAGCGGAGCTCAACGAAGCTACTCAGGCCGCGGTGGACGAGGTCAGCTCGCCGGGCAGCAGCGCCCGCCTAGAAAGCGACCCGGCGCTGACCGCGCGAAGCATCTTCTCCCCCGTCATGCGCGGGCGCACTGCGGCGCTGTGGATCGTGTGGTTCTGCGTGAACTTCTCCTACTACGGAGCGTTCATCTGGATTCCGTCGCTGCTGGTGGCGGATGGCTTCACCCTGGTGAAGTCCTTTACGTTCACGCTGATTATCACGCTGGCTCAGCTGCCCGGCTACGCCGTGGCGGCGTGGCTGGTGGAGGCGTGGGGCCGCCGCGCTACCTTGGCCACGTTGCTGGCGGGTTCGGCCGCAGCGGCGGGGCTATACGGCACCGCCGACACTGAGATCATGATCATCGTGGCCGGCTGCCTCTTGAGCTTCTTCAACCTCGGCGCGTGGGGTGCCCTTTACGCGATTGGGCCGGAGCTCTACCCAGCGCACATCCGCGGCGCGGGCACGGGTTCGGCGGCGGGCTTCGGCCGCGTCGCATCCATCTTGGCCCCGCTTGCCGTGCCCTTCATTCTGGGCAACTGGTCTACCGGCGTTCTGTTCGCCGTGTTCGCGGCTTCGTTTGCTGTGGCGGCCATCGCCGCCTTCACGCTGCCGGAGCAGCGGGCCAAGGTCGTTGATGCTTAAAGGAGCTCATCGCCTTTAGGCGCCGAAAAGGCGAGTCAGGAAACCGCGCTTCGGGGCGGCTTCCTCCAGCTCACGGATGTCCGTGGGCATATTGAGCAACATGGTGGAGCGCTCCGTGCGCGCTACCGTGATGTCTTCAGTCAGGGAGGCGAGGGTGCTGGCGCACGCTGCCTTCGTGTTCAAGGTGCGGATAGTCATGGCTTGTCCCTCCTCCAATGGGTGACGATCGAAACATCATGGGCTACATCATGTCGAAATCTCTTGCATTGCCTAATTTAGAAGTCCATGACCAGCAAAGTCACCGTTGGTAAGCCAATACTTAGTAACTTTGCCCTTAAATAGGTAAGCCTAAATAGACCATGATTTCCGCACGTAAAAGGCAATTTCTCCCATTCGAGAAGCATCGGGGCGCCGACGCCCGCGACTGCCAGTGTGACAAAGTTAACATTGACGCCCTCGTTGGGGGGGGGGAGGTTCGCGAGGCGTCGAGAAGCGGTCTCGCTTAGCCGCGGGCCATGTTGACGAACTTGGAGTAGTGCAACTGGTGCGCGACCTGCACGGTATCGATAGGGCCGCCACGATGCTTGGCTAAGATGATGTCGGCCTCACCAGCGCGCTCGTTGTCACGGTCCTGGGAATCCGGGCGGTACAACAGCATCACCATATCCGCGTCCTGTTCCAGCGAGCCGGACTCACGCAGGTCGGCCAACTGGGGCTTTTTGTCCGTACGAGCCTCTGGGCCACGGTTGAGCTGCGAGATGGCGATGACGGGGACATCGAGCTCCTTAGCCAGCAGCTTGAGCTGTCGCGAAAATTCCGACACCTCCTGCTGACGCGACTCCACCTTGCGGCCTGAACTCAGCAGCTGCATGTAGTCCAGCACCACCAGATCTAGGCCGTGGGTCTGCGAGAGCTTGCGCGCCTTGGAGCGAATCTCCATCATGGTCAGCGTCGGGGAATCGTCAATGTACAACGGCGCCTTTTCCAGGGCATCAAAGCTCGCCACCAGCTTCTGCCAGTCCTCCGTGGACACCTTGCCGCCGCGCATATCCGACAGCTTGACCTCGGCCTCCGCGGACAAAATACGCATGACGATCTCCTCGCTGGACATCTCTAGCGAGAAGATGACGGACGTCTTGCCGTGGCGAATAGAGGCCTCGCGCATGAAGTCCATGGCCAAGGTTGACTTACCCACGCCCGGACGCGCCGCGATGATGATCATCTGGCCGCCGCGCAGGCCGTTGGTCAGCTCGTCCAAGTCAATGAAACCGGTGGGCACACCCACCTGTTGCCCGCCGTGCTGCTGCAGCTCGGTGAGGGTATCGATGGTGGGGCCGAGCAGGTTACCCAAGACGTCGTAGTCATCTGCGGTTTGGCGCTTGCCGACGGCGAAGACCTCCTGCTGCGCCATATCCACGACAGCGTCCACTTCGGCATCTTCCAAGCCTTCGTAGCCCAGCTGCACTACGCGTGTACCGGCTGACACGAGGCTGCGGAACACCGCCTTTTCCGCGATCATCTCAGCGTAAAAGCGCGAGTTCGCCGCACTAGGTACGGACGCCACGAGCTGGTGCAGATATGCCGCGCCACCCACGCGCTCCAGATCGTTTTGGCGATCCAACTGGCCGGACAGAATGAGCGGATCGATCTCGCCCTCGTTGGACAAGACCTTCAGAATCGCCTCGTAAATCGTGCGGTTGCGGGGCACATAAAAGTCATCGGGTTTGAGGATGTCCATGACTTCGTCACAGGCTTCCCGGCTGAGCAGCATCGCACCCAGCACGCCTTCCTCAGCCTCGCGGTCCTGCGGCGGGGTGCGGAATTCACCGTAATTGTTTCCCTGGTCCGACCGCGGGGAGGAATAGCGCCCAGTGGGCTCCGGCGGGGAATCATTAAACGGTTCCGGAGGGAAACTGGCGTCGTCGAAAGCTGGGCTAAAGCCACTCGTCATAGGTTCTCTACCTTCCCCTTTTCACGGATACGACCGCCGGTGCCGGGGCACCGCGGACGCCACGCGCATCGAAAAATAAACCGCTTGCTCGAACAGTCTAGCTGGGTCTGAGCCAGTGGATAACTCCACTGGCTCGCGGACCGATATCCACCCCAGCCCCCAAGTTATCCACAGCTCCCGCTCCTATCGGCGCCTCATGTGCGGTTTTAAGCATCCGTGCCCTACACCCACTGTGGATAACTTGTGGAGAAACGGACGCATACTTTGGCACTTTTCATGCAATGCGCAGCTCAGACGCCATTTGTGGCTGTGGACAACCATCGTGTTAATTGTGCAAAACTACCTCTACCTGCGCTAAGGGACGGTATGAAAAATGGATAAGATTGCCACCTGCACGAACGCGAACGAGGAATTGTGGGATTTTTCTCAAAAGTTATCCACAGGTTTTCGGAGTTATCCACATACCCCACATGAGGCACCGAGCGCGGCCCAGGAACCGCGAAAGCCCCGCCGCGACGAACCCGAATCATCGGGTAAGCCGTGCGGGGCTTTCGAGTGCTGTTGTCTGTGGGTCACTGACAGTGACCGCCGAAGGGCTTAAGTAATTTAAGCGCCTACGACCGAGAAGTTGACCTTGCCGAGTACGTCAGCGTGCAGCTTGACCTCGACCTGGTAGTTGCCCGTCTTCTTGACTAGGCCCTTTGGCATGTTCACGATGCGCTTGTCCAGCTTCGGACCGCCGGCAGCTGCCACAGCGTCCACGATGTCCTGTGCGGACACGGAGCCGAAGAGCTTGCCCTTCTCAGAGGTCTTCACCGTGACGGTGACGCCGCTGAGCTGCTCGAGCTGGTTGCGGACCTCGCGTGCGTGGTCCAGGTCGCGGATCGCACGTGCTTCCTGAGCGCGCTTGATGCCTTCGATCTGCTTCTCCGCGCCACGGGTAGCCACGATGGCCAAGCCGCGAGGAAGCAGGTAGTTACGTCCGTAGCCGTCCTTAACCTCAACAATTTCGCCTGGGGCGCCGAGGTTTTCAACGGCAGCGGTGAGGATCAGCTTCATGATCCCTGCCTTTCGTTGTTATGCCCGCGAGCTAAAAAGCGCTGGCGGAAATGGGTTTATGGTGAGAAATGACAGGCTAAGGGGTAACTGGGTTTAGAACGGTGGCTCTTCGCTGGCACCAAAGTTGGAGCCAGCCTGCGGAGCAGAGCCCCACGGATCATTGTCAGGCTGAGCGTTCTGCTGCGGCTGGGACGCGGGGGCCTGCTGTGGCTGATTGCCACCGAAGCCACCGTAGTTGCCGCCCTGGTTCCCACCGTTGCCGCCACCAAAGTTGGAGTTGCCGCCACCAAAGTTATTGCCGCCGCCGTAGTTGCCGGAGCCGCCCTCACGCGGGTTCCGGTTCACCTGGGCAGTGGCATAACGCAGGGAGGGGCCAACCTCGTCTACTTCGATTTCAAAAACGGTGCGGTTTTCGCCCTCGCGGGTCTGGTAGGACCGCTGACGGAGGCGACCAGTGACAACGACGCGAGCGCCCTTGGTCAGGGACTCGGCGACGTTTTCTGCGGCTTTGTTCCATACATTGCAGGTCAAGAACGTGGCTTCGCCGTCTTCCCACTGGTTCGTCTGCGAGTTAAAGCGACGAGGTGTGGAAGCGACGCGGAAGTTGGCAACTGCCTTTCCCGCAGGGGTAAAACGAAGTTCGGGATCGGCAACTAAGTTACCCACGAACGTGATGTTGGTATCGCCCTGTGCCATGTGTTCAGCCTTTCGTTGAAGTGCTTTAGGTTCCGAGGTTCAAAAGCTCACATTTGAGCTTGTCCAAACCCAGTATCCTCAATTAGCTGTCGGTTCGCAGAACCTTGGTGCGAAGGATGGTATCGCTGAGGTTCAGACGGCGGTCGAGCTCCTGCACAGATGCGGACTCGCACTCCAAGTTGGCGACGGCGTAGATGCCCTCTTCCTTCTTGTTGATCGGGTACGCAAGACGGCGCTTGCCCCACACGTCCAGGTTTTCTACCTTGCCGCCATCCTTACGGATGATTTCCAGGTACTTATCCAGGGACGGGGTTACGGTGCGCTCATCCTGGCTTGGATCCACAATGATCATGATTTCGTAGTGACGCACGGACCTCATCACCTCCTATGGTCTAGTTGTTGTAATCGGCCACATCACCTTTGCGGATGTGGCAGGAGGGTACGTTGCGTCAAGCAACCACGCCAGATTACCCTAGTCAGACCCCGAAAAGAAATCCCCTACCTCGCTTAAGCGGCGTAAAACACCGCGCAGGTCGTGGGAATGACCGTGAGAAACACTAAGGCCCCCAGCCCCAACAAGAGCGGCACCCACCGCGGCTTGTTGCGCATAAAGGTCCAGTACGCCGTGATGACACAAATAAAGCCCAAGAAGATCGACACGATGCCGATGATGGTCACGGCCATTTAGATCGCGCTTTCCGACGCCACTTTTACTCGCGGCCTGAAGGGGCCGGCGAGGGGATCGCGGCCCTCGTGCGCGTCGCGCACCTTGTCCGCAGTCTTGCCGTACATCTGACGGATCACGATGACCGCCAGCGCGATGAGGAAGCCGTCGCGGCACAGTAGCACCAGGTCCAAGAATTCACCCGGCACGCCCTTCTTATCCGTGCCCAGCATGTGCCACATCAGCGCCGGCCACACCAACATCTCTGTGATCATCCACGAGATCAGGAGTCGCCAGCGCGGCACCGCAAGGACGGCCGGGATCACTAACCAGATGGAGTACTGCGGCGACCACACCTTGTTGAACAGCAGGAAAGCGATGAGGATGAGCAGCACGAGCTCCGCCACCCGCGGCGTGTGTGGCGCCTTGATGCCGAGGAGGAATATAGCCAGGCAACTGCCAAGAAACAGCAGCAGCGTCACGGCATTGAGGATTGTGGGCGCGCCGTCGCCAGAGTCAAAGCCAGTCCAGCCGAGGTTGCGGCTCGCTATGGCGTAGATGGTCGTCCACTCCCAGCCGCGCTCAGTGTTGAGCCGGTTAAATTCTCGCCACGCCTCAGGGAAGGCCAGCATGATGGGAACGTTGAGCACCAGCCATGCTCCCGCGGCGCCGGCGGTGATCTGGGCGAACGGGGCCCAGGCGCGGCATCGGAAAGCAAGCACGAGGAAGGCGCCGAGGATAAACAACGGCCACATCTTGGCGGCGGTACCCAGACCGAACATGATGCCGCCGAGCCAGGTCTTGCGCCGCATCACGGCGTACATACCGGCGACGGCGAAGAAGATGGACAGGATGTCCCAGTTCGAAAAGGCGTGGACAATAACGATGGGGCTAGCAGCGACCAGGAAAGCGTCCAGGTGGCGATTGCCCACCATGTCCGCGACCATCCGCAACGTCACTACCCACAATGCTGAAAGCACCAGGGCGGTTACCGAAAAGTACCACGAGGCCTCCGGGATGGAGTGCTCCCCGAAGATATTCAACACGCCGTAGGTGGAGCGGCTAATGAAACCCATGAGGTTTTGGAACAGGGAGGTGAGCACCGGGTACTCGATGTACCGGGTGAGGTCGCCTTCCTGCCAGCTGAAGTTGTAAATGAACCCCGGTTCGTTGAGACCGCGGCCCTTATACAGCGGGATGATGTCGTTGTAGCAGGCGGCCACGTATTGCCGGTTGCCCGCCCAGTTGAGGTTCACTACGCCGTCGGCGCTGCGCACGCCTTCCAGGCAGCGAGCCTTAGAAAGGTAACCGAAGCTCAAGAACACCAGGGCGGTGAAGATAAGCGTGCGCAGCAGCGTCCACCACCCCGGGCGGACGGCGCCGGCATGGGCGCCGAGGGGCCCGCCTAGATAGTCGACGACGCCGCGCACCACCGGGAGATTCTCCCCGTGCGGTGCGCGGCGTGAGCGCCCGGTAGGCCTATTGGGTTCAGTCGCGGAGTTCGTCGAAGTTTTCACAGCTGATACTTTACTTCAGACGTTCGCCGGATACTTACTGTGCGAGATTTATTGCAGGAACTCGTTGATGAGATCCTCGATGTCCTGCTCTACAGCGCCACCGCCGTTGCCCCCGCCGGTATTGCCGCCTCCGTTGCCGGAGTTGCCACCCGAGTTTCCGCCAGAGTCGCCTCCGTTACCGGAGTTCCCGCCCGAGTTACCGCCACCATTGCCCGAGTTGCCGCCCGAGTTTCCGCGGTTGCTGTTTCCGGAGTTGCCGGAGTCACCTCGGTTGGAGCGCGGGGTCCGCTGCTCCTCCGCAGGGGCCTCTTCGGCGGGTACCTCCTCCACCGGAGCCTCCTCAACTGGGGCCGCCTGCTCAGGGACGTAGTTGGGGTCCACGTAGCCGCCGCCGTACATGCCCGTGCCGTAACGCACCGGCTTTACTGAATCGAAAGGCACCAATTCTTGACCGGCGAGGGAGGCATCCAGGGTCTGCTTCCAAATCTGGGTCGGTGCCTGGGAACCGTACATGATGCCGCCCCACTGGTTGAAGATGGCGGAGGCGTTGTCAGCGGTACCTACCCATACTGCGGAGGCGAGCTGCGGGGTGGAACCCACCATCCAGGCGTCACGGTTGTTGCCGGTATCGCCCAGCTGCGAGGTACCGGTCTTGGCCGCGGACTCACGGCCGTCGGCAAGCGCGCCGTTGGAGTAGGAGGCGATTGGCTTCATTGCCTCCAGGACGTTGCCTGCAACGGTCTCGGAGACTCGGCGCTGGCCTTCCGGCTCCGGGCGTTCAAACAGCACTTCGCCGGTGCCGGTTTCTACCTTCTGCACGAAGTGGGTTTCGTTCCACACGCCCTTATTCGTCAAAGTAGCCATGGCGGTTGCCATGTCCACCGGGCGAGACGGGTACTGGCCCAAAACGATGCCCTCGTAAGGAGGGTTGCCGTTTTCGGTCAAGGTTTTTTCAATCGACGGCAGGGTATCAGCCACACCCAGAGAGTGAGCCATGTCCGCAGTGTCCTGCATCTTGTTCTTCAGGTCGTCCTGCAGGCGAATGAACGAGGTGTTGTGCGAGTACTTCAGAGCATCCTTGATGGAACAAAAGCCGCAGTCGAAGCCCTCCACGTTGGACACCGGAATGTTGCCCGGCAAAGTCACCGGCGCCGAAGAGTAGCCGGTGTCCAGGGAGATGCCCTGCTGCAGGGCCGCGGCCAGCGCCATGATCTTGAAGGTAGAGCCCGTCTGCATCGGGGCGTTGGCGTAGTCCCAGCCTCCGGCCTCATCGCCGCCGTAGTAGCCGCGCACCGCGCCGGTGGCGGGATCAATGCTGACCGACGCCGCGCGGGCGTCGTCCTGCAGCGGATCTAGGTTGGCACGCACGGCATCGAGAGTGGCGTTTTGCACCTTCATTTCGATGGTGGTGGTGATCTGCAAGCCCTTGTTGGTCACATCGTCCTCGGTGATGCCGATGTGCTCGAGCTCGTCGATCACGCGATTCTTGATGAGCCCATTAGGTCCGGTGGCCTCCGTGTAGGCGGAGTACTTCGCGGGGTTACGTGTCTGCGGGAACTTCTGCTTGCTGCGCTCCGCCGCATCAACCTCACCCATCTCCACGAGGCCGTCCATAACGTAATTCCAGCGATCTACGGATCGCTGCTTATTCACCCACGGGTCCAGCTGCGAAGGGGTCTGGATCAAGCCGGCGAGCAAAGCGCCTTCGCTCACGGTCAGCTTGCTGGCGGGCTTATTGAAATAAGCATTCGCCGCAGACTCGATGCCATAGGCATTACGGCCGAAGTACACCGTGTTGAGGTAAGCGTTAAGGATCTGCTCCTTGGGCCACTCGTTGGTCATCTTCACCGAATACACCAGCTCACGGGCCTTACGCTCATAGGAACGCTCGTCGCCGACCAAGGTGTTTTTCACGTATTGCTGGGTAATAGTGGAGCCTCCACCGGCGGAGTCATTACCGGTCAACTGTCCGATGACGGCGCGTCCGAAACCAGTCACCGAAAAGCCGCTGTTGGTCCAGAATTCACGGTCCTCGGCCGCCAGCACCGCAGTCTCAACGTGGTCCGGAATTTTGTCCAAGGTGATCTGCTTGCGGTTACCCTCCGGCGGTACTAGACGCGCGAGCTCAGTCTTGCCATCGCCGGCAAAGATGGTAGAAATCTGCGCGTTCTGAAGCTCACTCGCCTCTGGGATGCGGGCCTTGGAGTAGGCCACAGAAAACGCCACTGCTGGCACAGCGATGGCCACCAGCGCGATGACGAGGAACCAGATGAGGCAGCCTGACTTCGCCCGGCGCTTAGGCTTCTGCCTTCCCTTTCGGGTAGCGGACCGGGCGCTTGCACCCGACGCGGACGCGGAGTGCGCTGCGCCGGATTCTGCTTTCTCATTCACTAAATTCTGCCCCTCAGTTGAGTAGAGGAAATGTACAACACAATATTCGCAGCTTACTGGGTTTTCGGGCCTACAGAAAACCAACACAACCAACCAGTTGGCAGTTGTGAGCCGTTTTCAAGCCAGCTTCAAGCCTCACGCATTCAATTTATTGTGCATTCAGCGTCAGGCGTTACGCTCCTGCAGTAGCAGTACGCAGGAGAAAGTTCCACTGACATCGACGGCACACCTCAACGAGGTGCACCGTAAACTCCAGCCCCTCGGCGACAAAATCAGCGATCTCTTCCTCGCTGCGTGCCGAACCGGCACGGCGACCAAGTGCTTCTCCGTACACCCAACGAGTAAAACGCAGTTCCTCGTCCTCACACACCGGGCACGGTCGCGGCGCTGTCTCGCCGTGGTGTTCGGCCGCCGCGCGAAGGAGGAAGTCGGCATCACACACGTCGTCGCGAAGCACCCGCCCGGCGCGCAGGTCCCGGAGCGCCGCTGCGCGCTCCCATTCATGGGAGACCACATCGGTATAACGAATGTTGCGAGCCATGCCACCACCTCCTCAGTGAAACCTTGATCGATTTACTTAATCGATACACCGTGCGCAATGGAGGTTTCACCCTACTCTTTTCCTGCGACCCTACCTAGCCTGAGAGGTCTAACACGTCGCAGGCAGCGATGTGTGGCGAGCACGACAGAAAGAAAAAGGAGCTCACGCACCATGAACGGTTCGGGCAATCCCGCAGAAAATTCCTCCACCGCCGGCACGCAACCCTCCGGCAATTCCAGTGTGAAGGTGGCCATCGTCGGCGTCGGCAACTGCGCCACGTCCCTCATCCAGGGCGTGGAGTTTTATCGCGACGCCAGCACGGAGGAGAAGATCCCGGGGTTGATGCACGCCACGCTCGGGAAGTACCACGTTAAAGATGTCGAATTCGTCGCCGCCTTCGACGTCGACGCCGCAAAGGTGGGCAAAGATCTCAGCGAGGCGACAAAGGCGCCGACGATCTGCACCATTTCCATCGCAGATGTCCCCCACCTGGGCGTGACTGTGCAGCGCGGCCCGACACTCGACGGCTTGGGCGTGCACTACCTGCAGACCATCGAGGAAGCAGACGCTGCGCCTGTCGACGTCGCGCAGGCCCTTAAGGACGCCGGCGCCGAGGTCGTGGTCTGCTACCTCCCCGTCGGTTCTGAAGAGGCGGCGAAGTTCTACGCTCAGGCCGCCATCGACGCCGGCTGCGCCTTCGTCAATGCACTCCCAGTATTCATTGCCTCCGACCCGGAATGGGCACAAAAGTTTGAAGAAGCCGGGCTTCCCATTGTTGGCGATGACATCAAGTCCCAGGTGGGCGCCACAATCACCCACCGGGTGATGGCCAAGCTCTTTGAGGACCGCGGCGTGCGCCTGGAGCGCACCATGCAGCTCAATGTGGGCGGCAACATGGACTTCAAGAACATGTTGGACCGCAACCGCTTGGAGTCAAAGAAGATCTCCAAGACCCAGGCTGTGACCTCAAACCTTACGGACGGGCCCCTGGCTGGCAAGAAAGAAGATCGCAATGTCCACATTGGCCCGTCGGACTACGTGGAGTGGCTCGATGACCGCAAGTGGGCGTACATCCGACTGGAGGGCTCCGCGTTCGGCGAGGTTCCTCTCAATCTGGAATACAAGTTGGAGGTGTGGGACTCCCCCAACTCCGCCGGCATCATCATCGACGCGCTCCGCGCCGCCAAGATCGCCTTGGATAGCGAAGTCGCCGGGCCAGTATTTCCTGCCTGCGCTTACCTCATGAAGTCCCCACCAGTGCAGATGGCCGATGAGAAGGCGCGCGAGGAGTTGGAAAACTTCATCGTCGACCAGTAGTCCGACTAGTTTCTAGCACAAAATGGAAATTAGCTAGGATTGCTGTCATGGACAAAAATATTTCGCCCGACAACAATCCTGCTGCACCGGGGCAGCCGGGCGCCCCCGCGGGAGATTCGGTTCCGCCCACCTCCATGGAGGATGCCATGGAACTGGCCACCAAGATCCAGCCCGCCATGAACAAGCTGGTGGTCATCTTTCAGCGCACCACGGAAGGCTCGAGCCTGACGTCCTCGCAGGTTTCCATCATGAACCGCCTCAAAGAGGAGGGTGCATGCCGGATTAGCCACGTGGCCTCCATGGAGCTCATCAGGATGCCCACCGCCTCCAACGCATTGTTGCAGTTGGAAAAGCGCGACTTGGTGTCCCGCGTACGCGATGAGGACGACCGCCGCGGCGTAAAGGTGGCCCTGACGGACAAGGGCCGCCAGGTCCTCGACGACGTCTCGGAGCAGCGGTCGGAAGCCCTCGCCCGAATCGTCCAATGGCTCGGGCCGGAATATATCAACACCGCCGAGAACCTCGCTGAGTTGATCAACGAACTCTCCCGCATCTACCGACCCACCCAGCCCTAGCCGGGCTGAGTGTCCTCCTAGTTAACCGGTGTTAATCCGCGTTAACTCCAGCGGGATTTTCCGTTAAAACTGCATGTACTAAGCTAGCTGTAAACATCACTATGGCTAAAGACACCTCTGCTCCGGATTCTGACACCGCGTTGGCGCAGCGCGGTGTCCCAGCGATCCCGAGGGTATTGATTGCGTGGAGCCCCACGAACTCCAGCGACGCCGCGCTCAACTATGCCGCCTGGCTGGCTCGCACCACCCCCATCCACATTCGCGTGATTTCTACTCTCGTCCAACCTTGGACCACCACCAGCCTGAGCAAACTCGGTGGCAAGTACAAAAAGTGGTTTAAGAAGGAAGCTGCTGCTTGCGCTGAACAGGTAGAAAAGGCCCTTCGCGGCGCAGGTATCGCGGAAGAGAACTGGGACGAGGAATTCTCTATCCTCGTCGACGGCTCCTCCAAAGCCGCGCTACTCACCGCCGCGGCGGAAAACTTCGACGCGGACTTCATCCTGATCGGGCCCGGCGCCGCCGCACCTAAGGGGCGCTTCCTCGCCGGCACAACCGCCGACACCCTGCTCCACTCCTCCCCCATCCCACTGGGCTTGAGCCCGCGGGCCGCCAAGTTGTCCAAGCACGGTGTGACCCGTGTGAACTTTGCGTTCGTCGAAGAGCCCGGCAAGAACCTGGAGCTCAGCCAGCTTCCCGGGTTGGAATCCGCGGCCGCCATGGCGTCGCGTTGGAACGTCCCGCTGCGCATCCTCGGCTTCTCCCCGTCCGGTTTGTTGAGCTCACCCTCGGGTTCCATGGATGTGGCGCAGGCCCTGACCTCGCACTGGAGGGAGACCTCGTTGGCGCTTCTCGACGTCGCCAGCGATTTCGTCCTCGATGCGTTCCCCGACCTCGAGGTGGAAACCGACATCGGCTCCGGCAACGGCTGGGCCGGCGCGGTCGACGCCTTGAAATGGAAGAAGGGTGACATCATGTGCCTGGACTCCGCGCCGCTCAGTCCTTTCGAGCGCGTTTTCCTCGGTTCCACCACCACCGAGTTTTTGAACCACCTACGGGTACCGGTGATTATCTACCCCGCGCATACGCGTTAGGCACAACCGCGTGACCTTTGCCCGCCGTCGCGCCCCATCGCCTTGCGCCGGGCACTAAGCTAAGAGCCATGTCCTCTTCACCCCGCGATCGCCGCCAGCAGTCCCAACGGCGCCTCGAGCACCCCGAAAACGACTTGTTCGGAGACGCGGATTCCGCCAACCTTGCTCCCCCGGAGCCGCGCAGCTTCGAGGAACTCGCGCAAGGGGTTGATCCCAAGGTGCAGGCCGAGCTCAATAACCGCTCCACCCGTCAGGCTCAGCTGTGGGCGGCGGGCACAGTGATCATGTCCGTGCTCGTGGCCTTCGGCCTCGCGCTTGCGTTCCGGCTCGTCGGCGGCGAGCGCTGCGATAGCGGCGAAGGGGTCTGGCTGTGCACCCGCTCCCAGCAGCTGTGGTGGGCCGGGCTGACCAGCATCCCGCCCATCGTCGGCGCCATCGGCTGCGGCGTCATCATGGTGCACAAGCTGAAGTCTTACGTGCGCTGGCGCTCCTGGATGGGCTTCTTCTGGTTCCTCGTCCCGCACTGCATGGGGTGGCTGTTGGCCACCATCATGGTCTTCGTGGACGCGACGAGCTAGGCGCCCTGCTTCGCGGCGAGTTCGCTGGCGACCGCGGCGCAGTCTTCCCGGCCGCAGTGTGAGGTGCGCACGTCAGCGGCGCACTCGTCACAGATGAGCACCTGTTGGCGGCACGTGTCTTCGTTCACGCAGTTGACGAACTTATTGTTCCCCTTGCCGCAATGGATGCAGTGACCAAGCTGCACGAATCCGGGGTCCTCAGTGCCGATGCCGAACTCGGTGTGCATGCGCTTGTCAAAGACGTAGAGGGAGCCTTCCCACAGGCCGTCGTTGCCGTACTTCTCGCCGTAGCGAACGATGCCGCCGTCGATTTGGTAGACCTCTTTGAAGCCGCGATTCTTCATGAGCGCGGACAAGATCTCGCAGCGGATACCACCGGTGCAGTAGGAGACCACCGGCTTGTCTTTCATCCAGTCGTACTTGCCGGACTCTAGTTCCGCAATGAAGTCGTGCGTGGTGGTCACATCGGGCACCACGGCGTCTTTAAACTTTCCGATCTCCGCTTCCATGGCGTTGCGACCATCAAAGAAGACCACGTCGTCGCCGCGTTCCTCAACCAGTGTGTTCACTTCTTCGGGCTTGAGGTGCACGCCTCCGCCGACGACGCCGTTCTCGTCCACCTTGAGCTCCCCCGGCGCACCGAAGGCCACGATCTCATCGCGCACCTTCACGGACAGGCGCGGGAAGTCCTCGGCGCCGCCCTCGGACCATTTGAATTCCATCGCCCCAAAGTATTCTTTGGTCTTCTTCACGTATTCCTTGCAGGCGTCAATATCTCCGCCGACTGTGCCGTTGATGCCGTGCTCGGAAATCAGGATTCGACCGTTGAGGCCGAGGCGTTCGCACAGTTCGCGCTGCCACAGCATCACGGCCTTGGGGTCGCTGATGGGGAGGAACTTGTAATACAGGAGGATCTTCGAAAGGCGCTGCATAGCTTTCGATCCTAGTCCCCGAGCCCCATAAAGAAAATCACCGTTACCTGCAGTGATGTTCAACACTATCCTCGTTGTCTTCGGGGTTTCCCCCACGGACGCAGTGCACACGCCACGTTACAACCTAGCGCTTAAGTGGTCGCCGGGAAGCAATCTATCGTAACTTAAGCCTTAAGTTGCGATAGATTGTCGACCTGCAACCAGATAACTCATCACTGAGAGGCACCGCGGCTTACTTCCTAAACAAAGCCTTCTTCGCGAACTTCGGCTCCGAGGTCACCAGCACGCCGAGGTTACGGAAGATGCCTTCATCCACCGAACCCAGGATGGTGGTGGTGTGGATATCGCAGCCGCGCAGGTTCTGCAGTTGCTGCAGAGCCAGCCGCGCATTCTCGTCAGTGCCTGCAGAAACAGACAGCGCAATCAGTACTTCGTCGGTGTGCAGACGCGGGTTACGGGAGCCCAGGTGCTCGGTCTTGAGCGTCTGAATCGGCTCGATCGACTCTGGCGACAGCAGGTGCAATTCGTCGTCGATTTTGGCGAGCTTCTTGAGCGCGTTGAGTACGACGGCCGCGGAACATCCCAACAGTGGGGAGGTCTTGCCGGTGACGATCGAGCCGTCGGCTAGCTGCAGCGCGGCGGCAGGGCCGCCGGTTTCCTCCGCCAGCTGGTTCGCCGGGGTCACCACGGCACGCATTTCCTTGTCCAGATCCAGGCGGCCCATGACCATGGCCACGCGATCGGAGAAGGTGGAGTCCAGCTCGTTGCGGGCCTCGTTCACCAGTTCCTTGTAGTAGCGGCGAATAATTTCCTGGCGGGAGGCCTCGGCGCATGCCTCGTTGTCAGTAATGCAGTAGCCCGCCATGTTCACGCCCATGTCCGTGGGTGACTTATACGGCGAGGACCCGGTGAGCTTCTCCAGCATGTTCTTCAACAGGGGGAACGCCTCAACGTCGCGGTTGTAGCTGGTGACCTTCTCCTCGTATTCCGCGAGGTGGTAGGGGTCAATGACGTTGCGGTCATCCAGGTCCACCGTGGCCGCCTCGTAGGCCTCGTTGACTGGGTGGTTGAGCGGCAGGTTCCAGATGGGGAAGGTCTCAAACTTGGCGTAACCGGCGTCGATGCCGCGCTTGTGGTCGTGGTAGACCTGCGACAGGCAGGTGGCCATCTTGCCGGAGCCCGGCCCTGGGGCGGTGACCACGATGACGTCGCGCGTGGTCTCCACGTATTCGTTGCGGCCAAAGCCGTCTTCGCTGACCACCAGGCGAGTATTCGAGGGGTAGCCGGGGATGCTGTAGTGCGTGGCCACCTTCAAGCCCAGGCGTTCCAAGCGCTCGCGGAAGGCCTTAGCAATGGTGTTGTCGTCCTCCATGCGGGTCATCACCACGTTATCCACCAGGAAGCCCTGCCCCCGGAAGGCGTCGATGAGGCGGAGCACGTCCTCTTCATAAGGAATGCCCAAGTCCGCGCGAATCTTCTGGCGCTGCAGGTCTTGGGCATTGAGGCAGATGAGGATCTCCAGCTCGTCTTTGAGCTGTTCCAGCATCACGATCTTGTTGTCCGGGCTGAATCCCGGGAGGACTCGGGAGGCATGCATGTCGTCGAAGAGCTTGCCGCCCATCTCCAGGTAGAGCTTGCCGCCGATGTCCTCGCGGCGGGCACCGATGTGCTCCGACTGCATCTGGATATATTTCTCGCGGTCAAAGCCGATCTTGTGCGTCATACGTTGCGTTCCTGCCTCGCGTGCGCGCTGTCCTGCGCGCTGTCAATATTCCGCACGCCGAGTCTAGTCCCCTTGATCAGGTTTTTAGCAAAACAAACCCCGCGGCGATAAATAAATATCAAGCCGCGGGGTTCGTCCACTCTCTCTCAGGGCGGTGAAGTTTAGGGCCATTCGCCAGGGCCACTCCCCACCACCGAGCTCAAAAGATGCCTCAAGGGAACTCGGTGCTGGGAACTTAACTGAAATTCCGGACGGATTCGCAACTATCCGCCGCTGACAATTATTTAAGCGGTTCAACCTTGAAAAGGCCTGAATGCCCACTGCAATTTTTTAGCCAAGTTGGTTACTGGTTGGGCACCATGGAGTAACAAAAGGGTCTCACAACACTTAGTTCACCCTTATTTCAGCCACCTGGGCTGGTCTTTTGACCCACGGGCTAGACTAAAGCCCATGCCAGAAGGACACGTCATTCACCGCCTTGCCAACATTCTGAACGCGGAGTTTCGCAGCTCCCCGGTGGCCGTGTCCAGCCCGCAAGGGCGTTGTGCGGCCGAGGCAGCGCTTCTCGACGGCACGCGCATCGACTACGCGGAGGCACGCGGCAAACACCTGTTCATCCACTTCGCCGCCAACGTCCCGGAGCACATCGTCTACATCCACCTTGGTCTCATCGGCTCTTTGCGCTTCGAAGACCCCGAATCCAGCTGGGGCCAGCAGCGCCTCCGCATCGCCACCGCGACCCAAGCCGCTATCCTCCGCGGTCCGCAGTGGTGCCGGGCCATTACCGACGACGAGTATAGCCTCGCACTCAGCAAGATCGGCGAGGATCCCATCCGCGATGACGCCGACCCCGAGGCACTGTGGCCGCGGGTGCACCGCTCGCGCCGCAGCATCGCGTCACTTCTCATGGACCAGAAACTGTTCGCCGGAGTGGGCAATATCTACCGCGCCGAAACACTGTTCCGCCAAGGGCTTTCACCATTTATTTCCGGCAGCAACCTCGACCGCGCCAACTTCGACGCCATCTGGGACGACCTCACCACCCTCATGGCCCAGGGCGTTATCGACGGCCGCATCGACACCGTGCGCCCCGAACACACCCCGGAGGCCATGGGGCGCGCCCCGCGCAAAGACGATCACGGCGGCGAAGTCTACGTCTACCGTCGCGCGGGCTTGCCCTGTTACCAATGCGGCACACCCATCGCCGTGCAGACCATGGAGGGGCGCAACCTGTTCTGGTGCCCCACCTGCCAGCCCCAGTAAACCTTGTGAAACCCCGGTACGTTGGGAACCATGTTCCCCGCTTACTCTGTCGAAGACATCCGCCGCGCCGAAGCCGCGCTGCTTCGAGCTGAAGAGTCCGAGGACCAGCTCATGCAAGTCGCCGCCAGCGCCGTTGCCGACGTCGCGAGGGTGATGCACGCCGCCCACAGCCCGCGCCTGCCTTCCAACGGTGACGTGCTCATCCTCGCCGGACCGGGTGGCAACGGCGGCGATGGCCTGTACGCCGGCGCGGCGCTGGCGCTGCGCGGATTAAGCGTCAGCGCCCTACTCGTCGCCGACGACGGTACTGCGCACCCGCGGGCACTCGACACCTTCCGCGCAGCCGGCGGTACGGTCTTAAGCCCCGATGACAACCCCCGGTTGGCAGCACTGGAACACGCCCTCATCATCGACGCCATCGCTGGGCTCGGTTCCGCGCGGCCCCTCGGTCCTGCTGCGCACGACGTAATGAAGGCAGCCGCGTTCACCGCACAACCCATCCTCGCTATTGATATGCCCACCGGCATCGACGCAGATTCCGGCGAGCGTGCCGAGCGCTACGTCACCGCCGACGTCACCGTGACCTTCGGCGGCCTGAAGACCGGCCAGCTCGTGGCGCCCGAGTGCGGCGAGATCCTCATCGCGGACTTATCTCTGCCGGGAACCGAGCGTGGATTCGGCAGTATTCTCGCGGGTGCTTGTGGTACGGACTTCGAGCCCCTGGGCCTTTTCGGATACTTGCCCACGATCCAGGCGCCTTTCGATTGGTCACTTCTCACCAATACTCTCCCACCGGCCCCGGGCAAAGACATCTTTAGCGATGCCCCGTTTTGCATCGTCTCCACCCGGGAAACCTACACCTCCATCAAGGGCGTGGAGCCGGGACTCCGGGACGACAAGTACACCGGTGGGGTGACCACCGTGATGGCGGGCAGTGACACCTACCCTGGCGCGGGTGTCCTGGCCGTAGCGGGCGCTGTGCGGGCCACTGCGGCCATGGTGCGCGCGGTGAGTTCGCAGCCCGAACTCGTCGTCCAGCGCTTCCCCGAAGTGGTATTGCACCGATCGCTTGTCGACGCGGGGCGAGCCCAAGCGCTAGTCATCGGCCCCGGCCGCGGCACGGACGACGCGGCCCGGAAGGAACTGGAGTTGGCGCTTGGCCAGCCGGTGCCGATCGTGGTGGACGCCGATGCGCTAACTCTATTGGCTGAGTACGCCGACTTGCGAGAGCTGCTCGCCCAACGCGGCACCCCGGCCGTTCTCACCCCGCACGCTGGGGAGTTTGCTCGGCTGTACGACGCCGTATTCGGCGAAGCCGCGGGCGCCGACGACACAGTGTCCCTCGCTCAGCGCATTCGTCGGCTAGCAACGCAACTCGGGGTCGTCCTGGTCTACAAGGGCCGAATCACCTGCGTGTGCTCACCGGACGGTTTCTTTGTCGCGTCTAATGCCGGCACATCCTTTGCCGCCACCCCCGGCTCCGGCGATGTGCTCACGGGGCTCATAGGTGCCTTCGTCGCCCAGCTCCACGCCGACGACCTGGCGCGCGCGCAGAGTTATTCGCTGTACATGGAAGAACTACCTGAGTTCAGCGTCACTGATTTAGACAGCGCGCGCTCCAGCGCGGTGTCCGCCGCGGTGAGCAAGGCGGTGGACGTGCATGCCTACGCCGCCGCGGTCGCTGCCACCACGCCCGATGGGATGGGACCGACCTCCGCGCTGCGCATCGCCGAGGCGATCCCGCAGGCCATCGCGAAGATCAACTCCGCTCATCCGGCGCGTCGCTAGGCCGCGCTGCGCGCCAGCACGCGAGTGTGGCCGTCGGTGATTTCTACCGCGGCGTCCATCATGGCCAGCTGGCTGCGGTCGTGGGTGACGATGACGGTGGCCAGCTCGTTGTCGCGAGACAGCCGGACGAGGAGCTCCATGACCTCCCTGGACAACCGCGAGTCCAGCGCGGAGGTCGGCTCGTCGGCGAGCAATACCTTCGGCGCGCCCATGAGCGCGCGGGCAATACCCACGCGCTGGCGCTGACCACCAGACAACTGCGTGACGCGGCGATCGCCGAGGCCCTCGAGCCCGACCTGGGCCAACAGGGCGTCGGCACGCTCGGTGCGGGGCTTAGTGCCGCGGATGTGGTCGGTAATCAGCAGTTGTTCGCGCGCGGTGAGCGCCGGCAGGAGGTTGGGTTGCTGGAAGACCATGCCGATGTCCTCGCGACGGATCTGCGAGCGCACAGCTTCGGATTCGGTCATGGTGCGCTCGCCGACGCTCATGGTGCCGGAATCGGGCACCACGAGCCCGGCGGCCACGGACAGCAGGGTGGACTTGCCTGAGCCGGATTCGCCCACCAGGGCGGTGACCTGGCCAGCGTGAGCGACCAAGGAGGCGTCGGACAGCACGGTGTTGCGGCTGAGCCCGTCTTGGAAGGAGACGGTGATGTTGTGCAGAGACAAGATTGGGGCGAAGTGCGAGTGCGTCATTTTAGGCGGTTCCTCCCAGAACGGTCATGGGGTCGGCGGACTTGACCTGGCGGACGGCGAGCAAGGCGCCGAGCATGCCCAATAGCCAAATGCCCACCGTAGGGATCAGGATGGTGGCGGCAGTGAGGTTGAAGGGGACGCCCTGCTGGGCGAGCATTCCGAGGCCGTAGCCCAGTACTGCGCCCGCGATGGCGCCGACGGCGAGGACGAGCGCGGCCTGGCCCAGGGAATCCTTGAACAGGTAGCCGCTGGTCGCGCCCAGGGCGCGCAGGACCGCCATGTCGCGCTTACGCTGGACGGTCCACACGCTCAGGAATGCGATGGTGACCAGGGCGGAAATGGCGTAGAGGAAGCCCTGCATGATCATCAGCGAGGAACGCTCGGACTGGTAGGCGGCCAGGCCTTTGAGGGAACCCTTCGTGTCGGTGACGGTGTGGCCGGCCTGCGCCTCAAGGTCGGCGTCGTGCGCCAAGAGTACGGTGCCCACCACGTCCTGCCCGGCGTGCGCGGCCTTGGCCCAGGTCTCGGAGCTGGCCCACGCCACCGGGGAGTGAGAGTAGTGGAGGTCGGAGGTGACAGCGGCGATCTGCATGTCCACACCGCCAACGCTGACCCACTCGCCCGTGGCAACGCCCACCTCGTCGGCGATCTGCTGGGAGATCACCAGGCCGTCGGCAGGCACGGCGGCGCTACCCTCCGGGACGTTCGTGCCCTCCGGCAGGCCCAACAGGCCGATGCCAAGCGCGGTGTCTTTGTATTCGAGCTTGGTCTGGGCGGTGCCCAGCGGCTGCGCGCCGGGATAGTGGCTGGCGGCTTCTTCAGTAAACGAAGAGTCGGTGAACGAAGGCTCGTCGGAGCTGAAAACAAAACGTGCGTCATCAGCGGCGCCCAGGGCCTCCAAGGCGGAAGTGTTCTGCTTGCCCAACCCACCGGTCAAACCGGTCAGCATGACGAGCAGCAGGGTGATGAGCCCGGTAGCGGCGACCATGAGCCCAAAGCGGCCGCGCGCGTGCTGGATATCTTTCAGTGCTAGGAACATAGCTTTCATAGTCGTCGCCTGCGTCCGTGAAACAATCGGCGCGCAGGTTGGTCTTGGGCTCAACCAGTTGGTTGATGCGGCGTCCACCAGTCTCGGATTAATCTGGACTGTCATGGACGTCCGCGACTCCCCTACCTGCGCCTCCCCCACGCCCGCAGCTGCTGCGAATGCTTCGGCGTCGCCGCTGCGTACGGTGCTCACTGGACTGCGCGGGGGCCTGCACGCCACCTTTTATTTCCTGCTGGCCTTCGGCGCGGTGGCCTCGCTTCTCGACGGCTCGTTGACCCCGCTTGCCGGACTCATTACGGTCCTGCTGGCCGGCGTTTACGCCAGTGGCATGTGGTGGCGACCCGCCTGGTTGTGGCTGGCCACCGTCACTTTCCTCTGGCTCGGGCTCATGGTGCACGCCCAAGACTTCATGTGGTTGGCGTTCCCCATCGCGTTTTTGTACCTCCACCTGCTGCGGCGCTGGTCCGGAATCCTCGCGGTGCTGGGGCTCTGGGCCGCGGCGGCGTTCATCCCCCGCTGGCGCTTCCCCAATGACTGGGAGCTGGCCATGGCGATTGGCCCCTTCATCGGCCTCTGCTTCGCGGTGGCGGTCTACTACGCCTACCGCGGCCTGCTGGCCGAAGCTGCGCACCACCGCCAGGTGGCCGAGCAGCTGCGTGAGACCCAAGATGAGCTGGCGCGTTCCGAGCACAACGCCGGCCGACTGGAAGAACGCGAGCGCCTGTCCCGCGAAATCCACGACACCGTGGCCCAGGGCTTAAGCTCCATCGTGCTGCTCGCCCGCGCGGCCAAGGCCAACTCGCACGACCCGGCGCGCCTGTCCGAACAGATGGCCACCATCGAGGAACAGGCCAGCACCAACTTGGAGGAGGCCCGCCGCTTCGTTCAAGACCTCGCGTCCGCGCCCGCGCACACGGTCAACGATCGCATTGATTCCGTCATCGCCGCCGCGCGCGCCCGCCAACGTGCCGTGGATGTGCCGTTGGAGATCACCCTCCACCGCGACGGTAGCCTGCCCACCTCTTCGTCGCGGCTTTCCGAAGACACCGCGAACACCATCGTCCGCGTGGTGCAGGAGGGACTCAACAACGTCATGCGGCACGCCGACGCGACCAAGGCGGTAGTCACACTCACCGCGTTGGGCGGGAAGGGTTCCCCCGCGGAGCTATCCATCGACGTTATCGACAACGGCCGCGGCATGACCGGTGCCATCGGCTACGGGCTGACCGGGCTGCACCGCCGCGTGGAGCTCAGCGGCGGTACCCTCACCATTGAGTCCACCGTGGGCGAGGGCACGGCGCTCACCGCGCTCATCCCGCTCGCCCCGCCTCCCGCCCAGACGAAGCCAATGACGAAATCATCGACGAACCCAACGGAGCACCGCCATGGTTAATGTCATGCTCATCGATGATCACCCCGTGGTGCGCGCCGGGCTGCGCGCCATCCTGGACAGCTTCCCCGACATCGCCGTGGTGGCTGAGGGCGGCGACGGGACCGCGGTGACCACTGACCCGGACAAGCTCTCGTCCGTGGACGTGGTGGTGTGTGACATCCAAATGCCCGTCATGGACGGCATCGCCACCACCGCGCACCTCAAAAACTCCGGCGGGCCGCCGGTGTTGATCCTCACCACGTATGATTCCCAGTCGGACATCCTCGCCGCGGTGGAGGCCGGTGCGCTGGGCTACCTGCTCAAGGACGCCCCGGAGCAGGAGCTTCACGACGCCGTGGTGGCCACCGCCGCCGGCCGCCGCACGCTGTCTCCGATCGTCGCCGCCGCCCTAGCCGAGCGCGTCTCCCGCCCCTTCGAGGCGCTCTCCGCCCGCGAGACCGAGATCCTCCAAGCCCTGGCCTCGGGCGCCTCTAACCCGCAGATTGCCAAGCAGTTGTTCATCTCAACCGCTACCGTGAAGACGCACCTCATCCACATCTATCAAAAGCTGGGCGTGGACAACCGCACCGCTGCGGTGTCCGTGGCTCGCGAGCGCAAGATCATTTAGTAATCCGCCATCGGTGCGGTCTTGTGGTCTCGCACCTTCTCACCTTCTGCGTACAGCGGCATTCCGGACTTGGCCTTGTAGTACGGCGCGTTGTTCGGCTCGAGCGGCGTGCGGCCCATGATGAGGTCTGCGGCCTTTTCCGCCACCATCATGGTGGGAGCGTAGATGTTGCCGTTGGTCACCGACGGGAAGACGGACGCGTCCGCCACGTACAGGCCGTCCACGCCGTGGACCTGCATCGTGTCCGGATCCACCACGGCCATCGGATCGTCGGCTGGGCCCATCTTCGTGGTGCACGACGGGTGCAGCGCGGTCTCGCCATCCCTGCGAACCCATTCGAGGATTTCCTCATCAGTTTGTACCGTCGGCCCCGGGCTGAATTCCTTGGCACCGTGCTTCGCCATGGCCTCGGTGTCCAGCAGGTTGCGAGCGACGCGCACTGCCTCGACCCACTCGCGCTTGTCCTGCTCCGTCTTCAGGTAGTTAAACAAGATGGCTGGCTTGTCCTTGATGTCTGCGGACTTAATGTGCACGTGTCCGCGAGTATCGGAAAACATCGGACCGACGTGGAATTGGAAGCCGTGCTTGCAGTCTGCCTTCTGACCGTCGTAACGCACAGCCAATGGGAGGAAGTGGAACATGAGGTTCGGGTAGGCCTCATCATCGTTAGAACGAACAAACCCGCCTGCCTCAAAGTGTGACGTCGCCACCGGCCCCTTTTTCGTGGCCAGCCACTGCAGACCGATGAACGGCCATCGCCACTTATCCAGGAACGGCTGGGAGGAATGTTCGGTTTCGGTGGAGTACTGGATGTACACCTCAAGGTGATCCTGAAGATTTTCGCCCACACCCGGCAGTTCCTTAACCACCTCAATGCCGTGGGATTCCAGCAGCTCGCGGTTGCCCACACCAGATACCTCAAGCAGCTGCGGAGTGTTGATAGCACCGGCAGTCAGGACAACCTTATCGGCATAGACACGACGCGTAGATCCCTCATGCTCGTATTCGACACCAACAGCCTTCTCTCCCTCAAAAAGAATCCGCGTCGTGAAGGCGCGAGTGCGCACTTCCAAATTCTCTCGATCCATAACCGGATACAGGTAAGCGCGTGAAGCAGATAGTCGCTTGCCGTGCTTGATGTTTCGATCAAACGGCGCGAAGCCTTCCTGTCGGTAACCATTGACGTCGTTGGTGAGCTCGTATCCGGCTTCCTGCACGGACTCAAACAGCGCTTGAAACAGCGGGGAGGTCGCAGGACCGCGGGAGAGGTACAGCGGCCCCTCGTGGCCGCGGCGCGGGTCATTGTCGTCAGCGGCCGCCGCGGTCTCCATCTTGTTGAAGTATGGCAGGCAATGGGCAAAGTCCCACTTCTCCATGCCCGGATTGGCACCCCACTTCTCGTAATCCATGGGATTACCACGCTGGAAAATCATTCCGTTAATCGACGATGAGCCTCCCAGTACCTTTCCGCGAGCGTGATAGACGCGGCGACCATGCATCTCTGGTTCAGGCTCGGACTCATACTGCCAGTCGTAATTCTTGTCGCCGATGGGGAACGAGAAAGCCGAAGGCATGTGGATGAACAAATCCCACAGGGAGTCGGGGCGCCCCGCCTCTAGGACAAGGACGCGAGTAGCAGGGTCTTCTGACGCCCGGCGTGCAATAACGGAACCGGCAGAGCCGCCTCCCACCACCACCATGTCACAGACCTCATCGGTGACATACTTCTTTTTCTTACCTACGGCATTCTGTAGAAAACCCACTGTCGTCCTTTCTCGTAGAAAACCTCTGAAACTACTAAGTTCAGAGTTTGAAGCATAAGCCAGTCTAGGTCTTCCAAATTGACCTTGTCGAGAAGTGCGCTATGTTCGACTACGCTGCAATATTCGTGTGCCAACGCAACAAAAGCTGTACACAACCTGTGCTCACATTGAGAACATTGCACACGTTTACACCGAGTAAATAAGCCGTGCGCAGCGATGATGTAGCCAGTTTTTGTGCTTATCACCGAAATATAGTCACATCGGAAGGAGCATTAAGTGAGCGAGAACTCCGCTCAAGATATCGACCCTGAGACATCTACCACACCCCAGCCACGACGCAAGACTGATGCCTATCGCATGCGAGCCTTAGTCGGCTCCTACCGAGCTGAGACAGGTGACGACGTCGGCGCAAGTGAGGTGGAGACTCCACAGCCAAATTGGCCCGTGTTTGGATTTTCGGCCATAGGCATCCTTGCTATGGCCGGATATGCTTTCTTCGGTCGCGAATCAGCCCAAGCAACCCTGGGATCTGTCACTAGTTGGATTGCCACCAACCTGGGTTGGTTTTATATCCTCACCGCTACTCTTTCCGTGGTGTTTGTCCTCATAGTAGCGGCCGGTCACTCAGGGCAGGTAAAACTAGGCCCGGATCACTCTCGCCCCAAGTTTGGTCTGTTTTCCTGGGCGTCCATGCTGTTCGCCGCCGGAATCGGCGTAGACCTTATGTTCTTCTCGGTCGCGGAACCCCTCACACAGTACATGGCGCCGCCAACTGGAGACCCGGAGACCATGAAAGCTGCCGAAGACGCCGTGGTTTTCGCTCTTTTCCACTACGGCATCACTGGTTGGGCTATGTACGCGCTCATGGGAATGGCCTTTGGCTACTTTGCTTATCGGTTAAACATGCCGCTAGCAATCCGTTCCGCGCTATACCCTCTCCTTGGCAAGCGCATCCACGGACCCATCGGCGACACTGTAGACGTCGCTGCAATGCTTGGCACCGTTTTCGGCGTCGCAGCATCGCTGGGCATCGGCGTTGTACAGTTGTCCTACGGCATCCATCTCATCTTCGGCTGGGAACAAGGCGCTGGACTCCAAGTAGCCCTCGTGGCACTCGCGATCTTCGTCGCAACTCTTTCTGCGGTATCCGGCGTTGACAAAGGTATCCGGCGACTCAGTGAGCTGAATGTCTTTCTCGCCATTGGCATGATGGTCTACGTTGTTCTTGCAGGTAAAACAGCATTCCTCTTCGATGCATTAATAATGAACATCGGTGACTACATTTCGTCATTCCCTAGCTGGACTGCTGATACGTACGCCTTCAGCCCGACCCCGGATGAAACCAGCGCATGGATGGAGTCATGGACCCTCTTCTTCTGGGCGTGGTGGATTGCTTGGGCCCCCTTTGTTGGACTCTTCCTCGCTCGTATTTCCCGTGGCCGTACGTTGCGCCAGTTCATCGTTGGTGTGCTCATCTTCCCCTTTTTGTTCATTCTCATGTGGCTCAGCTTCTTTGGAAACTCCGCTATCGACCTCGTTCGTAACGGTGGCAACCGCGCTTTCGGTGAAGCTGCAGCGGAAGTACCTGAGCAGGGCTTCTACGACCTCCTAGGCCAGTACCCCAGTGCTACCTTCCTCATCGGAATTGCGACACTTGTAGGCCTCTTGCTCTACATCACTTCCGCCGACTCCGGTGCCTTAGTGATGAGTAACTTCACTTCGAAGATCACCGACAGCCGACAGGATGGACCTCGCTGGATGCGCATTTTCTGGTCGGTGACCGTCGGCGTCCTCACCATCACCCTGCTGCAGATCGATGGCATTCCCACAGTGCAGTCCGCGACCGTCGTCATGGGCCTGCCATTCGCTGTTGTCATGTACTTCATCATGGCGTCACTGTGGAAGTCCCTGCGGCTGGAGCGCTACCACGAAGAAGCCCGCGCCATGGCATTACCCTCAGCGATGTCTGGGCGCATTGACTCTACTTCCGATAGCGACGAGATGTGGATCCGTCGCCTCGATCGAGCCAACGCTTGGCCTACCAAGGCCGACATGGCACGCTACATTGACGAGGTCGCCGCTCCGGCACTAGAAAAGGTCGCCGTCGAAATGCGAAAGCGCGGCAAGGAAGCAACCTTGCTGACCTCTGTCATTCCCGAGCTGGATCTCAACCATCTGGACCTCACGGTGCGGGTGCCAAACGAAAAGGCTTTCCGCTATCAGCTCTTCCCTGTTAGTGAGCAGCTTCCCGAGTTCGCCGAAGTAGAGACACACGAGACTCGCAAGGACGCCTACTACCGGTTGGAGGTATATAACCTCAACGGTTCCCTGGGCTACGACATTTACGGCTACACAGAGAATCAGCTGATAAACAACTTGCTAGATCTCTTTGAGCGCCACCAGGAATTCCTTTTCATGCACCGGGACGAGACTGGGAGTTCGGACCTCTCAGACGGTGCATCCCCCATCAGAACTTGGCGCGAAGACACCGAAGCCTAGCTCAGCGCTAGGCTAGGCACCACGTCACGCACATTGATAGAACTCCTTAAGGTAGTGATTTTTTGACCACCCAATCGGAACTTTTCGATCCCACTGCAGAAGCGATGCTTGCCGACGTTCACGCCGGTGACTCCCCACGAAGCCTCTACATCGATGGTCGCTGGGAAGCTGCGTCAGACAATGACACTCGAACCATTGTCTGCCCCGCCGACGGCACCGTCGTGGGCTCAGTGTCCGAGGCTTCTGAAAAGGACACCCTGCGCGCTATTGCGGTGGCCCGCGCAACGTTCGACAAGGGTGAATGGGGCAGTGTTCCCGCAAGCGAACGTGGAAAAATTCTCCTGCGGGTAGCAGCCCTCATCCGCGAGCGGACGGAAATCTTCGCGAAGGCCGAGTCAGCTGACACTGGAAAGAGGCTCGAAGAATCCGAAGCGGACATGTCCGATATCGCTAACGCCTTTGAGTACTTTTGTACGCTTGCTGGCCACAATGCTGGCCGCGTTGTTGACGCTGGTGACGACAACGTGCGTTCCCGCATCGCTGTCGAACCCGTCGGTGTTTGCGGCCTCATCACCCCATGGAATTACCCGCTGCTCCAAGTGTCATGGAAGGTAGCCCCGGCGATTGCTGCGGGTAATACCTTCGTGCTCAAGCAAGCAGAGCTAACCCCGCACACCGCGATGCTTCTCATGGCAGCGCTCGAGGAGGCTGGCCTACCGGCGGGCGTGGGCAACCTCATCACTGGTTCCGGGGCTGCATGCGGCAATCCGCTGTCCCAATCTCCCGACGTGGACATGGTTTCGTTCACCGGTGGCCTGGAAACCGGCAAGATCATCGCCCGTAACGCTGCGGACACCGTCAAGCGCGTTGCCCTCGAGCTCGGAGGGAAGAACCCCAATATCGTATTCGCCGACGCCGATTTCGATGCCGCCATCGACAATGCACTCAGCGCCGCGTTTTTCCACTCTGGGCAGGTGTGCTCCGCTGGTGCACGTTTGATCGTTGAGGAATCCATCCACGACGATTTCGTCGATGAGCTGGTACGCCGCGCGGACAACATCCGCCTCGGTGGCCCCACTGACCCTAGAGCGGAAACTGGCCCAATCATCTCCACCCAGCAACGCGACAAGATTGACAACTATGTCCAGCGCGCCCGCGAACAGGGTGCGACCATCCGCTGCGGTGGTCGCGCCGCGGAAGCCGCCGACACCCACAGCTCCCACGGCACCGGCAACTCAGACTTGGGCACAGGCATCTTCTACCTGCCCACCGTTATTGACGGCGCAACCGGCGACATGGATTGCGTGCACGACGAGGCCTTCGGCCCTACCGTGACGGTGGAGACCTTCTCCACCGAAGACGAGGCCATCACCATCGGCAACGACACTACCTATGGTCTTGCCGGTGCAGTGTGGACCTCGGACATCGCAAAAGCAGAACGTGTCGTCGCACGTCTGCGTCATGGCACCGTGTGGATCAACGACTTCCACCCCTACTTGCCGCAGGCCGAGTGGGGAGGGTTCAAACAGTCCGGCAATGGCCGAGAGCTCGGCCCCAGCGGCCTCGCCGAATACCAGGAGGTCAAGCACATTTATCACAACATCGCTCCAGCAGTGACCGGCCAGTTCGGTCTACAGTAGGAGCTAATGTCCGTGTTTGACGCACTCATCATCGGCGGCGGCCAGGCCGGACTGGCCACGGGTTACTACCTGCGCAAACACAAGCTAGACTTCGTGATCCTGGATGAGCAACCCGGGCCCGGCGGGGCGTGGCGCACCATGTGGCCGTCGCTGACGTTGTTCTCCCCGGCCAACGCCTCCAACCTTCCCGGGTGGCCGATGCCGCACTTCGAGGGCTTCCCGCCGGCGAAGCACGTGGTGGACTACCTCACCCGCTACGAGCAGCGCTATGACCTGCCCGTTCGGCGCCCGGTGACGGTGGCGAGCGTGGACTATGACGCGGAGGACGATGCGTTCACCGTGCGTACCGCGGACGGCGCGACCTTCCGCGCGCGCAGCGTGGTGGCCGCCACCGGCACGTGGACCGCGCCGTTTGTCCCCGCGCTGCCCGGCAGGTTTGCGGGCACGCAGTGGCATTCGGTGACCTACCCCGGCCCGGACGCGTTCGCGGGCCAGACCGTGGCAGTGGTGGGTGGCGCCAATTCGGGTGCGCAGATTGCGGCCGAGCTGGCGCTTGACGACGCCGTAGGCGACGTCACCTGGTACACCCGCGGCGCCCCGCGCTGGATGCCCGATGACGTGGACGGCCGCGTGCTGTTCCAGCGCAACCGCGAGCGCATGCTGGCCGTGGCCCGCGGTGAGCCCGATCCCGGCGCGGACACCAATTTGGGCGATATCGTCATGGTGACGCCAGTGCTTCGTGCCCGCGACGCCGGGCTATTGCAGGCCACTGAGATGTTCAGCTCGCTCGACGACGTGAGCGCGGAGCACCTCATCTGGTGCACCGGGTTCCGCCCGGCGCTGCGCCCCATCCGCCACCTCCTGGACGGCGAAGACGTCAAGGACCACGTCCACGGCCTCATCCTCGTCGGCTACGGCACCTGGACCGGACCGGGCTCCGCCACCATCACCGGCGTCGCTCCCTATGCCAAGCAGGCGGCACGGGACGTCGCTGAGCGACTAGGACGCTTCAATGGCTCGTAAAGCGGGAGCCAACCTTTCAGCCAACTGTTGCGGCCCGAGATCCTTCAACATGGGAACTTCCATGATGTAGCGGGCTAATGCAGTTCCTATGAGCAGTGTGCCTACTGTGGTCAATTTCTGCGTCTTTTCTTCCTCGTTGCCGCCAAGAGGCATTGCTTTTTGGACGGCGGGGATAAAGATCTGTTGCATGAGCTCCGTACCTCGGGAGGAGCCCACGGCGCTGCGGACCACTGCTCGGATGCGGTTTCCCCAGTGGGGGTCTTCCCACATCCGGAAATAGTCTTCTGCGAAGTGAGCGAGGCTGCCGACGGAGAACAGGGTTTCAGGAATCTGCTCAAAGTCTACAGCTACAGCCTGAAATAGCCCTTCCTTGTTTTTGAAGTAGTGCATGACCAGAGCCGGATCCACTCCTGCAGAGGTGGCTACGGAGCGAATGGTGGTGGCTTCATAGCCGACTTCTGCAAAGCGCTCACACGCGGCGTCCAAGATGTCTTCTCGCGCTGTGGACTCGCCAGGGCGACGCCCGACGCGCAATGCCTTTTTCAGGGAATTGGCGTTCCCTTCTCGTTCTTTCATGGTTTTTAGCATACCCACCTTCCGCATTTTTCAACACGTGTTGACTTCAACATCCGTTGAGTTTAAGTTATTCAATGTAGGTTGAAATTCTGTCGCGTAAAGGAAACTCCATGAATAACTCCACCTCTCGCCCCTCCACCAAAGCGCTGCTCGCCAGCGTCTTAGCCCCGGTACTCGCAGGGTTCATCGCCCTCATGTTCATGTGGCCTTTTGCCACCATGGAGCCCAAAGACATTGCCGTGGCCGTTGTCGGCCCTGAAACCATGACCACAAAAGTGGAAGAGACCCTGAACCAGAAACAAGAAGGCCTTTTCGAATTCGTTGATGCCAGTGACCGCGCCTCCGCTGAACAGCTCATTCAGGAACGTGAGGCTTACGGCGCTATCATCCTCGGCGAGAAACCCGAGGTACTTACCGCTTCCGGCGCCGGGCAAACCACCGATACCGTCATGAAAAACGTGGCTAATGGGATGAACGGCATGCTGACCCAGCAAGCGAAAGCACAAGCTGCCGCCAAAGGCATTCCCGCTGACAAAGCTCCCGCCCCAGAAGTCACCGTTACCGACGTGGCGCCCATCCCTGCCGAGGCAGGTAACGGGATGGGACTCAACATGGCCATTGCTCCCATCGCATTCGGCGGGCTGATCGGCGGCGCGCTGCTAGCCTTCAGCGCGCGCCGTGGCCGAGACGGCCTCCTAGGGTTGAGCATCTACTCCGTACTTGGCGGTCTCGCGCTTGCCCTCGTCACCAATGTGTGGCTCAACCTCATTCCCGGCTCCTTCTGGGGCATCGCCGCTACCTTCATGCTGACTTCTGGGGCCATTGCCTCATTCATCGTGGGGCTGAAGTTCCTCGCCGGCCGTGTGGGTCTCGGACTGGGCGTATTCACTATCATGCTGCTGGGCAACCCACTGGCCGGGGCTGCATTCCCCAAAGAATTCCTCCCCGGCGCTTGGGGAAGCTTCGGTCAGCTATTCCCCAACGGCGCAGGCGCCAGCATGCTGCGCAGCTTAGCTTTCTTCCCAGAAGCAAGCGTTGCACCGCAGGTGTGGATCATGATCGCGTGGATCACCTTCGGGCTCATAGCCCTCGGCATGGGCTCGCTCTTAGGCCGTAACAAGACCCAGAATCAGAGCGCCGAATAAGAACATCAACGCCGCCCCCAACGCTGGCACCAGCACGTTCATCAAGGACTGCTGGTGCTTCCTGTTGAGCATTGAGACCATCACCGCGCCAATAGCCGCGCCCAGGGTATTGCAGGCGAGATCATCGACGTCGCTGAAGCCGACGACGAAGAGGTACTGCCCAGCTTCAATGATGACGCTGTAAAGGGCTGCCAACAATACTGTCGCCCAGCGCGAATGCGTGAGGTAGTACCCTGCGATTCCTACGGGGAAGAACATCGCGATGTTGCCTAAGGTGTTCGTCCAGGGCGCCCACCAGCGCGTCGGGTGGTCGAAGCCGTTGAAGAACTCCAGATCGAGGTTCCGGGTAAAGTGCGAGCGCCCTTCCATGAAGCCAGGGATTTCCATGAACGGCTTGCCCCAAGTCATCAGCAGGACCATGAGGGCGGTCATGAGGCCGACCAAGACGACGTCGAGGCGCAGGGAGCGCTCTCGTTCCGCGCGCTTGCGTCGGCCCGTCGTGCCGCTGGGATCGCTCATGGGCACCTGCTTCGGCTGGTTGTTAGTCGCGGTAGTTCCAGAATAAACGGCGTGCATGATGTCGCACGGTAACAACGCTAGCTGAAAGGCAGGTGCCCGGTTTCTGCACAGTTCCTAGGCACTCGTCTTGAAATGCCTCGGGGTTTAGGTGTGCAGGTCGCGGTCTTGGATGCCGTTGGGCACCATGCGGACGCCGATGAGCGAGATGATGCTAATAACAACGCCGTAAGTGGCAATCGCCGCGGACGTCCCGAACTCGGCGTAGAGCATCTCCGCGATCATGGGGGCAAACGCGCCACCGATGATCGAGCCGAAGGCGTAGCCGATGGACACTCCCGAGAGTCGGACGTGGACGGGGAACATCTCTGCGTACAGCGCACTCTGCGGGGCGTAGGTGGCACCCAGCATGAGGCCCAAGATGCCCACGGCGACGGAGAAAAGCGCCAGGTTGCCGGAATCCACCAACCACCACGTGGGGAAGGACCACAGGATCATGGCCACGTAGCCCCAGGTGAACGTAGCCTTGCGCCCGAAGCGATCCGAGAAGCCGCCGAAATACAGGGTGCCCACCAGCCAGGAGAAGGCCGCCAGGAGGGTGACCAAGAGGGCGTCGGTACGCTCATAGCCCACGACCTTGGTGCCGTAAGACACGAAGTAGGCGATGGCGAAGTAGCCGATGGCGTTGTTGGAGGCGAAGATGAGCGCGCACTTCAGAACGGTCATCGCATGTTCCTTGAACAAGACCGCCAGCGGCGCCGACGACTTCTTCTTCAGCTCCTCCATCTCAGCGAACGCCGGGGACTCCTCCACCAGGCTGCGGATGTAGAAACCCAGGCCGATGAGTACGACCGAGGAAACGAACGGGATGCGCCAGCCCCACTCCGTGAACTGTTCTGGGGTCAGGAGCTTAGACAGCACCAGCATGAAGACAGTGGCCAACAGCATACCCAGCGGGACGCCAACCTGCGGGAAGGAACCGAAGTAACCGCGGCGGCCGTGCGGGGCGTGTTCCACGGACAGCATCGCCGCGCCGCCCCACTCGCCGCCAGCGGACAGGCCCTGAATGACCCGCAAGATGATGAGGCCCACGGGAGCCCACATGCCGATGGAGTCATAGTTCGGAAGCAAGCCCACGGCCACCGTGGCCACGCCCATGCCCAGCAGAGTGACCACGAGCACCGGCTTGCGACCGAGGCGGTCACCCAGGTGACCGGCGGCGATGGCGCCGAGCGGGCGGAACAGGAAGCTGATACCCAAAGAGGCCCACGCGATGATCTGCGCCAGCGACTCGTTTTCATTGCCCACCGGGTCAAAATATTGCGCGGCGAAGATGAGGCCGGCGGCCTGGGCATAGATGAAGAAGTCGAACCACTCAATGGTGGTACCTACAAGGGAACCGCCCAGCACCTTGCGGTGTTCGCTGGTCAGCCCTTCTTTGGTGGCCACGGGACGGGCTGTGTCTGTAGCAGTCATCAGGGGTCACTCTTTTCTTGTGTGGGTTAGGGGTAAGGGACTTATTGGTCGCGGTTGTCCACGATGCGCTTTGCCTTGCCCTCACCGGAATCCACGTGGTCACGGATATCAATGTCCACGCTGACGCCGATGCGGTCTTTGATCTGCTTGCGCAGGCGATCCGCGGCCGTGTCGATGTCCGAGGCGGAAGCGGACTCGGCGTGCTCGACTACCAGGGTGAGGTGGTCCATGCGGCCACGCTTGCTCAGTACGCATTGGTAGCGCGGGCGCAGCGTGGAATCCTCGGTGATGATCTCCTCGAACTGCGATGGGAAGCAGTTCACGCCGCGGAGAATGATCATGTCGTCATTACGAGCGGAAATACGGTCGATGCGGCGCATGGAGCGCGCGGTGCCCGGTAGCAGACGGGTGATGTCGTGCGTGCGGTAACGCACGATGGGGAACGCTTCCTTGGTCAAGGAGGTGATGACAAGCTCGCCATACTCACCGTCCGGCACCGGCTGCAGGGTCTCCGGATCGATGATCTCCGGGTAGAAGTGATCTTCCCAGACGGTCAGACCATCCTTGGTTTCAATGCATTCCTGGGCAACACCTGGGCCCATGACCTCGGAGAGACCGTAGATGTCGGTGGCGTCAATACCAAAGCCTTCCTCTAGCTCGCGGCGCATGCCCTCGGTCCATGGCTCGGCGCCGAATACTCCCACGCGCAGGGAGGACTCACGCGGATCCATGCCTTCCTTGCGCATGCGATCAAGCAGGTTGAGGACGTAGGACGGGGTGCCCAGGATGGCGTCCGGTTGGAAGTCGCGCATGATCTGGATCTGGCGCTCGGTCTGGCCGCCGGAGGTGGGGATGGCGGTTGCTCCCAGTTCCTCCACGCCGTAGTGGGCGCCGAGTCCGCCGGTAAACAGGCCATAGCCGAAGGTGATCTGCACCTTGTCGGTGGAGCGCAGGCCGCCGGCGCGGAGGGAGCGGGCTACCAGCTCGGACCAGACCTTGACGTCGTTCTTGGTGTAGCCCACCACGGTCGGGCGGCCCGTGGTGCCCGAGGAAGCATGGATGCGGGAGATTTGGTGGTTGCCTACGGCGAACATGCCGAAGGGGTACTCGTTGCGCAGCGTCTCCTTGTCCGTGAACGGGAACTTGGACATGTCGGACAGCTCTTTGAAGTCGTCGGGGTGGACGCCGAGCTCGTCAAACGCCTTTCGGTAGTGAGGCACATTGTAGTAGGCGTGGCGCAATTCGTTTTTAGCGCGCGCGAGCTGGAGTGCCTTGATCTCGTCCAGCGAGGCGTACTCGATGCCCATCTGGGGACCGTTATGGTCGGAAAAGATGTCAAACGTAGCGGTCATGTGTCAAAAGTCCCTTTCTACGAACTGGGTTGCTTCGGGCACCACACCCGCAATCCGGTCGTTGGTGGGATTCCTCAACGCACCCATTAACTACTTAACGGTCATTCAGGTAATCCATGTGACGTAGACTACACCCACATACTATGCGATACAACACATTTGCGGTGTGAGTTTGAGTTAGTTCACATAAGATCTAGAAAAGCGCCTGCTCGTCATGCAGAAAAAGATCGCTACTGCCAAGACTGCGAAGCCGCGTTAAGCGGGGCTTAACGCGGCTAACAGCACCTACCGCTGCGTGCGCACGCCCTCAAAGAACATGAGGTTGAGAGTGCGTGCGATGTCGTCGGCACCCAAGCGGCCACCCACTCGAAACCACTCGGCCAGCGAGTTCACCAGGCCAAACAGCAGACGCCCCACGACGCTGGCGTCCACATCATCCCGGATATCCCCCTCTTCCTGAGCCTGGGACACCAGCTCAATCACCACCCTGGTGATTCGGCGACGCCGCTCCAACGCACGCTTTTCCACCTCACTGTTGCCCCGCAAGCGCAGCAGCAAGACCACCGCTTCCGGATCCACCGACAGCGCCTCCACCGCACCATCGATAAGCATGCGCAAGCGCTCTACCGCCGGATAATCCCCGACATTGGCCTGGTCCCACACGGCCTCCAGACCGTCGAGCGCACGCCCCACGGACTCCTCCAGAATCGCCTCCTTGGATTCGATGTGGTGGTAGAGCGCCGGTTTGGACACCCCGAGGCTTTCCGCCACGTGCCCCATGGTCGTAGCCTCGAAGCCGCGGACGTTGAACTCCTTCACCGCGGCGCGCACCACGTCATCACGTGAATGCCCCGGACGCCCGCGCTGCGCGGGGCGGGCGGACGAGGGCACGGAAGAAGCCTGCGGGGGACGGGTTATGGAATCCATGCCACACATTCAACCAAACTTTTGCAGCATTTCCCGAACGTCCGTTAAAAAATTTCGGTATCATCGCAATTCACCACACCCGCTTGACCAAGAATCCGGTTGCCACCACCGAAGATTAGTTACGACTTGAAGGGCAACCGTTCATGACAACCCCTCACAACGAGTCCCCGATCCTGGCCGACGGCGTGGCCGAAGGCCCGGAGTTCGAGCACGTCCGCGGCATGTTCGCCGCCGATCGCGCCACGGCATGGCTGGGCGCCCGCATCGACCATCTGAGCCTCGGCCGCTGCACCGGCAGCTTCGAGGTTCGCCCCGAAATGTGCAATGGCCACGGCACTGCGCAGGGCGGGTTCCTCTACACCTTCGCCGACTCACTGTTCGCCGACGCCTGCAATTCCCCCGGCGAACCCGCCGTGGCAGCCTACAACTCCATCCACTACATCGCGCCCGCGTTTGAGGGCGACGTGGTGACCGGCGAGGCCATCCTCCGCGAGTCGTGGGGACGCAACGGAATCGTCGACGTAGTCCTGCGGCGTGACGGCCAGGCCATCGCGGAGTTCCGCGGGACCTTCCGCGTCCTGCCGCGGCGCGCGACCTAGGTCACATGAAGGCTTGACGTAGGTCACACATCCCTCATATACTTACCAACCATTCAGTAAGTTTCGCTGTTTCGCCATTGTGCAGCTATGCACTCAAAGGAGAACCCTCATGAGTTCCACCGACACCACCCGCTCCCTTCAAGCCGTCGGGGGTACGTCCGCCGCCGACGACGCGACCGGCGAGAAGCTGTTCAACCAGCTCATCGCCGACGACTCACGCATCGAACCCACCGACTGGATGCCCGCCGCCTACCGCAAGACACTGACCCGGCAGGTCTCCCAGCACGCGCACTCCGAAATCATCGGCATGCAGCCGGAGGCCAACTGGATATCCCGCGCCCCGTCGCTCAAGCGCAAGGCGATCCTCATGGCCAAGGTGCAGGACGAGGCCGGCCACGGGCTCTACCTCTACTCCGCCGCCGAGACCCTGGGCACGCCGCGCGACGAGCTCGTGCAGCAGCTGCTCGACGGCACCGCCAAGTACTCCTCCATCTTCAACTACCCAGCCCGCACGTGGGCCGACATCGGCGCCATCGGCTGGCTGGTGGACGGCGCCGCCATCTGCAACCAGGTCCCGCTGTGCCGCGCCTCCTACGCCCCGTACGGCCGTGCCATGGTGCGCATCTGTAAGGAAGAATCCTTCCACCAGCGCCAAGGCTGGGAGATCCTCTACGAGCTCTCCCACGGCACGCCCGAGCAGAAGCAGATGGCTCAGGAGGCCATCAACCGCTTCTACGGCCCGGCGCTGCAGATGTTCGGCCCGCCGGATGATGACTCCCCGAACTCGCAGCAATCCATGGCCTGGAACATCAAGCGCTTCTCCAACGACGAGCTGCGCCAGCGCTTCGTGGACATGACCGTCCCCCAGGCCGAGGCTTTGGGCCTGCAGTTCGAGGACCCGGACCTCAAGTGGAACGAAGAGCGCGGCCACTACGACTTCGGCGAGCTGGACTGGGACGAATTCAAGGCCGTCATCAAGGGCGAGGGCCCCTGCAATACCCAACGCATGCAACGGCGTCGTCAAGCGCACGAAGACGGCGCCTGGGTGCGCGAGGCCGCCCGCGCCTACGCCGAGAAATACCACGGCACCGACTCCGCACTCACCGCCTAAGCACGAAAGGTTTCTGCCATGACCGACACCAACACCACCGGTAACCAGTGGCCGCTGTGGGAAGTTTTCGTCCGCGGCTCCCGCGGCCTCTCCCACGTCCACGCCGGCTCCCTGCACGCGCCCGACGCCACCATGGCGCTGCGTAACGCACGTGATCTGTATACCCGCCGCAACGAAGGCACCTCCGTGTGGGTCGTGCCTTCCGAGGCCATCGCGGCCTCCGATCCGGATTCCAAGGGTGGCTTCTTCGAGTCCCCGCAGGGCAAGGCCTACCGTCACGCCACCTACTACGCCAAGTCCGAGGGGGTGCCTCACCTGTGAGCGGTTTCGCAGCGGCCGATTCGGCCACTAAGCAGTCCCAGGGCAACGGCATCACCGCCGAGGACATCGCGGCGCGCGTCAAAGAGTCCGGCACCCCGGCCTCTGAGGGCGTGGCGCAGTACGCCATCATGCTTGGCGACGACGCGTTAATCCTCGGCCAGCGCCTGGGCTGGTGGATCTCCCGCGCCCCGGAGATGGAAGAGGACATCGCATTGGGCAACATCGCGCTCGATCTCATTGGCCACGCGCGCTTTCTGCTCACCTACGCGGGCACCGCGTGGGACAAGACCGAAGACGACCTGGCCTACTTCCGCAACGAGGAGGAATTCCGTTCCGTGCGCCTGGTGGAGCAGGACAACGGCGACTTCGGCCAGACCATCGCGCGCCAGTTCCTGTTCTCGCACTACCAGTACTTGCTGTACCAGCGCCTGATGGACTCCGCGGACGAGACCTTGGCGGCGATTGCGGCCAAGGCCTTCAAGGAGGTCCAGTACCACGTGGACCACGCGAACCAGTGGATCCTGCGCCTGGGCCTGGGCACCGAGGAATCCAAGCGCCGCCTGGAGGCGGGGCTGTACTACATGTGGCCGTACGTGGACGAGCTCTTCGAGGACTTGGACGTGCACACCGAGCTTGCTGAGCAGAACATCGCGGTGCTGCCGTCCAGTCTGCGCGCGCAGTACGACGAGCACGTTCAGGCCGTGCTCGCCACAGCGGAGCTCGAGGTTCCTGCCGCGAAGTCCGCCCGCTCCGGGCGCCGCACCGGCCAGTTCTCTGAGCACCGTGGATACATCCTGGCCGAGATGCAATCCCTAGCCCGCCAGCACCCCGGCGCGACCTGGTAAGACCTGGTAAGACAAGGAGGACAACGATGGTGACCATCCCGGATGACGGCATCCCCGCCGAGCCGATTGTGGACCCGAACAACCCCCTGCGCCCCGCGGACGCCGCTGACGCCGCGGTGTGGGACGTGGCGGCCACGGTCCCGGACCCGGAGATTCCAGTAATTTCCATCGCCGACCTGGGCATCCTGCGCGGTGCCCGCCGCGAAGGCGATACCGCGATTGTCACCATCACGCCCACCTACTCCGGCTGCCCGGCCATGGAGCACATCACCACCGAGGTCACGGCCGCGCTGCGCGCAGCGGGCTATGCCGACGCCCAGGTGGAGCTGGTGCTGCAGCCGGCCTGGACCACCGACTGGATCACGGAGCAAGGCAAGAAGAACCTCCGCGAGTACGGCATCGCCCCGCCCTCCGGCAAGGCCGCCGCTACTGGCCCCGTGCCGCTCACCCTTGGTCCGCCGCCGGCCATTCGCTGCCCCCGCTGCGATTCCGCGAATACCACTAAGCTCGCGCAGTTCGGCTCCACGTCCTGCAAGGCGCTGTATTCGTGCGACGACTGCCACGAACCCTTCGACTATTTCAAGGTGCACTAAATGACTACTCCCACCACTACCCCAGCCCCGGCCCGTAAGAAGGCGACGTTCAATACGTTGACCGTGTCCCAGGTGCGCAAGCTCACCGACGACGCCGTGGAGGTCAGCTTCGCGGTCCCGCCGGAGCTGCACGATGACTACGACTACATCCCTGGCCAGTACGTGGCGCTGCGCGCGACGATTGACGGCCAGGAAGTCCGCCGTTCCTATTCGATCTGCGACGCGCCGGTCAAGGGTGAGGTCAAGGTAGCCATCAAGCGCGACCGCGGCGGTATTTTTTCCACCTGGGCCAACGAGACCCTGCAGCCGGGCATGGAGCTGGAGGTCATGAACCCGCAGGGCGCATTCACCTCCAAGACTCATATGACCGGGCTCAACGATCCGGAGGCCATCAAGGAAGCAGTGGACAAGCTGGACAACCCGCACCTGGTGGCCGTGGCCGCCGGTTCCGGCATCACCCCCATCATGGCTATCGCACAGACGGTCCTGTCCTCGTCTCCGGAGACCACCTTCGAGCTCATCTTCGCCAACAAGGGTGGCGGCGACGTCATGTTCGCCGAGGAGATCGGCGACCTCAAGGACCGCTACCCCACCCGCTTCGCGGTGCACCACGTGCTGTCCCGCGAGCAGCGCGTCAACCCGCTGTTCTCCGGCCGCATCGACGCCGAGAAACTACAGAAGCTGCTGGACAACGTGGTCCGCACGGAGAAGGTGGACGAGTGGTTCCTCTGCGGCCCCTTCGAGCTCGTCCAGCTGGTGCGCGACGAGCTCGATGCCCGCGAGGTGGAGCGCGACAACGTCCGCTACGAGCTGTTTACCACCGGCAAGCCTTCCGGCAACCAGGGCCAGACCGGCCGTCCCGTGGATGTGGATCCCGAGGGCGACAACGTGGAGATCAAGTTCCAACTCGATGGCCTGTCCGGCTCCGCCCAGTCGCCGACGAGCGCCAACGAATCCATCCTCAACGCGGCGTTGCGCGTGCGTTCCGACGTCCCGTTCGCCTGTGCCGGTGGCGTGTGCGGTACCTGCCGCGCCAAGGTCACCGAAGGCGAGGTGGAGATGGACGAAAACTACGCGCTCGAGCCCGACGAGATCGCCGCGGGGTACATCCTGACCTGCCAGGCCCGCCCACTCACCGACTCCGTGTCTGTGGACTACGACGCTTAACACTCCCCGCACCCGGTGCAGAAAGGTAAAACAGTGATTGACCTGCATATCGACGCCGAGAGCAAGCTCGCGGAGATCGTGCTCAACAACCCGAAGGCCATGAATTCGCTCGCGGAAGCCGACCTTCAGGAGCTCTCCGCCGCCTACGCCGAGGCCGCCCGCGCGGCGGAAGCCGGCGACGTCCGCGCGCTGCTGTTGCGCGGCGAGGGCAAGGGTTTTAGCGCGGGCCGCAATATCAAGGGCCTCGACCCGCGTAACGACGACGCCACCGACTACCTAGCGAACAAGGTCACCCCGGTGTTGAAGTCCATGAGCCAGTTCCCCGCACCCACCTTCGCCGCCGTGCAGGGCGCGTGCTTAGGCGTCGGCCTGGGCCTGGCCATCGCCACCGACATCGTCTACGTGGCCGAGGACGCCAAGATCGGCTCCCCCTTTGCCAACCTCGGCGCCACCTTGGATTCCGGCGGGCACGCCCTGTTCGTCGAGAGGCTCGGCGCGCACCGCGCCATGGACCTCATCGTCACCGGCGAGCTCATGTCCGGCGCCGAGGCTGTGGCCGCGGGACTGTTCTCCCGCGCCATCCCGGCGAGCGAACTCCAAGGCTTTACCCGCGCCAAGGCTCTGGCCGCAGCCCAGGGCGCTACCCGCGCCTTCCTCGCCTCCCGCGCACTCGTGCACCAGATCCGCGATGACAAGGCCGGCCTGTGGGAGTCCGTGGACAAGGAAAACGTCGCCCAGGGCGAGCTGTGCTCGTCGGCCGATTACCTCGAGGGCTTCGCCGCCTTCAACGAGAAGCGCCCGCCAGTCTTCCAGGGCAAATAAAAGGAGAACCACACAATGACTACCTCAGCTTTCATCGTTTCCACCGCCCGCACCCCGGTGGGCCGCTACGGCGGCGCGCTGGCGTCCATGCGCCCGGATGACCTCGCGGCGCTGACCATTAAGGCCGCCGTGGAGCGCGCGGGCGTCGACCCGGCGGCCGTGGACGAAGTCATCTTCGGCAACGCCAACGGCGCGGGCGAGGAAAACCGCAACGTCGCCCGCATGGCCTGGCTGCTCGCCGGCTTCCCGGACACCGTGCCGGGCATGGCAATCAACCGTCTATGTGCTTCCGGCATGTCCTCGATTGCCCTGGCCACGGCCCTGGTGGAGTCCGGCCAGGCCGACATCGTGGTCGCCGGCGGCGTGGAGTCCATGTCGCGCGCCCCCTGGGTCATGGAAAAGCCCGAGAAGGGCTACGCCAAGCCGGGCGCGGTCTTCGATACCGCCATCGGCTGGCGCTTTGTCAACGAGAAGTTCAAGGACCGCAACGACGGCAAGTTCACCTACTCCATGCCGGAGACCGCCGAAGAGGTGGCCAAGACCTTCACTATCTCCCGCGAGGACGCGGACGCGTTCGCGCTGCGCTCGCACACCCGCGCGCTGGACGCCATCGCCGCAGGCAAGTTCGCCTCCGAGATCGTCCCGGTGGAAATCACCGACCGCAAGGGCAACGTCACCGTCGTGGACACCGACGAGGGCCCGCGCCCGGACACCAACGCCGACAAGCTGGCCACGCTGCGCCCGGTGACGTCGCTGGGCCAAGTCACCACCGCCGGCAACGCCTCCTCGCTCAACGACGGCGCCTCTGCCGTCATCATCGCCTCCGAGGCAGCCATCGAGAAATACGGGCTCACCGCCCGCGCCCGCGTGGCAGGCAACACCGCCGCGGGCGTGCCGCCGGAGATCATGGGCACCGGTCCGGTTCCGGCCACGAAGAAGCTGCTCGAGCGCACCGGCTGGTCCCTGGACGAGGTCGACGCCATCGAGCTCAACGAGGCGTTTGCCTCCCAGTCGCTGGCGTGCATCCGCGAGCTCGGCTTGGACGAGGACAAGACCAACGCCTGGGGCGGCGCCATCGCGCTGGGCCACCCGCTGGGTTCCTCCGGCGCCCGCATCACCATCACTCTGCTGTCCCGCCTGGAAGAGGCGGACGCCACCAAGGGCATCGCCACGATGTGCGTCGGCGTCGGCCAGGGCACCGCGATTGCGCTGGAGAGGGTGAAGTAGATGGCTATCGACGTCACTACCGTCACCCTGGGCGAGGGTGAGGAGCAGGCGGTCGTCGCCACGCTCAACCGCCCTGAGGTGCGCAACGCCATTGACGAGTACATGGTCGCCGAGCTGCACGAACTGTGCGCCCAGCTGGAGCGCGAGCCCCGCATCCTCATCATCACCGGCTGCGTGGCGGAGACCTCCAAGGGCCCGCGCGGCATCTTCGCTTCCGGCGCGGACATCGCCCAGCTGCGCGAGCGGCGCCGCGAGGACGCGCTGCGCGGCATCAACTCCGGCATCTTCCAACGGTTGGCGCAGCTGCCCGCCCCGGTCATCGCGGCCGTGGACGGCTTTGCCCTGGGCGGCGGCCTGGAATTGGCACTGGCCGCGGATTTCCGGGTGGCCACGCCAAACGCGAAGTTCGGCCAGCCGGAGGCCAACCTCGGCATCATCGCCGGCGCGGGCGCGCTGTGGCGGCTCAAGGAATGCGTGGGCCTGCCGCTGGCGCGCGAGATCCTCATGGCCGGGCGCATCCTCAGCGGCGCGGAGGCACATGCCGCGCAGCTGGTCAACGAGCTGGCGGAGCCAGACGAGCTTCTCGACGCCGCGCGGGACCTCGCCGGACGCATCGCCGCGCTCGATCCGCTGGCAGTGCGCCTGAGCAAGCAGCTGCTGACCATGCCGGATTCCGCACACCCGGCGGTGGACAACATCGCCCAGGCGGTGCTGTTCGAATCCCCAGCCAAGTTTGACCGCATGCAGGCGTTTTTGGCCAAGAAGAAGAAATAGCAACTAGGGAAGGACCGTAACTCATCGTGACTACTTCATCAGCAATCCCCACCCAGGTGGGCGTGCTCGGCGGCGGCCGGATGGGCGCCGGCATCGCGCACGCCTTCCTGCAGGCCGGCGCCTCCGTGACCGTGGTGGACATCAACGACGACGCCGCGGCCGCCGCCACCCAGCGCGTAGAAAAGGCGGTCAAGGGTTCCATCGACCGCGGCGCGGAAGGCACCGTGGAGTCGTGGATGCAGCGCCTCAACGTCTCCACCAACGCCGCCGACTTCGCCGGTCACGCCCTGGTGGTGGAGGCCGTGCCGGAGTCCATGGAGCTCAAAACCAAGGCATTCCAAGACATCGCGGCCGCCGCCCCGGAGGCCGTCATTGCCACCAACACCTCCTCGCTGTCGGTGACGGAGCTGGCGAACGTCGTGGACAACGACGTCATCGGCCTGCACTTCTTCAACCCGGTGCCGGCCTCCAAGCTCGTGGAGGTCGTCGTGGCCGAGTCCACCCCGGAGACCCTGGTGGACACCGCGCGCGGCTGGGTCGACGGCCTGGGCAAGACCGCCGTGGTGGTCAAGGACGCCCCCGGCTTCGCGTCCTCGCGCCTGGGCGTGGCCATCGCGCTGGAGGCCATCCGCATGGTCGAAGAAGGCGTTGCCAGCCCGCGCGACATCGACAACGCCATGGTACTGGGCTACAAATTCCCCATCGGTCCGCTGGAGCTCACGGACATCGTCGGCCTCGACGTGCGCCTCGGCATCACGGAATACCTCGAGTCCACCCTGGGCGAGCGCTTCGCCCCGCCACAACTCATGCGCGACATGGTCGCCCGCGGCGAGCTCGGACGCAAGTCCGGCAAGGGTTTTTATAACTACACAGAGAACTAAGCCGAAAGCTGCGTTAGCTGCGCGGTTCCACCACAGCGTTGGTGATCCGCGCGGTGCACAGCCGCTTCCCGGAATCGTCAGTGATGACCACCTCGTGGCTGCACAGCGTGCGCCCCAGGCGAATCGCGGTGGCGGTGGCGGTGACCGTGCCCTCCATGCCGGAGGCGTGATGAGTGGCGTTAATGTCCACGCCCACCGCTACCTTGCCCATCGTGGAGGCGTGAATCACCGCGGCCCAGCTGCCCACGGTCTCCGCGAGCGCCACCATGGCCCCGCCGTGCAGCAGGCCCAGCGACTGGCGGTTTCCCTCAATAGGCATGGTGGCCACCACCTTTTCGGCGGACTGCTCCACCACTTCCACGCCCATCTTCTCGTCCAATTGTCCAAGCTTAATCTCCCACATAGCCCGCAATCTTAGACCGAAAGGAACGCTCCCATGACCACTTCCACCATCGTCCCCTCCTTCCTCCAAGGCCAGTGGGTTACCCCGCAGGACCCGCAGCGGGTCAAAGAGGTCCACGATCCGTCGACAGGCGAACTCGTCGCGCGTGTGAGCGCCGAGGGCCTGGACGTCGCCACGGCCATCGATTACGCCCGCACCACCGGACGCCAAGGCCTGCAGGAGCTCACCATCCACGAGCGCGCGCTGAAGATTAAGGAGCTGGCGCTTTACCTGCAGGAGCATGCCGACGTCCTGAAGGAGCTCGCGCACAAGACAGGCGCGAACAAGCGGGACAACTTCCCGGACATCGACGGCGGCATCTCCACGCTGTTTACCTTCTCCTCCAAGGGCCGCCGTGAAATGCCGAACGCCCACGTGGTTACCGACGGCGAGCCGGAAAACTTCTCCAAGGACGGCTCGTTCATCGGCCGCCACATTTACACCTCCATCCCGGGCATCGCGGTGCAGATCAACGCCTTCAACTTCCCTGTCTGGGGCATGCTGGAAAAATTCGCCCCGGCGTTCATCGCGGGCGTTCCCACCTTGGTCAAGCCCGCCACACCGACCGGCTACGTCACCGCCGAGTGTGTGCGCCTCATGGTGGAATCCGGCGTGCTGCCGGAGGGCTCCATCCAGCTCATCTCCGGTTCGGCGCGCGACCTGCTGGACCACCTGGATTACCGCGACCACGTGGCTTTTACCGGTTCTGCGGCCACTGCGCATTCCCTGCGCGCGCACCCCAACGTCATCGAGGGCGGCGTGACCTTTACTGCTGAGGCGGACTCGCTCAACGCTGCTATTTTGGGCGCCGACGCCACCGCCGACACCCCGGAGTTCGCCGCCTATGTCAAGGCCGTATTCGGGGAGATGACCGCGAAGGCGGGCCAGAAGTGTACGGCCATCCGCCGCGCCATCGTGCCCCATGACCTGGTCCAGCCCTTCGTTGAGGCCCTCACCCAGCGCCTAGAGGACAAGGTCGTGCTCGGCGATCCGCGCGACGCACACGCCACGATGGGCCCGTTGGTGTCCGCCGAGCAGCGTGACGACGTCGCGTCTGCCGTCGCCGCCCTAGCAAACGCCGGCGGGCAGGTGGTCTACGGTGGCCAGGACGCCCCGGAAGGACTCGACGGCGCTTTCTTCACGCCCACCATCCTCACCTTCGATGACAACCGGACCCCGGAAGTGCACTCGGTGGAGGCCTTCGGCCCGGTGGTCTCCGTCATCGGCTACGACACCACTGAGGAGGCCGTGGAGTTGGCCGCGCTCGGCGCCGGTTCGCTCGTCGCCTCGGTGATCACTCACGACGCCGACATCGCCGCCACCATCGGCCGCGGCATCGCGGCGCACCACGGCCGCCTGCACTTCCTCGACCGCGACGACGCCAGGATGTCGACAGGCCATGGCTCTCCCCTGCCGCACCTCATCCACGGCGGCCCGGGTCGCGCGGGCGGCGGCGAGGAACTCGGCGGCGTGCGCGGCATCAAGCACTTCATGCAGCGCACCGCCGTGCAGGGCACCCCGGATCACCTCACCGCGGTGACCGGCCAATGGCACCGCGGCGCGGCGGTTAATAAGGTCACCCGGGCCGACGTGGACGCCGGGACCGGCGTGCACCCGTTCCGCAAGGACTTGGCCACGCTCACGATCGGCGATCAGTTCGCCTCCGACCTGCGCAAGGTGACCCTGCAGGAGATCCTCGACTTCGCGGAGACCACCGGCGATACCTTCTACGCGCACACCAACGAGGAAGCCGCGATGGCCAACCCGTTCTTCCCGCGCCGGGTGGCCCACGGCTACCTGCTGGTCTCCTGGGCGGCGGGTCTGTTCGTGGAGCCGGCGCCGGGTCCGGTGCTGGCCAACTACGGCCTGGAGAACCTGCGGTTTGTGGAGCCTGTCACCTACGATGACTCCATCCGCATCGAGCTCACGGCCAAGCAGATCACCCCGCGCGTGACCGACGAGTACGGCGAGGTGCGCTGGGACGCAGCCCTGTTCAACCAGGACGACGTCATGGTGGCCACCTACGATGTGCTCACCCTCGTGGAGAAGGTGGACACCACCTACGCGGCCAAGCAGTCGTAGAGAAACTCCATGTCAACGCAGTACAGGAGAACAATCTAGCCCTGCCCGCCGCGTTCGTCGCCTGCCCCCACCTGCGCGCGCTTAACCGCGATCACCAGCAGCACGATGCCGCTGACCAGGAAGGCGACGGCGCGGAACAGGCCGGCGATGGCGGCCATGTCGAAGAAGATGAGCTTAGCCACCGCCACCACCGCGAGGATCCCGCCGAGGGTGGACCACTGGCCGTCGCGACGCAACAGCAGACGCGCGGCCAGCACCATCCACGCGATAGACACCAGCGCGTGCGCCGCGCGGTAGGCGGCCTCGCGGCCATCCGCGGCGCCGATCAAACTACCCACATAACCACACACGCCGACCACCGCCATCATGGACAGCACCAGCGCGAAGACCACGGCCACCGCGTACATGGGCTGTGACCACGTCGCCGTAAACTCCGCCCGGCGCGCATAAGCCACCGCCAGGAACGCACCCACGATGACCGCCATGCCAGCGGTCTCCACCATCTGCAGCACACCTGGTTCGAAGACGGTGCCCACGAACAGCGGGTAACACACCAACACCGTGCCGAACATCCACGCCGCCGCCAGCCAGTCCGTATCCAGCCAGCGCAGCAGCAACGCGAAGGCGGCGAAGAACACCACCGGAAGCAGCAGCAGAGTCAGCGGCGAATCCGTCACGAACTCCGTGCCGTCGCCCGTAGCATCCCAGAAGATCACCTGAAACGACACACCAAAGTAGACCGGCAATGCCGCCAGTCCCACCCGGCGCATGACGCGCGGCCCTTCCCAGGCCAGCGCCGTCATCACGCCCAGGGTCAGGACCACGAACCACCGCTCCATGGAGTCGGTGATGTTGTACTCCGCCAACCAGATGAGCAGCGCCGGGGCCACAATCCCGCCCATCAACAGCGCGGGGTCGCTGTCCACAGCGGCGGGCTTGTCGACGCCCCGCTCCCCCGCCGTTGCCTTCGTCGCCGGCGCAAACACCGTGATCGTGACCAGCCCAATGGCCACGCCCAGACACAACGCCATCAGCGCGATGTCCGGAACGCGCGCCGCGCCGCCGCCCATGCTCACGCCCAGCATGGCGAACACCCACGCCACCGCAGTGACCAGGCGGAGCGATACCTGACGGTGCCAAACCGACAGCCCCGTCATCGTCAGCGGCAACAGCACAATCAGCAGCGCGCCAAGGTCATTGTGCAGCGCCATCGGGTAGAAGAACGCCGCAACAGCAGCGCCGACGGCGAGCCACGCGGGCGTCGACACGCTCGCCCCGAAGCCCACGGCGAAGCGTTGACCGTAATAGCCCAGGCTGCCGTAGATCACCGTCATGATGACCGCGCCCAGCCACCCTGGGAGCCACCCCAACCACGTGACGGTAAGGAACGTGGTGGCCAAGCCGGTGTACAGCGACGTGGCCAGCAGCGCCGTCACCGCGGCCGGCGGCGCGCTGCTCCGGAAGCGCCAGGCTGCCGCGCCCATCGCAATCGCCACGGCGTACGCGAGCACCACGCGCCCCACCGGGCCAAGCAGGCCGGCTTGAATGGCCACGGCCACCAGGAACGCCACGCCCGCCAGTGTGATGAGCGTGCCACCGATCGCCACCGCGCGGATCAGCAGGGACTCCCGATCCTTCGGCGAGCTCTGTTTCACCTGCACCTGCGACGCGTACGGCAGCGGCTGCTCCTGCTGTCGCTGCGAGTACGCGGGGATCGGCTGGGACGCTGGCGCCGTCTCCGGACGGGGCGGCACCACCTGCGGGGCGGCAGCGGCGCCCGCCCGCGAATCAGCGAGGCGGTCCAAGCTTTGCCGCGCGTCCTTCAACGCACGCTCCGCCACATCCAAGCGCCACAGCGCGTCTTTGAGCAGGTCCCCACCGGAACCCGACGTGTTTGTGTCCATAACTAAGGCATACCCGGCCACCACTGGTCCCGCAATGGTTTGCCAAACACAGGCAACCAAGGGCCATCAAATGTAAAAATCCCGCAATTCTTTCAATGAGACGCCCTTCAGCACGTGCCTAATGCTAAAAATCGACGGATTCTTTCACTTAGCCATCCTCCGAGGCTCTTGGAACTAACCCGAATCGACCTTCCAGCGATTCAATCTTTTCGTTTTGAGTCTCAAAACCGTGACAAAGAGACGTGCATCACGTACAGTGGCGTACATTCCGGAACAATTTTTATTTTTTGTAACACTTCGTACAAACCGCACTCTTGAGGATTTTCAATGGAGAACTCAAAAACTCATGACGCTGAGTCTCGAACAAACTCGCCCCCGGTTCAAGCTAGGAAACTAAACAGCTGGGAAGTAACAGCGATCTCGGTCGGCTTCATGGGGCCAGTCATGGCCATGTCCTTAAATGGAATTGGCGTAGCAGGATTAGTCGGCAAAGCTGTGCCGCTGACATTCTTTGTTGCGTTCATTGGCACACTTTTCGTTGGATACGCATTCATCCGACTTCTACGCGAATTCACGCATGCAGGCAGCGTATACGCGCTGTCCGGAATTACGCTGGGCCCTAAAGCAGGCTTCTTCGGCGGTTTCGCATTGCTAGGTACCTACACCTTTTTGACTGCGTGCATCCTCGGCGCTTGCTCAGTCTTTTTTGAAGCGATGGCACTCGAATTGGGAGCAACGCCTCCCGGGAAACTCTGGATCGCAGTTCCCATACTTGTGGGTCTAAGCGGCCTCTTCCTAAACCTCCGCAATTCGCAAGTTGCCGCCCGAATTACTTTGATAATTGGCCTCGTTGGAATCCTGGTCATGCTGATACTGGCGGTAATAATCATCAGCAAGGTAGGCAGCCCCAACGCCCCAGTAACTACCGGCGTTGACTGGGCGGCGTTCTCCCCAAGGGAAGCAACGTGGGATGGGATTTTGACGGCCTCGGTGTTCGCATTCATCTCCTGGGCAGGCTTTGAATCTGGCTCTGCGCTTGGCGAAGAGACTAAAGAACCCAAGAAAGTTATTCCTCGGTCTCTCTTAGCGGCTATCACCGTTGGAGGCACCGTTTACGTCTTCATCATGTTTGCCCAGACCCTTGGTTACGGAACAGATGCTGCAGGAATCGAAAAATTCGCTAACGCTTCTTCCACGCTCACTGAATTGGCATCCATGTACGTCGGCAGTTGGTACTCAATTCTTTTGTCAGTAATTGCGTTTGCTGTCGCGTTTGGCGCCTACCTAAGTTCTTCGACCGCTACATCGCGACTGCTTTTCGCACTCGCCCGTGATGGTTTTGGCCCTCACTCTTTCGCAACGCAGAATCCGCGCACACAAGTCCCTACTCACGCGGTTATTTTTACGAATACGGCCACTGTGCTGATGACCGTCGTCCTCGGCTTATTCGGCGCAACAAACGTTGAAGCCTACTACTGGTATGCCACCATCGGAACCCTGTGCATGGTCATCGCCTACGGCATGGCCTCAGTGGGTGCGATCAAGTACATCTGCAGCAGGACTTCGACCATCCCGACATTCGAAGTCATCTTCCCCATTATTTCGCTGATTTACCTCGTGTTTGTGTTCTTCGTCCAGATTGTGGGGCAAGAACCTCCATACACCTACTTCCCATGGATTGCGGGCGGTTGGTGCTTACTCGGCCTCGTTATCGTTCTTTCGAGGCCCAATCTCACCAAGCGTATCGGCAGAAAGATGGCGTCGTTCCATGCAGACTAAACAGTTCTCTCAAAAATTAACGAAAGAAAGGTCAACCATGAAAAATACGGACGCAGCCGACCAGAAGAACATCTTCACCTTCCTTGCCACCTGTGATATCTCGGCACGCACTAAAGGCCGTGCAATTCACAATAAAGACTTCACACCGGATTCCAGCGTCGGCTGGGTGCCGGCAAACCTCGGCATTGGGCCTCTCGGCCACATCGTCGGTGGAATCCCCTATGGCTCATCGGGCGATGTCCGTTTAAAAGCCGATGCCTCCTCTCTCACCACCATCTCCGGGATTCCCGGACAATCTGATATCAACTATTGCTTCACCGACATTGTCAATACCGATGGCAGCCCTTGGGAGTCGTGTAGCCGCACGTTCCTGAAGAACGCATTGAAAGAGCTCGAGGAAACTCACGATGTCTCGATGACTGCCTCATTCGAGCATGAGTTCGTCGAACGCGCAGCCTCACGTCATCCGCACCCATTTTCGTTCTCCAATTTCATCACTGCTGAACCCATCAGCAGTACCCTTTTTCAAATTCTGGAAAATGCAGGTCTTGAGCCAGAATGCTGGCTACCGGAGTACGCCGAGCACCAGTACGAGTTAACGATGAAGCCCTCCGATCCCCTTACTGCAGCGGACCGTGCGCTTCTTCTCCGCGACATCACTACGAACGTATATCGCGCCTTCGATAGCGAAGTCACCTTCAGCCCCGTAGCGACTGCAGAAACAGGTGGCTCTGGTGTTCATGTGCACTACGGTTTGTACGGCCGCAACGGTGAAGCGATTTCGTTCGACCCAGAACGTCCGGGACGCGTGTCTGATTTTGCTGCGAAATTCAATGCAGGCGTTATTAAGTATGCTCCGGCGCTGACGGCAATCTTTGCCCCGCTCACTATCAGCTATTTACGTTTAAAGCCCGACAATTGGTCCACCGCACGAGCATTTTGTGGCCTACAAAACCGTGAAGCACTGGTTCGAATTTGCCCAACCAATGAGATCAATGGCAAAGATCCAGCCCCACAGGTCCACTTTGAATTCCGTGGAGCAGACGCCGGCGCCAACCCTTGGATCCTGATGGGATGTATCATTCGCGCAGGTCTAGCAGGCCTCGAAGAAGACCTGGATCCGGTGCAAATTGTAGAGGGGGATTTGGATCTTGACGGGATTCACAAGAATCTTCCGGAACTCCCCTCCTCTCTGGAAAAGGCACTAGAGTTATTCGAAGAAAATCCGACCGTGCGATCTTGGTTCAGCGAGGCGTGGGTAGAAACGTTCCTTAAAGTTAAACGGGATGAGATCGACCAACTCACGGGCAAGTCATTTGACGAACAGTGCGAGGTGTACGCAGATGTCTACTGATCAAGCTGCCGACAACAACACATTTAGTCGTCCATCGGAGGACCTCGAGCAACATATCAATGGGCTTCCGTTGTTCGATCACCACTGCCATGGCGTTGTTGATTTTGAATTAGACCGTACCAACTTTGAAGCATTGATCTCGGAATCTTCAAGTCCACCCACTCCGGGTACCACTAGATTCGATTCACAGATTGGTTTTAGCATCAGGGCTCAATGCTCGCCTCTTTTGGGATTGCCACCGTTTAGTTCTCCGGACGAATACATTGAAGCGCGAAAAGCTGCCGGTAGCGAAGCTGTCAATCGCAAGTTCTTAGAAGCGAGCAAGATATCTGCCTACGGAGTAGACACCGGCCACGCAGGCGATATGATTACCAGTTTTCAGGATTTCAATGTTCTTACTGATAATCGATGTATCGAAATTGTGCGACTAGAACGAACTGCAGAAGAAGTCGCAGAACGCCTCAGGACCCAATCCCCTGGCCAGACCATCGACCACGAAGTGGTTGACTACTACATCAACCAGCTGGACGAGACTCTTGAATCGCGCATCAACGACTCGTTTGGCGTCAAGTCAATCGCGGCGTACCGCATCGGATTGGATTTTGATCCCTCTCGCCCACGAGTAGAGGATGTAAAGAACGCAACACATCGATTCTTGGAAACCGAAGGCCAATTTCGCCTGTCTGAACCAGATTTGATTCGTTATCTCTTATGGTTCGCCATCGACCGGCAGAAGGTGATTCAGTTCCACATCGGTTACGGTGACGATGACGTGGATCTGCTTCGCTGCAATCCTCTCCACCTGACTACGCTCTTACGTCAAACAATTGGATCTGGGGCGCAATTCACCCTTCTGCACTGCTATCCGTTCCACCGAGAGGCGGGGTATCTCGCTGACGTGTTCCCCCATGTCTATTTTGACGTGGGACTTGCGATTAACTACACCGGTGCCCGCTCTGCCGCGATTATCGCTGAGTCACTCGAAACGGCTCCATTCGGAAAAATCCTTTTCAGCACCGATGCATTTGGCCTGCCCGAACTGTATTACTTAGGCACCGCCCTCTTTAGAGAAGGCTTGACTAGAGCCCTAAGTCAGTTTCATGTCCATTCAGGATGGCCCTTAGAAGAATGCACAAGGGTCGCCGATCTAATCGCCACCCACAATGCTGCGCGCGTTTACTCCTTTGAGCCAAAACCACTCCTTCCCATTGGTTGATCCCTGTTAGGCGGAATTGAATGAAGATTGAAACCAGTACACTCATTGAACAATGGAATGTTCATCTCCACGCCGAGCTCGATCGCGCTAACTTGTTGCGACAGACTATCCACCAGTCACCATGTCTTAGTGGACAAGAGCAAACAACAACCGACCTTGTCACGGAAGCAATGGAGCTCACCTTCGAGACTGTCGCGGGGACGGGCGCGATTGCCGCGCTTGGGCCATCAGACGGCCCCGCCATCGCAGTGCGTGCGGAACTAGACGCCCTTCCGGTCTTGGAAGAAACGCCTGTGGCGTGGAAGTCCATCAATGGCGCGATGCATGCCTGCGGTCACGACGTACATCTAGCTGCACTTACTGCGGTGGTGCGTGCGGCGAAGAAGCTCGCGCTCCCTTATACCCTTGTTCCCTTCCTTCAACCGCGTGAAGAGACTTACCCCTCTGGGGCCCTAGATATAAAAGAATCTGGGGTATTTGACGCCTACCGCGTCAAACGCGCAATAGGAGCGCACGTTCATCCCGCCGTTCCGCTGGGTTCTGTTTCTTCAGGTGGCGGGTTCGTCAATGCTGCCGCTGGTGAATTATCGATTTCTGTACAAGGACAAGGCGGGCACGGGGCCTACCCTCACAAAGCAAACGACGTCGCGGTCTGCACCGCACAGATAGCTACGGCTATCGCCGAGATTGTTCGTAGAACGGTTGATCCTATGCTTCCCGCCCTCGTGAGCATCGGGTCAATAAATGTCGGTTCCGGCGCCGCGAATGTCCTGCCTGGACAAGGTACTATTCTCGCTACTGTTCGTGGGCCTAATAGGGAGACCAATCAGGCTATAGTATCGGCCGTTGAGGACTTCTCTCGCGCCACGGCTAAAGCTTTTGGTTGTGCTGCCAATGTCGAATATTCACCCGGGGAGCCTGCCTTAATTAACGACGACAATCTCGCAGACCATTTCGTGCACACTGCACATGCAATCGGCCTCTCAACGTTCGAGCCGATGCGTTCACTGGGCGCTGACGACTTTTCTTACTACGGCGACCTAGTTCCCAGCCTGATGTGTTTTGTAGGGACACAAACGGGTAATATTCCTTCGCTTCACGATGCCAAGTTCCTTCCCCCAGAGGAAGCTGTTCTTAGAACTGCGCAGTGCTTTATCGCTGGCTACGCGGCTGCTGCCGAGGCACTGCAATAAACGGATAGAGATAAAGCCTTCATGATCGAAAAGCCAAGTGTCACAGAAAAGATTAATCAAGCCTTTGAAGGGTTGTCTTCCTCTGAAAAGCGTGTTGCACGTTCACTGCTCACAAACTACCCTTTTGCGGCTTTGGAAAGTGTCAATGATCTTTCCAATTCCGCCGGAGTTAGTTCAGCGACAACGGTACGTTTCGTGCAAGCCCTCGGATATGGCGGCTTTCGAGAATTCCAACAGGAAATAAAAGAAGAACTGCAGGAAAGGCAAAATTCTGCTGCCTCGCTTGCGACGCTAGGGAACTCCCACACTGACGATGTCGAGCCACCAGGAACCGAGGACTCAATTCTCGGGCAATCACTCGATAGCTACATCGAAGGCATTAAAGCTACATTCGAACATCTGCGAAAGTCCGAAGTCCACCAGACCATCGAATGGCTTTCAAATTCAAAGATGCCCATTATCGCTGATGGCGGAGACTTTTCTAAACTCCTGGCTCATCACCTCACCGCGCAACTCTCCCTTTTCCGGGCGCAAGTGGTCACTCTGCCAAGTAACGATGTCGCGGCTACCGCGGTGATTAATGGAATTTCGGCAAAAACCTTGTGGGTTACCTTTGATTTCCGGCGCTACGATGTGGCGACAGAACGGCGTGCGAAGCTCGCAAAAGACCGAAATGCAAAAGTAGTATTGGTGACTGATAGGTGGCTTTCCCCTATCGCAACCTTTGCTGATGTAGTCCTTTCAGCGAGAGTCGCAGCCCACGGGCCCTCAGACACCCTGGTTCCAGCAATGGCGCTTGTAGAGGCATTATGTGAAGAAGCTGCCGATCGGACTGGAGAAAACGGGCTTTCGCACTTGAAAGACTTTGAATCACTCCGCTCTACACTCAGGCCCTAGCCCACACTTAATTAACTGACCTGCTTTGACATTGGGCTCCACAGTGGTAATACCATTAGTAACAACCCGGTAATAACAAGCACCGGCCCCTACCACTAGGAAGGACCGCCTATGTCCACCTTGAATGACCTGCTCGCCCAAGGAGCCGTTGAATTGCACGGCTCCGCGGCGACGTGGGAGGAAGCTATTTCTACTGCTGGAAACCTGCTCGAACGATCTGGCGCAATTTCCAGCGACTACACCACTGCGATGATCCAGTCAGTCAAAGAAAACGGACCTTATATCGTCGTCGCGCCCGGCTTCGCTTTTGCACATGCCCGCCCATCGGAAGCGGTTCATCGCACCGCCATGTCCTGGCTCCGCGTGGACTCCCCAGTCGAGTTCGGGCACGACTCCAATGATCCGGTCACGCTCGTCGTCGCCCTGGCTGCCGAAGACGCTTCCACGCACTTGGCTGCCATGAAGGAACTCGCCCGACTCTTGGGCAAACCCGCGATTCGGCAGCGTCTTGATTCGGTGACTTCAGAAGATGAACTCCGCGATCTGCTCGAAGAGCAAGCACGCAAGAAGTCCGTTGCGTCTACCGCCGCCACCGCAAGCGTAGACGCGCACCATGACACCGCTGCCGACTCCGTGGAATCCAAAGGAAAGGTACTCACCGTCTGCGGCAATGGCCTCGGCACTTCCTTATTCCTCAAGAACACCCTGGAACAGGTCTTGGACGAGTGGGGCTGGGGCCCGCTCATCAACGTCGAAGCAACAGACACTATCTCCGCCAAAGGCCGAGCAAAGGAAGCTGATTTCCTCCTCACCTCCGGAGAGATTGCTGCCACGCTAGGTGACGTTGGCGTTCCAGTTTATGTCATCAAAGATTTCACGTCTCACATCGAAGTCGATGCCGCCCTGCGCGAGCTCTACGACGTCTAAGGAACAGTCATGGACATTCTCATTTCAATCGCAAACTTCCTCGTCAACGAGATTCTTTCCGTTCCGGCATTCCTCATCGGCATCATCACCGCCGTGGGCCTGGCCGCCATGAAACGCGGAACCGGCAAGGTGCTGGGTGGCGCTATCAAGGCGACGCTCGGATTCCTCCTCATCGGCGCCGGCGCCAACCTCGTCGTCGCCTCGCTGGAACCACTCGGCACGATGATTCAAGGCGCCACCGGCGCGCAGGGTGTGGTGCCCACCAACGAGGCCATCGTGGGTATCGCCCAGGAACAGTTCGGTTCTCAGGTGGCCTGGATCATGATCCTCGGCTTCGTCGTGTCGCTGGTCCTGGCTCGGTTTACCCCGATGAGCTACGTCTTTTTGACCGGCCACCATGTTCTCTTCATGGCCACCATGCTCACGATGGTCATGGCGCCTGCAGGCTACTCCCCGTGGGTCGTCATCGGGCTCGGCGCGGTCCTTTTGGGCATCCTCATGGTCTCGCTGCCCGCCATCGCCCACCCGTGGACCCGGCGCGTCACCGGCGATGACTCTATCGCCATCGGCCACTTCGGCACCGCGGGCTACGTTGCGGCAGGCGCCGTCGGCAAGCTCGTCGGTGGCAAGGGGCCAAAGCAGTCGCCCTCCACCGAGGAGCTCAAGCTTCCGGAGGGCCTGCGGTTCCTCCGCGATTCCATGGTTGCCACCGCACTGTCCATGGCGTTGATGTACATCGTTTTGGCGCTGCTCTTTATTGCTCGTGCTGGCACGGAAGAGGCCTTCAAGGCTTTCGAAGGTGGGGCCACCAACGTTGGCAACTACCTCATGCAGTCCTTCACCCAAGGCCTGCAATTCGGCGTAGCAGTGGCAGTCATCTTGTTCGGCGTCCGCACCATTTTGGGTGAGCTCGTCCCGGCTTTCCAAGGCATCGCGGCGAAGGTTGTTCCCGGCGCTATCCCCGCACTCGACGCCCCTATCGTCTTCCCCTACGCCCAAAACGCCGTGCTCATTGGCTTTATTACGTCGTTCACCGGCGGCCTTATCGGCCTGGCTATCCTCAGCTCGTGGCTCAACCCGGCGTTTGGCGTAGCCCTCATCCTCCCGGGCCTCGTTCCCCACTTCTTCACCGGCGGCGCGGCAGGCGTGTACGGCAACGCCACGGGCGGTCGCCGCGGCGCCATCTTTGGTGGCCTCGCCAATGGTCTCCTCATCACGTTCCTTCCCGCGTTCCTACTGGGCGTGCTGGGTTCCTTCGGTGAGGCCAACACCACCTTCGGTGATGCGGACTTCGGCTGGTTCGGCATGCTCATCGGTTGGGCATCGCGTGCCGACGGCGCCGTGGGCCTCGTGCTGATCGCCCTCGTCGGCCTCGCAGTACTTGCTCTCGGTTGGTTCTCGCAGACCAAGCTGGTTGCCACCAACTGGGATCCGACCCCATGGCGCGAGGCAACGAATGCAAGCACCGTACCTGCCGATGCCACCGGGAACGCGCCCAAGGATCCAGTACGCACCTCGGGCAGCTACCCGAAGGTGCTTCCCCCCAAGGGCGCTCCGGTGCCCCCGCCTCGTCCGGAGTGAGTGTGAGTTAGGCAGCACTCCCCCACTGCGACCAGCGCCAGCGCTGAATTCATACCAATAATGCCGTAGATTAATAGGCGTGAACGAACACTCTATTATCATCGTCGGCACCGGCCTGGCCGGCCTGGTCGCGGGCTACGAGGCCGCCCGCGCAGGCAAGCATGTCATCTTCCTCGACCAGGAGAACCGCGCCAACCTTGGCGGCCAGGCCTTCTGGTCCCTCGGCGGCCTGTTCTACGTTGCCTCGCCCGAGCAGAAGTTCATGCGGATCACCGACTCCGAGGCGCTGGCCTGGCGCGACTGGGAGAATTCCGCTGCGTACGACGATGCCCCGCACGATGATTGGCCGCGCCGCTGGGGCCGGGAGTTCGTCCGCTTTGCCGCCGGCGAGATGCGCCCCTACCTCAAAAACCTAGGCCTCAACGTCCTGCCCACGGTGGGCTGGGCCGAGCGCGGCGCCGGCGACGCCTCCGGGCACGGCAATTCCGTCCCGCGCTTCCACTTGACCTGGGGCACCGGGCCCGAAGTTGTCCGCGTCTTCCGTGAGCCGCTGGAGGAATTCGAGCGCCAGGGTCGCGTCGAGTTCCACTTTCGCCATCAGGTGGACGAGCTGATCGTTGACCCCACCCATCATCGCATCACCGGCGTCAAGGGCTCCGTCCTCGAGCCCTGCGACGATCTGGAGCGCGGCGCCGCCTCCCCACGGGGCGTCGTCAAGCACTTCGAACTCCGCGGCGCCGCCGTGGTCATTGCCACCGGCGGCATCGGCGGTAACCTGGACAAAGTCCGCGCCTCCTGGCCCACGCAGCGCTGGGGCACCTGCCCGCCGGAGCTCGTCCGCGGCGTGCCCGCGCATGTGGACGGCCGCGGCATCGACGTCGCCGCCACTGCCGGCGCCCACCTAGTCAACACCGACCGCATGTGGCACTACCCCGAAGGCATGACCAACTGGTCGCCCATCTGGCCTGACCACGGCATTCGTATCATCCCCGGCCCGTCGTCGCTGTGGCTGGACGCCTCCGGCACGCGCCTTCCCACCAACCTCTTCCCCGGCTCCGACAACCTCGCCGCGCTGTCCCACATCGGCCGCACGGGGCACGGCTACTCGTGGTTCCTGCTCAACCAGACCATCGCGGACAAGGAGTTCATCTTCTCCGGCTCGGAGCAAAACCCGGATCTGACGGACAAGTCGTTCCGTAAGCTCGCGGGCAAGCTCTCCCCCGGCACCCACGTGGCCATCCGCGCGTTCATGGATAACGGCATCGACTGGTGCATCGCTGAGAACCTCGATGACCTCGTCCAACAGATGAACGATCTGGCGCCTGCCGACGCCCCCTCCATCGAGCCGGCCGCACTCCGCACGGTTGTTGAGGATCGCGACAGCCAGCTGAACAACCCGTTCAGCAAGGACATCCAAGTCAACTACATCCGCACCGCCCGCGGCTTCCTCGGCGATAGGATCGTTCGTTGCGCTCCCCCACACAAATTGCTTGACGACGCCCACGGTCCCCTCATCGCCGTTCGACTCAAGGTTCTCACTCGCAAAACCTTGGGCGGCATTGAGACTGACTTGGACGGCCAGTGCCTCACTGACACCGGCCAACCCATCCCCGGCCTGTACGCTTGCGGCGAGGCCGCCGGTTTCGGCGGCGGAGGCATGCACGGCAAAAACGCCCTGGAAGGCACCTTCCTCGGCGGCTGCATCCACTCCGGCAAGCGCGTCGGCGAAGCCCTGGGCGCGTTCGGTCATTAGGACTCACTTACACCCTCAGTGGCACCTTCATGTGCAGAGTTGTAATACTCAGTGGGAATTTACAACAAGATTCCCACTGAGCTTTCTCAATTCCCACTGAGAACAACAGTAGAGGTCAGGCCACTATTTTCCCTTGTCAACTGCATCACTTGGAATCCATTTTTGGCGTTTTCCCACTGAAGAATCATTTCCAACTCTCACCAAAACAAGCGAACCATCAGGACCGCTCCGCTGCTTAGCCGGTTCCGCGAGACCCAATCACTCCAAGCACGCAGGGCTACGAAAACGGAGAGAACACCGGGGGTCAGCTCTCGAAACCCCTGATAGACTTCACCGGGAAGCCCCGCCGTAAATACCTCTGCTGGGGTTCAATTCTCGAAACCCCTGATAGACTTCATGAACACCAACCACCCGTCAACCACCAGCTGGGGTTCAATTCTCGAAACCCCTGATAGACTTCTCTACTCATCGTCCCGCTCCCTATCTAGGCTGGGGTTCAATTCTCGAAACCCCTGATAGACTTCACAGGTGAGATGGCCGTCATCGCGGACCAGCTGGGGTTCAATTCTCGAAACCCCTGATAGACTTCCTTACGAGCAACAGCATCACGGTCATCCGCTGGGGTTCAATTCTCGAAACCCCTGATAGACTTCAATCGTGACCAGTACGCCCGCGTCCTCAGCTGGGGTTCAATTCTCGAAACCCCTGATAGACTTCTAAGCCGCGCCAGCAACCCAGACTCATCGCTGGGGTTCAATTCTCGAAACCGCTGATAGACTTCCACCGCGGGGAACCGCGTCCTGGTACATGCTGGGGTTCAATTCTCGAAACCCCTGATAGACTTCCCGGGATACGCCCATCATCCACGCACCGGCTGGGGTTCAATTCTCGAAACCCCTGATAGACTTCCGCCCCATGATCCCAACCTTCGGCCCATGCTGGGGTTCAATTCTCGAAACCCCTGATAGACTTCGTTACGCACCAGACGAATCACTGCATCAGCTGGGGTTCAATTCTCGAAACCCCTGATAGACTTCAACTTAGAGTTGCGTGAGTCCAGGTGGAGCTGGGGTTCAATTCTCGAAACCCCTGATAGACTTCCGCCGCATCCACGAGTACTGGGCGACGTGCTGGGGTTCAATTCTCGAAACCCCTGATAGACTTCCTCCCAGCCATCGCAGATGAGCTAGAGGGCTGGGGTTCAATTCTCGAAACCCCTGGTAGACTTCGCGAACGTGTGGAACCGCGCCCGTGAAGGCTGGGGTTCAATTCTCGAAACCCCTGATAGACTTCGGTGTCCCCCGCGTTGAGTGCGTCGATGGCTGGGGTTCAATTCTCGAAACCCCTGATAGACTTCCATGAAGTTTCACCCCCGCGTCACCGAGGCTGGGGTTCAATTCTCGAAACCCCTGATAGACTTCGTCGGCGACGGAACAAGCCCTTTTCCATGCTGGGGTTCAATTCTCGAAACCCCTGATAGACTTCCTGGCTGACCGGCGCGCTCGCTACCAGCGCTGGGGTTCAATTCTCGAAACCCCTGATAGACTTCGCATGGCCTGGGATAACGGAGGGCAACCGCTGGGGTTCAATTCTCGAAACCCCTGATAGACTTCAGTTCAGCGACATACCGCGGTGCGGCAGGCTGGGGTTCAATTCTCGAAACCCCTGATAGACTTCCCAGGACACCTACCCACTGCCCCTCATCGCTGGGGTTCAATTCTCGAAACCCCTGATAGACTTCAAAGCACTAGAACCATGACCCCACACGAGCTGGGGTTCAATTCTCGAAACCCCTGATAGACTTCACACCCGTATCCTTGCCATCCTGCGTGCGCTGGGGTTCAATTCTCGAAACCCCTGATAGACTTCGGGAAAGGAATCTTCATCGTCACGGACTGCTGGGGTTCAATTCTCGAAACCCCTGATAGACTTCGACCATCGCATCTGGATGGAGCTGGAACGCTGGGGTTCAATTCTCGAAACCCCTGATAGACTTCTTCTCGTCCAGGTTAATCTCCTGGTACTGCTGGGGTTCAATTCTCGAAACCCCTGATAGACTTCGGATGCGTTACCGCGAGCTGCTCGCTCTGCTGGGGTTCAATTCTCGAAACCCCTGATAGACTTCTGTTAGTCACGGTTGTCTCCTTTTCTGTGCTGGGGTTCAATTCTCGAAACCCCTGATAGACTTCGTTTCCGCCGCCGCAAGCTCCGGCAACTGCTGGGGTTCAATTCTCGAAACCCCTGATAGACTTCCAAACGGGCCAGCCGTCACAGACTCGGAGCTGGGGTTCAATTCTCGAAACCCCTGATAGACTTCCAAACGGGCCAGCCGTCACAGACTCGGAGCTGGGGTTCAATTCTCGAAACCCCTGATAGACTTCGGGTGCAGGTGCGTGAAGATTTTTCTACGCTGGGGTTCAATTCTCGAAACCCCTGATAGACTTCATCTGCATCCCGCCAAGGGTTGATGCATGCTGGGGTTCAATTCTCGAAACCCCTGATAGACTTCAGTTAAGTCGAAAAATCGCCTTTAACTGGGGTCTTTTCGGGGTCCCTTCGTCAAAAAATGGTCATTTGTGTTGGAGTTTCTTCCGTTTTGGCTTCTTGCGCACGAGAAAAGCGAATCGCTTTTGCCCACTGAACGTCAGTGACGCTGATAATTCGGATGTCGCCGCCGCGCGGGAGCTGCGTTTTGAGTATCTTAACTACGTTTGCGACCCTTGCAGCGAGTGGGAAGTATTGGACATAGACACTGAATTGTGCGCGACCGAACCCAAGGTCTTGCAATTGGTTCCTAAATCGAGTGGCTTCCGATCGTTCACGTTTGGTACCTACTGGTAAATCAAACATTACAATGCACCACACTGGCTCTTTACCTTTCGCTGGCATTGAGCTCGCCATCCCATTTGGGAACATCTAATGTTGGCACATCCAACTCGACATATTTTCCGTAAAGCTGTGCGAACTCGACAAACACCGTTGGAATTGTTTTGCCGCTACGAGAGAAAGGCCGTTCAAAACCAGCTGCAATCTGAGTCTTGAGTTCCTTAGTAAGTTCTTCGCTTGTTCCCCATTCTCGGAAAACAATGTAATCCACCATCGGCCGAAATGGCTCAATAAGGTCATCCACCAACGCAAAAGCGTTTCCACGCCCTCGATGGAAAACACCTAAGGAACCGGCAAGTCCGGCGGAAGTAACAGCGCGGATTCCATAGCCACGCAACAAAGTGTAACCATAGTCAAGGCCACCATTGATTCCGCTGCGGGACCCAGGATTACGACTTGAAAATCCTTCTCGGCGGAGAAGCGACCAATAAATCCTAGCAGCTTGAGCTTCACAATTGTCCGTATCTCCTGAACGTACGGACTTGACAATCTCTGCCAATTGATGTGCTGTATCAGGCACTATAGCGTCAGCAGCTCTAGCCTGACCGTATATCTTGGCCTTAATAATGGCCTTCCAGGCGGCCTTCTTTTTGGGAAGCGCCAATTCTGCCTGTGCTCGTTGGCGCGCGCCGACTCTCGTATGCTCACGCCATGGCAATGCACCGGCAACGGGAATGCTTCGCCAATCACACACTAAAACAGCAACATCAAGTTCACTAAGCTTGGCGAGTACCGCTCCTGAAATCCCGGTCTTAGTTCCGATGAGTAGTACGGCGACCTGAGCCAGTGGGACATCAAACTCATCGGGCCCCTTTTGGATGACGAGTCGACCCCTCCTATATCGAATGCTTCCCTCGAGTGCCGAGCAGTCAATAACCCGCCATCCTGTATTCATTGTTATGCCTTCCAGGTAATTGGCAGGTGCGCTGCCGAACGCAGCCGAACCCGACCAAGCGCATCGCGGCGAACAACGACGACGTCACCGGCCCCCCAAAGCACATTGACGGCCGTGATCCACCCACGACTATCCACGACTTTTGCAACATCCGCATGGTATTTCAACACACCATTCTTATCTTTTAGGCCTTCCGCACTTAGCTGCAACGGGCGCAAGCGAAACCTCGAATTCGAATAGAATCCATCAACCCGCCAGCGGGTCGTCGGGCCAATCTCCTGCTGGAAATTGCCTACTTGGCCGGAGTTGAAGGGATGGGGGTTGATGTGGAGTTCGTCGTCGGTGACGATCCAACCAAGATATGTGGCAGTGCCTTCGCGTAGAGCCTTACGCAATTTGGGCTCTGCTTGGCGCATGGAGATGGTCTGTTGAGTCAGCTCGGCGGTGAAGACGTCCTCATTGCGGAACTTCGCAGCATCATGTGAGTAGACACGGAGCATAGCAAACGCTGGCTTTTTGCCACCGTCAATGCGATAGATGCGTGCGTGGTGGAAGCGGCTAATCTCTGCGTAACCACCACGCACCTTGATGGCGCCAGCAGCAACCGGGAAGAACTCGACCTCGTCGTCGGGACCGAAATGCGTGCCGTTGACGCGGATTGAACGCTCCGGGTTTGCGGGGAGGCCGTCCTTCCAATCGAAGTCAGGCTCGCGGGTCAAGGCACACCACAAAGCTTCGGAGGCAGCACGATCAATGACTTCAACCGGTATTGCGGATGACACTTTCAGCGTCGCCAGTGCGCCGATGGAGTCTTCGTGGGCACGCCCATTACCGATGCGCAAACGCAGGTTTGTTTTCACTGGGATGCGGTCGTTGGTAAGTGCATCCTGGAGTAGTTGGCCAAGCTTGTGCATGCGCGGCTGCCAGCGTGCCCAGGCGGCACGGTGAGCGGCATCGGAACCGGTGAACTCTTTCCATTGCGGAGGAGTTCGCTTAAGTTCGGATTCACGCTTCATGTTTGAACGCAACGCGAGTGTTTGTGCAACGTATGGTGTCAAGAGGCTCACTACGGCCGCATCCACAGCATGGTGACGTCGATCAAAACGGGATTTTCCGGTGCCATCGACGAAGCGCAAGTTGTCGGAAATCCCGGCTGCCATGCGTGCTTGCGCAGTAATGGCGCCACGATAGACGTTGACCTTAGTGTCAGTGTCCTGGAAGCGGAACGCTATGCGGGACCGCAACTCGTTGGCCATCCAGGCCACCGATTCGATTGAACGAGCGTCCAAAGGTTCGTCCTGAGTCGTACGACGCAGACGTTCGATAACCTTTTGGGTGAACTTCTTTGCGTCCTTGGAGGATTGTCCAGGATCGTGATTCCAATGCCGCGTGCGATCAATGGCTTCCTTGAGGCTCACGCCAGGAATATTGCACTGCTTCGCCCACACGGAGAATACGGCATTGGACTTTGAAAGATTGCAACGATGGCAGACGGCGACCAAGTTGTCCCGCGTGTTCGTGGAGCCTTCGCCCTTCTGCGGGACGATATGGTCCATCTCGCAATTCTGGAAGGTAATCGGTGAACCACAGTAGGCACACTGGCTATTCTGACGTTGTACGGACTGGTACCGCCACAGGTCGGCACGGGAACGCTTTCCTGTGGTCCCCAACTTGTCGTTGAGTTCCTTGAACAGCTCATTGTTCCGCTTGGCACGCTTGTTGTTTTCGCGGTCGATTTCGCGGGCCACGGACTCGGACGAGAAACCGTCACGTACGTGCTCGATGACCACTGACTGTGGAGCACCCCATTCGTCGGCGGCGGCATCTAACCACCGAGCGACTTCCTTCAGGACGCGATCCACAGCCGGGTTGCCCACTGGTTCGCCAACAGGTTGTGCTGGCGGCGCCCAATCTTCGGGGATTCCAAACTCCTGACGGCGCGCCGTGTAAAGATCGACTCCTTCGCTGACCATGCGCTTAGTGAGTCGACGGAGAGTGTCCTCACTGTACGCTGCGCGACCGAACGGCAGGTGAAGAGAGTCGAGCTTCTCATGCTCTTCTTCGGATACAGAAACAAAGAACGCTTGAACAACCGCGCCCTCCGGCGAATCTAAGTCAATGTTGTCAGCATTGGAGAGCGCCTTGAGCATGGCGTCACGGTGCTCCTGCGGCGCGGCCTTCCACCACTTGGCAAGCTCTTTTGCCTTCGAACCTTCAATGATGCGGTTAGTGTCGTGGACTGGTGGCCGGGCGCCGGCGCGCTCACCGTCGTCCGTGATGGTCGCGGTACCTTGCAGCTGGCCACGGTCGATATCCAACTGCTCAGCTACCAGGATCCACTCCGGCTCGGTCTTAGCAGGCAACGAAACTAGGTAGTCGAACAGCACCTTGAACTGGTTGGGATTAAGTGGCTTAGACTCGTTGTTTTCACGGATGCGAAGGTTGCCCAAGAGCGCAGCAATGCGATACCGCTGGAACGCGTCGGAAGCCTTGAGAGCACGGTACTTGTTCGGTTGTAGGGGGTCCTTGCCCACGCGACCTACCTGAGCGCCCTTAGGGGATTCGGCTTCAAAAACTAGGTCAATAACTTTCTTGCGGAGCGCATCATCGAGTCCTTGGACTTCGAAAATCTTGTTGATTTCCAGGGCGTGGTCGCACTGCTGAAGCCGCGCGCTTATGAGTGCAGACTTGACCTGCTCTGGTTCCTTCTTCTTGTCCTTGTTTTTTCCGCCGCCCCGGATGCGGTCTTCGCCGAAATCGGCGACGGCGATAAGCTGTGCAACGGTTGCGTCGTCAGGCAACTTAACGTTCTTAGCCTTCTCGATGCCAGCCTTGATTTCCTTGAAAGCATCGCTGGTTCCTTGAGGTGAATAAAGGGACTGTACCCGCTGATAAGGATTACGCCAGCCGCGGTGGTGAGCAATGTGACGGATTGCAACTGACAATAGCTCGCCCTGACGCGCGGGATCGGCGACACGTTGCTTGGCCAGCTCAATGCGGGCTTTCCACGGGAAATAGGGATCCTCGTAGTACTCGTTGGGCAGTGTCTTCCAGCCTTGGTCATTGAGGAAGGTCTCAAGACGGCGAATACGCTTCTTGATGCGGCGGTAACGACGCCGAGTACGACGCGCGACACCCGATGATGCGAGTCGCGTGGTAGCAGTTTTTTGCTGGTCAGGGTCCAACCCCGAATCATGGAGATGAGACACAATGCTCAGCAGCTCAGTTGGCTGGTCTTGGTCATCCAACTCCACGGCAGCAAAGCCAATGGAGTAGCTACCAACGTCAATACCGACAACATAACGGCGTGGATCCATCAAGACAGTCCCTTCGGGTAGAAAAAAGACCGGCACCCGAAGGTGCCGGCCGGAGCATTCAGCCCTGCAAGCGAGGCAGAGCCTTACTGAGGTTCAATTCTCGTGTTTGAGCATACGCTGAAATTCAGGGCGCGGCCACGAAATAGACAGCTATTTCTCAGTGAGATCGATCACGCCCCATACGTCGAGATTCCCTTACTTGACCACCAGGTTCACCATGCGGCCGGGGACCACGACCTCCTTGACGATGGTCTTGCCTTGGGTGAGTTCCTGGACGCGGGCGTCGGCCTTGGCGAGTTCGGCGATGGTGTCCTTGGCGGCGTCGGCAGGCACCATGATGCGGGCCTTGACCTTGCCGTTGATCTGCACCGGCAGCTCCACCTCGTCGTCGGTGAGCCACTTCTCGTCGAAGGTGGGGAACGCCTCGTAGGTCACGGTGTCGTCGTGGCCCAGGCGGCGCCAGAGCTCCTCGGCGATGTGCGGGGCGACCGGCGCGACCATGATGACCAGGGGAGTCACGGCGTCGGCAGGCACGGCTTGGTTGGAGTAGGTCTTGGTGAGGTAGTTGACGTACTCGATGAGCTTAGCCACCACGGTGTTGACGCGCAGGTGCTCGTAGTCATCGCGCACGCCGGCGATGGTGCGGTGCAGGGCCTTGGTGTCCTCGTCCGTCAGCGCGGCGTCGGACGTAGCGAGCGCACCGGTGTCCTCGTTGACGATGAGGCGCCACAGGCGCTGCAGGAAGCGCTGCGCGCCGACGACGTCCTTGGTCGCCCACGGCCGCGAGGTATCCAGCGGGCCCATGGCCATCTCATAGACGCGGAGGGTATCCGCGCCGTAGTCGCGGCACATGTCGTCGGGGGAGACGGAGTTCTTGAGCGACTTGCCCATCTTGCCGTACTCCTGGTTGACCTCTTCGCCCTGGTAGAAGAACGTGCCGTCCTTCTCCTCAACCTCTTCGGCCGGGACGTAGACGCCGCGGGCGTCGGTGTAGGCATAAGCCTGGATGTAGCCCTGGTTGTACAAGCGGCGGTACGGCTCGCGCGAGGTGACGTGGCCGAGGTCAAAGAGGACCTTGTGCCAGAAGCGGGCGTAAAGCAGGTGGAGCACGGCGTGCTCGACACCGCCGACGTAGAGGTCGACGCCACCCGGATCGTTGTCAGAGCGCGGCCCCGTCCAGTAGCGCTCGTTTTCGATGTCCACGACCTTCTCGGAATTAGTCGGGTCGATGTAACGCAGCTGGTAGAAGGAGGAACCTGCCCACTGCGGCATGACGTTGGTGTCACGATAATAGGTTTGTGGGCCGTCCCCAAGATCGAGTTCCACCTCGACCCACTCGTTGGCCTTGGCCAGCGGCGGCTGCGGCTCCGTATCGGAGTCCTCCGGATCGAAGGAGACCGGCTTGTAGTCCTGAACCTCCGGCAACTGCACGGGCAGCATGTCCTCCGGCAGGGCATGCGGCACACCCTCAGCGTCGTAGACGATAGGGAAGGGCTCGCCCCAGTAGCGCTGGCGGGCAAACAGCCAGTCGCGCAGCTTGTACTGCACCTTTTCCTGCCCCAGGTTCTGTTGGGAGAGCCAATCAATGGCCTCCGCATTGGCTTCGGCCTTGTTCTTGCCGTTGAGGTCCAAGCCAGAATCGTTGGCGGAGTTGACCAGGGTGCCGTCCTCGGTGAAGGCCGCTTCGGCGATGTTGCCGCCGGAGACGACCTCCTGGATGGGCAGGCCGAATTCAGTAGCGAACTCGTAGTCGCGGGCGTCGTGTGCCGGGACCGCCATGATGGCGCCGGTGCCGTAGCCGGTGAGCACGTAGTCCGCGATGAACACGGGCACCTGCGCGCCGTTAACCGGGTTGGTGGCGTACACCCCCAGGAAGACGCCGGTCTTGTCCTTGTTTTCCTGGCGCTCCAGGTCGGACTTAGCGGCGATGGCGGCGCGGTAGGCCTCCACGGCCTCCTTGGGGTCGTCGTGGCCATAGGTCCAGCGCTCGTCGACGTCGGCGTCGTAGGGGACGGGGGAGACGATGGCGTCGACAAGCTCGTGCTCAGGCGCGAGCACCATGTAGGTGGCGCCGAACAGGGTGTCCGGGCGGGTGGTGAACACCGTGATGTCGTGGCCCTCGCAGGCAAAATCCACCTCGGCGCCGCGGGAGCGGCCGATCCAGTTGCGCTGCATGGACTTGACCTTCTCCGGCCAGTCCAGATCCTCAAGATCCTCGAGCAGGCGGTCGGAGTAGGCGGTAATCCGCATCATCCACTGCTTCAAATTCTTACGGAAGACGGGGAAGTTGCCGCGCTCGGACTTGCCATCCGCGGTGACCTCCTCGTTGGCCAGCACGGTGCCCAGGCCCGGGCACCAGTTCACCGTGGAGTTAGACAGGTACACCAGGCGGAGCTCGTCCACCGCGGCGCGCTGCTCGGCGGGGGAGAGGTCGGCGTAGGTGCGGCCGTCCTTGGCGGTGCGCTGGCCGGACGAGAGTTCGTCGATAAGCTCTGCAATCGGGCGTGCCTTCTGCTGCTCCTCGTCGAACCAAGAATTGTAAATCTGCAGGAAGATCCATTGGGTCCAGGTGTAGAAGTCCTCGTCCGTGGTGGCCACGGAGCGGCGCATGTCATGGCCTAGGCCCAGCGCGCCGATCTGGCGGCGCATGTTCTCAATATTCGCCATGGTCGTGGTGCGCGGGTGCGTACCAGTCTGGATGGCGTACTGTTCCGCGGGCAGGCCAAAGGCGTCGTAGCCGAGGGTGTGCAGGACGTTCTTGCCCAGCATGCGGTTAAAACGGGCGAAGACGTCCGTGGCGATGTAACCCAGCGGGTGGCCGACGTGCAGGCCCACGCCGGAGGGGTAGGGGAACATGTCCTGGACGAACAGCTTGTCCTTAGGCAGGGGCGAGTCCGTGGCTAGGTCACCGACGGGGTTCGGCGCATGAAAGGTGCCATGCTCGTTCCAGTAGGCCTGCCAGGTCTTCTCAATCTCATTTGCCAGCTGCGGCGTATAACGGTAGGACTCGCTCGGGTTAGTCATGGTTCACCAGTGTAATAGCCACAGGTGAGCCGCGGGCCATTAGGAGTGGCGGACGATGTCCGAGTACAGCAGCTTGGCGACGCCCCGGTTTCCCCGGTGCGTGTAATGGTTGTACAGGTTGTGCGGCGCGGCGTACTCGAAGACACCGGAAATCCAGCGTTCGCGCTCGGGGGCGCACATGTTGTGGTACTTGGTCTTGGCGCGCAAGTTGTAGAACTCGGCGCCGCCGCGGCGGGCGGCGCCACGCATCTCCTGAAACGCGAAGTTTTCCACGTTACGCATGACGGACAGGACATCCAGGTTCACGCCCACCCCGCGGTTGGCGCCAGTGCGCACCGGGCACATCGCGCCGTTGGGTGCGGAAACGGATGGGTAGGAGACCACAACCACGCGGGCACCCGGCGCGGTACGGCGGATGCTCCGCAGGTACTTTGTCATGACCGCGGAGTAGGTGGCCTCGGACGATGCCCCGCCCGGCGCGAGGGAGGCGGCGTCGTTGGCACCGAACTGCACGAACACCACGTCGGTGCCGCGGTTGAGACGGCCGGTGGCCTTGGCGTGGGCCAACTGCTCACCGAAGTCCGGACGGTGCGAGCCGCCGGCCGCCCGCGCTGCGGAGCAAGAGTAGTCGCGCACGGACACCCCAGGGTAGGTCTCTAGCTCCGCGCCGACGCTGCTGGCGCCTTGCGGGCAGTCCTGCGGGGACGGGCGGCCGGGCTTGCCCCAGCGGTTGACGTCGCTGGACGTCTTCGCCCGGAGAGCACCGACCTGCCGGTAGGTGGGGTTAGCAAAGAAGGAATCGCCAAAGATGACCACCTGTTTGTCAGCGGGCGCGGCCACGGCGGGCGTTGCTGGCAGGACGAGCGCAACCGCAGCCAGCACGGCACCGGCGCGGCGGGACAGGGTAGTGAGCATTCTGGTTTCCTCTAGTCTTCGGGGCAACTGTCAACAAACTTTCATTGAATCTAATCGATTTTCCCCGGCCGTCCCGCAGACCCGGCCGCACACCAGGCACTTTCTTTCACTTGCGCATTCGGCTCCGGCCTGGTGAAGATCGACAACAAGGCGATTGACAAGCTGCTCAAGCAGTTCATGTAAAAGCTATCTCGCGGTACGTTGGTGGGCATGACTTGTTTGGTTGTGTCCACCAACGTTGCTTTTCGCCGCGATGATCCTTCCGGCCGCCACGCCTACACCGGCATTGATAAGCGGCCGGAGGCCTACCTCGACGTCGAGAAGCCTCTCTCAGACTCTGCCTCGGGGGTGGCAGGGGACAGCATCGGGGATCACGAACACCACGGCGGCGCCGACAAAGCCGTCTACGCCTTCGCGCGCGAGGAACTCGACTGGTGGGAAGAACGCCTGCACCGCGAACTCCCGTCGGGTCACTTCGGGGAGAACCTCACCACCGGCGGCGTGGTGTGGAAGGACGTGCTCATCAACCAGCGCGTGCGGGTCGGCGGTGCACTCTTGGAGGTCTCGGTTCCGCGCTCGCCGTGCGCCACGTTCAGCGGCTGGATGGGGGAGAAGGGCTGGGTCAAAACCTTTACCCAGCGTGGCGACGCCGGGGCCTACCTGCGCGTCCGTGAACCCGGGCGCATCCGCCGCGACGCACCGCTGACCTTTGAGCCTGCCCCCGATCACGGCGTCACCATGGGCATGGCTTTTGCCGCCAAGATGGGAGACAAGGCGGCGGCTAAAAAAGTGGTGGACGCGGAGGTTCTACCCCCGGCCCACCACGACAAGCTTGTGAAACTGCTGCACTAAAGCGGCTTGAGCGTGCCGTCCGGCATGTCCTTGAACATGTCCTTGTCATAAAGCAGCACCAGCAGCAGGATGCCGACGGCAAAGGCCCAGGCGGCTCCCTGGGTGACCAGCACGCCGGCGACGACGCCCGCGATGCCGAGGTCCTTCTGGTTCTTCGCCTCCATCACGCCCACGCGCACGGAGACGAAGCCCTGCATGATGAGCGTCATGGCCAGGCCGACGGCCAGGATGGGCTGCACCAGCGTGACCACCGGGAGGAAGCACAAGCCCGTGATCGCGCCCAGGCGCACCGAACCGACACCGGCGAAGACCGACTTCATGGCTTTCTTGCCCTGCTTGTAGCGCTCCACGATGATGACCTGCATAGCGGCCCACAGCGGGCCACACATGGCCACGTCGGGCCCCACGATGGACATGAACGCGTTGCGGCCACCGAACAGGAGGTGTGCACGGTTCTCGTCGTACACGACGCCCTCGTCCGTACGGATGTGGTCGGCTTCCTTGAGGATCGCCTTGGCCTGCAGCACGTCGCCGAAAACCACGATGTAGGCAGCCAGCATCGTCGGGATGGCGGTGAAGAACATATGCGCCGGTGGTAGGCCCACACCGAAGACGGTGTAGCCTTCCCACACGCCCATGAAGTCAGGTTGGGAGAATCCCCATTCCACGTTCGGCCATGCGGCCTCGCCCACTAGGGGAGCCAGAACGATGGCCAAGATAATGGACGGCAGGATTCCCAGGTTGCCAATGTAGCGCCACATCGGCGACTTCTGCTTCAAGCGCATAAAGCCGGCGGAGTACATGAGCAAGAAGCCCAGCAGAGTGGCCACGGTGATGGTGATGGGCATTTCGTGGAAGCGCCCGCCTTCTTCGAAGACAGTGACAATTGCGGCGATACCTGCACCGATGACGATGCCGGAACGTAGGGCGGAGGGGATGAATCGGGCGACTTTCTTGGCCAGGCCCGTGGCACCCATGAATATGGAGAATATGCCGAGTACGAACTGGAAGCTGATGAGCGCCCAGACTCTTTCTTCCTCGGGGAAGCTGCCCACGTACACGATGAGCAAGGGGACAGCGGGGGTGATCCAGCCGGGGACCACCGGATCACCCAGCATGTGGTGGGTGAGGTACAGCAGGCCGTTGAGCATCACGACGGCCAGGGCTACTTCGAACGGCATGCCCAACGCATCCACCATCAAGGGGATGGCGCCCAGGTCCACCACGCACACCAGCAGGCCCTGAATGTAGTCGGGCCATTCGATTTTGTAGTGCACGAAGGGCAGCCGGATGTTGAAAGGGCCAGCCTTCCAGTGCGGGGACGGCGGGCCGTGGGCCGCCTCGTCAGCTTTCAGTTCCATGAGAGAGTGTTCTCCTTTGAACGTGTTGTTGAAGTGTTCTTTTACATTGCTTTCCACATCGCTTATGCAGATGTCGGTCGATGAATTTCGGTCGGCACAAAAAGCCGACGCTCTATTGTGCCGTTAATCACTAATGCAGAAAAATTGAACAGAAAAGTCCCTGGAAAAGCACAAAGACCCCGCGCTATCGCGGGGTCTTTGTGAGGTGTGCTTAGCCGTTAATGGCGTGCGGGTACGCCAGGCCCTTTAGCCCCTCGGTGCCGAACTCCACGCCGTAGCCGGAGTCCTTGATGCCACCGAACGGGACGCGGGGATCCACGGCGCCGTGAGCATTAATCCAGGTCGTGCCAGCGCGCAGGCGAGCTGCTACCTCGCGGGCGCGGTCCTTGTCCGCGGACCACACCGACGAACCAAGGCCTACCTCGAGGGCGTTGGCCATCTCGATAGCCTCGTCCAGGTTCTCGTACTTGATGATCGGCAGGGCAGGGCCGAACTGCTCCTCGGCAACGAGTGGGTTGTCGTTGTCGATGTTGGCCACGAGCGTAGCGGGGTAGAAGTAGCCCGGCGCGTCGTAGTCCGGCTCACCGCCCAGCAGCACGGTAGCGCCGGCATCCTTCGCTGCCTTGACCAGGCGATCCACGATGTCGAACTGCGCCTTGTTCTGCAGCGGTCCGAGCACGTTGTTCTCGTCCAGGCCCACGCCCATCGGAGACGCCTGAGCGACCTCGACCAGCGCCTCGCACACCTCGTCGTAGATGCTGGCCGGGACGTACATGCGCTTCATTGCCGCGCAGGTCTGCCCGGTGTTAATGAACGCGCCCCAGAACAAGTCCTGGGCGATGGCCTTCGGGTCGACGTCGTCCAGCACGATGCCCGCATCGTTGCCACCCAGCTCCAGGGTCAGGCGCTTCAGCGTCGCCGCAGAGGACTCCACGATCTTCTTACCCGTAGCGATGGAACCGGTGAACATCACCTTGTCCACGTCCTCATGTCCAGACAGAGCCGCGCCCACCGCGCCGTCACCCGGGATGACCTGCAGGACGCCCTCGGGCAGGACGTCGTTGAGCACCTTGATGAGTGCCAGTACGGACAGCGGAGTGTACTCAGAAGGCTTCACGACGACCGTGTTACCCATGCGCAGTGCCGGCGCAATCTGCCACACGGTGATCATCATCGGCCAGTTCCACGGGCCGATGGCGCCCACGACGCCCAGCGGGCGGTAGACGACCTTCGCGTTGATGTCCTCGCCGGTGACCTCGTAGTCCGGGGATTCGAAGGTAACGGTAGCGCGCAGCCACGCGGCGCAGGCGCCCACCTCGAAGCGGGCGTTCGGGCCGTTGAGCGGCTTGCCCTGCTCGGAGGACAGCAGTACCGCGAGCGCCTCTGCGGAGGCTTCCACGGCGTCAGCGGCCTTGAGCAGTAGGTCATTGCGCTCGGCCTCGCCGCGCGCCTCCCACTCCGGCTGCTTCTCGCGCGCCACGCGCACAGCCTCATTGAGGTCCTCAACGGACTTGAGGGGCGCGAAGCCCACCTGCTCACCAGTGGCCGGGTTCAGAATTTCCTGGCCCTCACCAGTAGTGATGGCGGACAGCAGTTCTTCCATGTTTGCGTAAGACACGCGGACTCCTTTTATCTAGAGTGGTTCAGATAACACAATAGTGACTTAGTGAGCCACTATACATCATAGTGCGTGGCACACGCCACAGCTGTCTCTAGTTTTCTGCGTAAGGATCCCGCACGCCGATGTACTGGACGGTGGTGTACTCGTCCAGGCCTTCGGCGCCGCCTTCGCGGCCGAGGCCGGACTGCTTGACGCCGCCGAAGGGGGCGGCGGCGTTGGAGATGACGCCGGCGTTGAAGCCCATGAGACCGAACTCCAGGCCGTCGGCCAGGCGGTAGAGACGATCGGAGTTCTCCGTGAACACGTAGGAGGCCAGACCGTACTCGGTGTCGTTAGCGATCTCCAGTGCTTCTTCCTCCGTGGAGAAGGTGAGGATGGGGGCCACGGGGCCGAAGATCTCCTCTTGAGCCACGCGGGCGTCGCGAGGCACACCGGTCAGCACGGTGGGCTGGTAGAAGTAGCCCGCACCGTCACCCTTGGCGCCGCCAATGATGGCGGTAGCGCCCTTGGACACGGCGTCGTCGACAAGCGCGGCCACATTGTCCTGTGCGGACTTTTCGACCAGCGGGCCGCAGGTCACGGTCTCATCCATGCCGTTGCCCAGCTTGAGTTCGCCGATCTTCTGCGCGAATTTCTGCGCGAACTCCTCGGCCACGGACTCGTGGACGATAAAGCGGTTCGCGGCCGTGCAGGCCTCGCCGATGTTGCGCATCTTCGCGCCCATCGCGCCAGTGACGGCCTGGTCCAGGTCGGCGTCCTCAAACACGATGAACGGCGCGTTGCCGCCCAGTTCCATGGAGGTGCGCAGAACGTTCTCCGCAGCCGCCTTGAGGAGGGTCTTGCCCACCGGGGTGGAACCGGTAAAGGACACCTTGCGCAGGCGAGAGTCCGCCATGAGTGGCGAGGAGATGGCCGAGGCCGAGGTACCGGATACCACGTTGAGCACGCCCTTGGGCAGCCCGGCGTCCAGCATGGTCTGCGCAAAGTACTGGGCCGTCAGGGGAGTCAGCTTCGCGGGCTTGAGCACCATCGTGCAGCCCGCCGCGACGGCCGGGGCGACCTTGCGGGTGGCCATGGCCAGCGGGAAGTTCCACGGGGTGATGAGCAAGCAGGGGCCCACCGGCTTGCGGCGGGTGACCATGCGCAGCGTGCCCTCCGGGACGGTGGCGGAGCGGCCGTAGTCGCGCACGGCTTCCTCGCTGAACCAACGCAGGTACTCCGCGCCGTAGGTGACCTCGCCGCGGGCCTCAGCCAGGGGCTTGCCCATCTCCAGGGTCATGAGCGTGGCAAAGTCCTCAGCGCGCTCGTGCACCAGCTCGAAGGCGCGGCGCAGGATGTTGGAGCGCTCGCGTGGCGACGTCCGCGCCCACTCGTCTTGGACCGCGCAAGCGGCGTCGAGAGCGGCCAGCGCCTCCTTCTCCCCGCCGGAGGAGAGAGTGGCAAGGGTTTCCCCGGTCGCCGGGTTCTCCACGTCGAAGGTCTCGTCCGTGTCTACCCAGTCGTTGCCGATGAGCAGGCCGGTAGGCACCTTCGCTAGGACGTCAGTGATATTCGCGGTCATCGCGTGTGCTCCTTAAATGAAGTGCTTTAGTTGAGGAATGTATCCGCCAGACTACGCGCCCCGGAGGCGAGAAGCTGCACGTCGGCGCCCACCAGGACAAACTCTGCGCCCTGGTCCAGGTAGGCGCGCGCCTGGTCCTGGTTGAACGCGTTGACACCCACGGGTACGCCGGCGTCGATGGCGGCGCGCATGGCCTTGTCGACGGCCGCGAGGACGTCCGGGTGGGTCTGCTGCCCGATGAACCCCATCGACGCTGCCAGGTCCGACGGACCGATGAACACCGCGTCCACGCCGTCGACGGATACGATGTCACGGGCGTTCTCCACTGCCTGCGCCGATTCGATTTGAACGATGAGATTGACGGTCTCTGCGGCAGTGGTGAGGTAGTCGGGCACCCCGTTCCAGCGCGAGGAGCGCGCCAGGGCGCTGCCGACGCCGCGCACGCCGCGCGGGGGATAGTGCATGGCGCGCACGGCTTGCTCGGCTTCCTCGGCGGAGTCGACCATGGGGATCATCAAGTTTTGAGCGCCCAGGTCGAGGTACTGCTTGATGAGCACCGTGTCGTTGACCGGGAGCCGAACTACACGGGTGGCGTCGTAGGCGTCCGTGGCACGAAGTAGTGCGGTCACGGTCTCCAGACTGTAGGGGGAGTGCTCGGCGTCGATAAGCACCCAGTGGAAGCCTGCCGACGCCGCGATCTCCGCGGCCACCGGGGATCCGGAGCTCACCCACATGCCGATGGCCGGGTTGTCGGCGCGCAGGCGTTCGGTAAAGGTCTGGGGAAGGCTTAGCGGAAACGGCATGTGATGGCTCCTAGGTCGCCGTAATCGGCGTGGACGGTGTCGCCGGGGTGGACCCACATCGGCTTGGTGAACGAACCAGCGAGGATGATGTCGCCGGGGGAGAGGGCGTCGCCGTGAGCGTGCAGCTTGTTGGCCAACCAGGCCACGCCCATAGCGGGATGGTTGAGAACGGCCGCGGCTACGCCGGTGTCCTCGATGGTCTCGTTGCGGTAGAGCAAAGCAGACACCCAGCGCAGGTCCACCGCGTCGGGCTTGACGGGGTTGCCACCGTAGATCATGGCGCCCAGCGCGGCGTTGTCAGCGATGGTGTCCACGATGGTGCGGCCTTCCATCTCCACCCGGGAGGAGAGGATCTCCAGCGCCGGGACCACGTAGTCGGTGGCGTTAAGCACGTCAAAGATGGAAACGTTGGGACCCGCGAGCTCATCCTTCAGCACGAAGGCAAGCTCAACTTCAATGCGGACGTTGGAGAATAGCGAACTGTCGATGACGGAACCGTTCTCGTAGACCTGGTCCGCGAAGATGGCGCCGTAATCCGGCTCGGTGATTCCGGTAGCCTCCTGCATCACCTTGGAGGTCAGGCCGATCTTGCGGCCGACGAGGCGTCGGCCAGCCTCGACTCCACGCTTGACCCATTCGGCCTGCACGGCGTAAGAATCCTCGACGGTCATGTCCGGGAACCGCGCTGTGAGGCGCGGGATCATGGTCCGCTCCTCCTCGGCGCGCGCGAGTTCGTCAGCGATAGCGGTGCGTTGCTCGTTGTCCAACACGGGGTGCTCCTAGTTCTTTCGATGTTTCACGTGAAACATGGGGTTTAGAGCTGGTGTCCCAGCTTGTATTCGCCCTTCTTCCAGTCTGGCATCTCCTCGCCCTCCACGGTGTAGGAGAAGCCGTCTGCGCCGATGGTCTGCTCCATCTCGGAGGCGTCAGTGCGGCTGACCAGTGGTACCAGGTTGCCGTCCAGGTCGAGCACGCGGGAGCCATCGGTGTACCAGCTCGGCACGACCGGGGTGCCCCACCAGTCGCGTCGCTGGTTGTCGTGCACGTCCCAGGTGACGGTCGGGTTGTCCGGGTCGCCGGTGTAGTAGTCCTGGGTGTAGATCTCCACGCGGTGGCCGTCCGGGTCCCGCAGGTACAGGTAGTAGGCGTTGGACACGCCGTGGCGGCCTGGGCCACGCTCGATGGCGTCGGACTGGCGCAGCGCACCAAGCTTGTCACAGATGGCGATGATGTTGTGCTTCTCGTGCGTAGCGAAGGCGATGTGGTGCATACGCGGGCCGTCACCGCCAGTCATCGCGGTGTCGTGCACGGTGGGCTTTCGACGCATCCAGGCCGCGTACACGGTGCCTTCCTCGTCGCGGATGTCCTCGGTGACGCGGAAGCCCAGGTCCTCCATGTAGCCGACGGCCGTCGGCACGTCCGGGGTGATCTGGTTGAAGTGATCCAAGCGGACCAGGGCGCCCGGGATGTGCGCGTCGTACGACCACGCCAAGCGGGGTTGGTGCTCCACCTCGTAGAAGAATTCGTACGGAAAGCCCAGCGGGTCCATGACGCGCACGGAGTCGCCAATGCCCTTCACGAAGCCCTCCTTATTGCGGCGCACCTCGCAGCCACGGGCCTTGTAGAACTCCTCGGCCACGTCCAGGTCCTCAGGGGATCGCACGCGGAAAGCGAACGCCGCCACCGCCGGGGTCTCGCCCTTGCGCAGCACCAGGTTGTGGTGGATGAACTCTTCGTAGGTGCGCAGGTAAATCGCTTCATCGTCCTCGGCGGTCACCACGAGGCCGAGGGTGTCCACGTAGAACTCGCGGGACGTGGCCAGATCGGTCACGATGATCTCCATGTACGCGCAGCGCAGGATGTCAGGGGTAGTCATGAGGAGACTCCTTGTGTATGAGAAGGGGAATTAGGACTGCTTGCCAAAGACCGGGTTGTGGACCTTGCCCAGGTTGATGTGCACAGCCTGCTGGTCGGTGTAGAAATCGATGGAGCGGTAGCCACCCTCGTGTCCGAGGCCGGAGGCCTTCACTCCGCCGAACGGGGTGCGCAAGTCACGCACGTTATTGGAATTGAGCCACACCATGCCGGCCTCCACGTTCTGCGCGAAGTTGTGGGCGCGCTGCAGGTTGGAGGTCCACACGTAGGCGGCCAGGCCGTACTTAGTGTTGTTGGCCAGCTCCAGGGCCTCTTCCTCGGTGTCAAACGGGGTGATGGCCACGACGGGGCCGAAGATCTCTTCCTGGAAGATGCGCGCGTCCGGCTTCACGTCCACGAAGACGGTGGGCTGGACGAAGTTGCCCTCGGGGAAGCCCTCGGGGCGCTCGCCGCCGGCAGCCAGGGTGGCCTCCTGCTTACCAATCTCGATGTAGGAGGTCACCTTCTCGTAGTGATCCGGGTGCACCAGGGCACCGACCTCGGTGGTCTCATCGGAAGGCAGACCAACCTTCACGCGCTTGGCCTGCGCGGCGTAGCGCTCCACGAACTCGTCGTAGATGCCACGCTGGACCAAGATACGGGAGCCGGCGGTGCAGCGCTCGCCGTTGAGCGAGAAGACGCCGAAGATGCAGGCGTCGATGGCGGTCTCCAGATCAGCGTCGTCGAACACGATAGCCGGGGACTTGCCACCGAGCTCCATGGACAGGCCCTTGAGGTGCGGCGCGGCGTTAGCGAAGATGATCTGGCCGGTGCGGGACTCACCGGTAAACGAAATCAGCGGCACGTCCGGGTGCTTGACCAGCGGATCGCCTGCGAAGCCCTCCTCGCCAAAGCCGTTGACCAGGTTGAACACGCCCTTCGGCAGACCGGCTTCCTCGAAAATACCGGCCCACAGCTGCGCGGTCAGCGGGGTGAACTCAGCGGGCTTGAGCACCACGGAGTTGCCGGTGGCAATGGCGGGAGCCAGCTTCCACGACTCCAGCATGAACGGGGTGTTCCACGGGGTGATGAGGCCAGCGACGCCGATCGGCTTGCGGTTCACGTAGTTGATCTGGCGGCCCGGAACCTTGAAGGCGTCGTCGGTCTGCGCGACGATGAGGTCGGCGAAGAAACGGAAATTCTCCGCGGCGCGCTTGGCCTGGCCTTTCGCCTGCGTGATAGGGAGGCCGGAGTCGAAGGACTCCCACTGCGCCAGGACGTCGTGACGCGACTCCACGGTGTCGGCAATCTTGTTGAGCACACGGGCGCGTTCCCGCGGCAGCATAGTGGACCAGGGGCCGTTCTCGAAGGCGTCCTTGGCGGCGGCCACGGCCTTGTCGATGTCCGCGGGCTTACCGGAGGCGGCCTGGATGTAGGTCTCGTTGGTGGTGGGATCCAGGACATCGAAGAACTCGCCGTCCTCGGACGGGACGAACTCGCCGTTGATGTAGTGCAGGATCTTTTCTGGCAGGTCGTGCGGCTTCATGAGGTTTCTCCTTCGTTGAGTTGTTCGCGGTAGCTTTCCGACGTCGTGAGTCGGTGTCGGCGTGCCATGGTCTCGATGTAGTCGACGTCGGCGCGCGCGGCAATGAGGTCGATGAGTTGTTGGTGTTCAGCCACCGATTCCACGGCCCGTCCGGGGACGTAGCGGAACGTGGAGACGCGGTGGTATTCCAGTTGCTCCCACTCCACGAGCAGCAGCTCTGTGAGGCGTTCGTTGGGGCACTGGCCGAACAACGTGTTGTGAAATTGCTTATTCAGTTCGGTGAATCGGACGGGGTCAAAGTCCTCGAGCAGGCCGGCCATCTCGCTATTGATAGTTCGCGCTGTCTCGAGGTCGTCGTGTTGCAGCAAGGGGGCGGACAGCGCCGTGGCCCGGCCCTCGAGCAGCGCCACGGTCTCCATCGCTTCGAAGTACGCGTGGCGGTTGTGCTCGGTCACCCGGGCGCCGACGTTGCGCTCAAAGGTGACGAGCCCCTCGGCCTCGAGTTGCCGGATGGCCTCGCGGACGGGAACCACGGACATTCCCAGCTCCTCGGCGATGTGCCCAAGGACCAGGCGGTGCCCGGGCTCGTACTCGCGGGTCCGGATGCGTTCCCGGGCCCATTCGTAGGCCTGCTGCGCTTTAGACGCTGTGATGGCTATTCACCTCCCTTCGTGCGTTCATACGCCTCCCGGTTCGCGCCGGTGGGCGGGAACATGCCGTCGAGGCTGGCGCCATTGGCCACCTGCTCGGCCACCCACTCGTCCTCATGTTCTTTTGCCAGAGTGTCCGCCACGACGTCCGCGACGATGTCGCGGGGGATAACGACCACGCCGTCGTCGTCGCCGACGATGACGTCGCCCGGGATGACGGCGGCGTTACCGCAGGCCACCGCGACGTCGGACTCCCATGGCACGTTCTTGCGGCCGAGCACGCACGGGTGCGGGCCCTGGGTGAACACGGGCAGGCCGATCTCCTTGACGGCCTCGTAGTCGCGCACCGCGCCGTCGGTCACCACGCCGGCCGCGCCCCGGGTCTTAGCCCGCAACGCAAGGATGTCGCCGAGCGTGCCCGCGTTGCGTTCACCGCGCGCCTCGATCACGATGACCTCGCCCTCCGCCACGGAGTCGAAGACCTTCTTCTGGGCGTTGAAGCCGCCGCCGTGGGTCTTGAACAGATCCTCGCGCAGGGGAAGGAAGCGCAGCGTCCGCGCGGTCCCCACGAGCTTCGTGCCGGGGGTCTGGGGGTATACGCCTTCGATGACGCACTGCTTGATACCGCGCTTCATCAGCTGCGCACTGAGTCCTGCGGTAGGCGCCTTCTTGAGATCCTCGAGCAACTGTGGGTCAAGTCCATTATTGGTGGAGTAGCCGTAGGCGTCCTCACGCTGTTTGTCGTCCACCTTGGGGAGCATGCCGACGGCCCCGTCAAAATCCCCGGGCCCCTCCACAACCTCGGTGCGAAGCTTGCCTGTCGACAGCCCGCCGGGCACGTCGACCTCCACCTCGACCATGTCGCCGGGTTCCACGACCGTGGAACCGGCCGGGGTACCCGTAAGAATGAGGTCGCCAGGCTCGAGGGTCATGTGCTGGGAGAGGTCGGCAACGAATTGTGCGAGCGGGAAAATCAGATCCTCATCCGACGTGGTGCCCTCCTGGACGAGTTCGCCGTTGACCCACGTGCGCAGCCGAAGGCCGCGGGGATCGATCTCGCGGGCGTCGAGAAGCTCCGGGCCCACCGGGGTATAACCGTCACGTGACTTTGAACGGGTGTTACTGCCCTTGTCCTGAGCACGGTAGTCATAGAGCCCGAGATCGTTGGAGGCGGTGACGTGAGAGACGTAGTCCCACGCGTCCGCGAGGGAGACGTTCTTGGCCTCCTTTCCGATGACGAGTGCGATCTCGCCCTCGAAGGCGAGCAGCTCGGTACCCGCCGGACGAACCACCTGTCCACTCCCGGCGAGGGAGCTGGTGGCCTTCATGAAGTAGGACGGTAGCTTGGGCCGACGGCCACGTTGCGCTGCGCGCGACTCGAAGGCCACGTGCACCGCGATGATCTTGCCTGGTTGCTGGGGAAGGGGACTCACTACGGGTTCTCCTTGCAGAATGACGGAAAATCTTGACCACATCGTATATGATTCCCCTCAGACCCGCAAGTGGTTCAGTTCACAAATGTGCGCCATGCTGTTGCAGGCCACTCGCTTTAACCCCGGAGAGAGGATCTCATGTCCACTGCCCCCGTCACCATGAAGGAACGTCGCCGCGTAGTCGCCGCGACGACCATCGGTACCGCCATCGAGTGGTACGACTACTTCCTGTACGCCGCAGTCGCCGGCCTGGTGTTTAACAAGCTGATGTTCGGCCCGCTCGACGCCGGTCTCGCCACGGTCGTCTCCTTCCTCTCGGTGGGCTTATCCTTCCTATTCCGCCCTCTCGGCGCTTTTTTGGCCGGACATTGTGGCGATAAGTACGGCCGTCGCGTCATCTTGATGGTCACCCTGTTCGCCATGGGTGGCGCGACCACCCTCATTGGCCTCTTGCCCACCTATGACACCGCAGGCATCTGGGCTCCCATCCTGCTCATCGTTCTGCGCATTATCCAGGGCATTTCCGCCGGCGGAGAGTGGGGCGGCGCCGTCTTGATGGCCGTGGAACACGCTCCCAACAATAAGCGCGGACTCTTCGGCGCCGGCCCCCAGGTGGGCGTTCCCGCAGGTCTGCTGCTGTCGTCGGGAGTGCTCGCCATCATGGATAAAATCGCGCCTGGCGACGCCTTCATGGAGTGGGGCTGGCGGATCCCGTTCCTGTTTTCCATCGTCCTGGTGTTGGTGGGCTATTTCATCCGTATGGGCGTGGACGAATCGCCCGTGTTTGCCGAGCTGGAGCACCGCGAGGAAGCACCTCACCCGATGGCGGTGTTGTTCAAGCGCCACTGGGGCCTCGTTCTCACGGCGGCACTGGTCTTCGCCGGTAACGGCACCGTGGGTTACATGACCACCGGTGGCTACATCCAGAACTACACCACGAACCCAGAGGGCCTCGCCTTTGATCGCGGCGATATCCTCACCGCCGTGACGGTCTCCGCCGCCACCTGGATGCTGTTTACGTTGTTCGCGGGCTTCGTCTCAGACTTCATCGGCCGCCGCTGGACCTACCTCATTGGCTTCGTCGCCCAGGCGATCTCCGCGGCTATGCTGTTCCCCCTGGTCAATACCGGCTCCTTGGCGATGGTCTACGCCGCCCTCCTCCCGCTGACCTTCGGCCTCGGTATGACCTACGGCGCACAATCAGCGATGTACGCGGAACTGTTCCCAGCCGCCATCCGCACCTCGGGGGTCTCCATTTCTTACGCCCTGGGGTCCATCCTGGGTGGCGCCTTTGCCCCGATGATCGCCGCAGCGCTTGTCGACGCCACGGGCTCCACGTTCGCGGTCAGTGGCTACCTCGTGACCGCCTCCATCATCGGCTTTGCCTGCGCGTTTCTCCTGCGCGAGACGAAGGGGGCCGACCTCAGCCCGGACGCTGCGCCCCGCCGCCCATTTATTTTTAGCTAGTTTCCCTTGTCGCAGACCGAGCCATCATATATGATTCCGAGTATTGCGTCATAGATCACATGCATTGCTGTCAGTGACTGCCATCATTATATTTTGACCCAGGAGGGACCCCCTTAATGTTGTTCCACCACAACGGCTACGTTTCCGAAGACCCGCGCGTCCTGCCTGCCGAGGGCACGCGTCCCGCCGAGCTCCCCGACACCATGGACGTCCTCATCGTGGGCTCCGGACCCGCGGGCATGATCGCCGCAGCGCAGCTATCCATGTTCCCCTCGGTGCACACGCGCATCATCGAGAAGCGCGAAGGCCGCCTCCCCCTGGGACAAGCCGATGGCATCCAGTCCCGTTCAGTGGAAACCTTCCAGGCTTTCGGCTTTGCCAATGAAATCATTGACGAGGCCTTCGAGATCACCGAGATGTCCTTCTGGGCCAATGACAACGGCACGATCGTCCGCGGCCCCCGCCCGCTTGACGACGAACAGGGGATCTCCGAGTTCCCACACCTCATCGTCAACCAGGCCCGGGTCCTCGATTACTTCGCACGGTTCATGAAGCGTTCGCCTTCGCGAATGGAGCCGGACTACGGCTGGGAATTCGTCACCCTCGAGGTCAACAGGGGAGAGGAATACCCTGTGCACGTCACGGTGACAGATGGAACAACGGAACGCACCGTCAAAGCCAAGTACGTCGTGGGTTGCGATGGCGCGCGTTCCAAGGTGCGCAAGTCTATTGGCCGCAAGCTGGAGGGCAAGTCTGCCAACCACGCCTGGGGCGTTATGGACGCACTGGTGGACACTGATTTCCCGGACTGGCGCACCAAATGCGCGATCCATTCCGCAGCGGGTTCCATCCTGCACATTCCGCGTGAGGGCGGTTTCCTGTGCCGCATTTACGTGGACCTGGGGGAGTCCTACGAAGGCGTCCGCGACACCCCGTTGGAGCGCGTCATCGAGAAGGCCAACGAGATCTACGCGCCGTATTCGATTGACGTCAAAGAGGTGGCGTGGCACTCCATCTACGAGGTCGGTCACCGCCTCGTCGACGGTTTCACCGACGAGCAGGAAGACCCCCGCGTCTTCCTCACCGGCGACGCCTGCCACACCCACTCCGCCAAGGCCGGGCAGGGCATGAACGTGTCCATGCAGGATGGCTTCAACATCGGCTGGAAGCTGGGGCACGTGTTGGATGGCCGCGCCCCCGAGGAACTGCTCCGTACCTACCACGACGAGCGTCAGCCAGCGGCCGCGAACCTCATCAGCTTCGACCGCGAGTGGTCCTCGCTCATGGCCGACCCGCAGGCGGATCCCAGCGAGGTGGAGCGCTACTACGTCACCGCGGAGGAGTTCGCCGCGGGCATGATGACCGAATACTCGGAGAACCTCGTCACGGGCCACCGCGACCACCAAGACCTGGCCACGGGATTCCCGGTGGGTCGCCGCTTTAAGTCCTACCGCGCGATGCGCCGTTGCGACGCCCGCACGCTGCACCTAGGACACGAACACACGGCGGACGGTCGCTGGCGCGTGTATGTGTTCGCCGATGAGAGCACCGAGGCGCTCCAGGCATGGGCAGAAAACATGCACGTCGATCCCGAGCTTGTCGACGCCCGCGTCATCTACCAGCAGCCCTATCGCTCCTTCGAGGTGCTGGATGCGCCGGAGCTCTTCCGCCCCAAGGTCGGCAAGCTGAACATCCCCGCGTGGGAGCAGGTCTGGGCCGCTATCGAGGGCGAGGACATCTTTGACGCTCGCGGCATCTCCCGCGACGGCGCGGTGGTGGTCGTCCGCCCTGACCAGTACGTCGGCGGCGTCTTCCCGCTCAACTCCACGAATGAAATCCAGCAATTTTTCGCGAAAGTCTTGCGAAAGTAGAACGGCAAGGAATACTATCCAAACCATGGGTATTCAGAACAACTGGTGGTGGCTCGCTTAACGGCGGGCTCTTAGTTGTACCCAAGGCTCGCTAATTATGCGGGCCTTTTGTCGTTTTCCTGACTCTGTGCCCGCAGTGAAAGGAATAACAATGGACATCCCGTACACCCCCGACGTCGCGTCGCAGTTCGCCCGCTTCGCCGATCCGCACAATTCCATCCTGCTGGAGACAGCGGACGTGGAGTCGCGTAGCCTCGCCGTGCTCAAGGCGGCACTCCGCGTGCGCTGCGATGGGAACGAGGTGACGCTCACTGCCTTCACCGAGACGGGTAGGGACATCAAAGCCCATGTTTCACGTGAAACATCGATTGACGTTCTACGCGAGATCCGCGACATGGGCCACCTCCTCGTCGGCGCCTTCGCCTATGACTTTGAGGCGGAGCCCCTGCCCGCGGCTCACGATACCTTCCCGGACTACGAGTTCTTCGTGCCCGAAATCCTGCTTCGCGTCGACCATGCGAAGAAGACCGCCACCATCACCACCCACTCCACCCTGCCGAACCCCCGGCCACAGCCGGTCGCCGCGCCCGACGTCCCGCGCACCGCCACCGCGAGCAAAGCCGACGCCGAGTTCCGCAGGGACGTCGAAAAGCTCCAGGAGCACATCGCGGCGAAAGAAATTGACCAAGTGGTCCCGTCCCGCTATTTCTCCGTCGAGTGCCCCGATGCGCTCGCCGCGTACCGGCGCCTCAAGGAGTCCAATCCGAGCCCTTATCTGTTCTATCTTCGCGGCGAGGACTACGACCTCATCGGCTCCTCGCCGGAATCAAACCTCCGCTTCAACGCAGACAACCGCGAAATTCGGATCAGTCCGATCGCCGGCACTCGTCCTCGTGGCGCGACCCCGGACGAGGACTACCTCAACGAGCGCGACCTGCGCACTAACGCGAAGGAACTCGCCGAGCACGTCATGCTCATCGACCTCGCGCGCGAGGACCTCGGCGCGATCGCCGACGATCTCCGCGTTCCTCGCGTCCTTAACGTGGACCGCTACTCGCGCGTCATGCACCTCGTCTCCGCAGTGACGGGCACGCTGCGCCCCGGCCTCGACGCCTTCGACGCCTACCGCGCCTGCATGACCATGGGCACCCTCACCGGGGCGCCCAAGCCGCGCGCCGCGCAACTGATTCGGGACGTCGAGAAGCACCGCCGCGGCTCCTTCGGCGGGGCAGTGGGCTACTTCGAGCCCGACGGCACGATGGACACCGCGATCATCATCCGCAGCGCATTCATCAAGGACGACGTCGCACACGTCGCGGCGGGGGCCGGCGTAGTGGCCGACTCCACCCCGCAGGGCGAGGCGGATGAGACCTTCCACAAGGCCTCCGCGGTCCTGCACGCTATCGCCCCGGAGTTGGAGGTCGTGCGATGAAAACTTTTCTCGACTTCATGGACAACCCCGCACCGACCGTCGACGAGGTCTACGAGGTGTTCTACCCGCTGACCAACGGTGAATACGACGACGTGCACATCGCCGCGCTGCTTGCCGCCATCCGCACCCGCGGGGAGACCTTCGCAGACATCGCCGGGGCGGCCCACGCCTTCATCGACGCCTCTCGTGCATTCCCCATCACGGGCGACGGCATCGTCGACACGGCGGGCACCGGGGGTGACGGCGCGAACACCATTAATATCTCCACCGGAGGGTCCCTTATCGCCGCCGCCGGGGGAGTGCCGGTGGTCAAGTGCGGCAACCGCAGCGTCTCCTCGAAGTCCGGCTCGGCGGACGTGCTCGAAGCTTTGGGCATCCCCCTCGATCTGGACATCGACCGCGCGGTCGCGCAGTTCAACGCCGCGAACTTCACGTTCCTCTTCGCGCCGGCCTATCACCCTGCCGTCGCCCACGTCATGCCGGTGCGCCGTGCACTCAAGATGCCCACCATTTTCAATACCCTGGGGCCCATCCTGTCCCCGGCGCGGCCACAGTTCCAGCTCATGGGTATCGCCAATCCCGCCCACGGCCGACTCATCGCGGAAGTCTTCCGCGACCTAGGCCGGGACCGTGCCCTCGTGGTCCACGGCGCCGGCACTGACGAGATCGCGGTGCATGGGTCCACCGACGTCTGGGAGCTCAAGGACGGGGCCATCGCGCACTACCAGCTCACGCCCGCCGATCTGGGCGTCGCCACGCACGCCCTGGAGGAGCTGCGCGGCGGAGATGGCGCGGCGAATGCGGACCTCATTCGTGCCGTCTTTCGCGGGGAGGGCGCCCCCGCGCACCGCGACTCCCTCGCCGCCACCGCGGGCGCACTGTTCTATCTCACCGGAAGGGCCGCGGATTTCTCCACCGGAACCGATGCCGCAGCCGACTTGCTCGATGACGGCACCGTGCTGTCATGGATCACTCGACACGAGGAGGCCAACTATGGCGACCATTCTTCATGAGATTGTGGCCAACCGCCGCACGCACCACATCGAGTACGGCCCCGCCGCGCCCTCCACACGCTCCCTGGCCGACGCCCTCCGAGGCACCAACCGCTTCATCATGGAGTGCAAGGCCGCGTCGCCGTCGAAGGGCGTGATGCGCGAGGACTACCGGCCCGGGGACATCGCACGCGTCTACTCACGCTACGCCGCCGCGATCTCCGTGCTGTGCGAGCCGGACTATTTCCACGGTTCCTACGCCCACTTGCAGACGGTTGCGCTGTCGACGCACCTGCCGGTGCTGTGCAAGGACTTCATCACTGAGGAAAGCCAGGTGCGCGCGGCGCGTTACTACGGCGCCGACGCGATTTTGCTCATGCTCTCCGTCCTGGACGACCGGGAGTACAACCGGCTTGCCGACGTCGCCCACGAGCTCAACCTGGACATCCTCACGGAAGTGATCAACGAGGAGGAGATTAAGCGCGCGGTGCGCCTCGGCGCGCCCATCATTGGGATTAACAACCGAAATCTCCACGATCTCACCGTGGACTTGACGCGCACCGAGCGGCTCTTCCCGCTCATCCCCGCCGACCGCGTTGTGGTCTCTGAGTCTGGCATCGCCACGCACCACGACGTCCGGCGCTCACCCGCGAACGCTTTCCTCGTCGGTGCCCAGCTGACCTCTCAGACAGATATCGATCGCGCATGCCGCGCCCTGGTCTACGGGGAGAATAAAGTCTGCGGCCTCACCACACCGGACGCCGCGCAAGCGGCGCGGGCTGCTGGGGCACTCTACGGCGGGCTCATCTTCGACCCCAACAGTCCCCGCTATGTTTCACGTGAAACAGCCGAAAGCATCATGGCCAGCGAACCCGGCCTCGACTGGGTGGCGGTCACCCGCACCACCATCCCGGAACTCTCCGGCCTCCACGCCGTCCAGCTTCACGACGACGCGAAGGCAGTCCCCGGCATCACCAACTGGCACGTGGGCACCGACGTCCTCGACAACGGGGGAGGGTCCGGTAAGACCTTCGACTGGTCCACCATCCCGAAAGACCTTGCTCCGCACGTCCTCCTCGCCGGGGGTCTCAACAACGACAACCTCGCCGCGGCTCTGGACGTCGGCACGCGGGGCCTGGACCTCAACTCCGGCTTCGAAACCAACGGGGTCAAAGACCCACACAAACTCGCCCAAGCATTTCACACAATAAGGAACCACAAATATGTCTGAGACACTCCTCCCCGCATACTTCGGCGAATTCGGCGGACAGTTCGTTCCCGAAGCGCTGATCCCGGCGCTCGACGAGCTGGAGGCCGCGTTCGTCGACGCCCAGAACGACCCCGCCTTCAACGAGGAACTCAACGGGCCCCTCAAGAACTACCTGGGCCGCCCCACGCCGATCACTGAAATCAACTCCGGCGGCAAGGCCCGCATCTTCCTCAAACGAGAAGACCTCGTCCACGGCGGCGCGCACAAGACCAACCAGGTCTTGGGCCAGGCGCTCCTAGCGAAGCGCATGGGCAAAACGCGCATCATCGCGGAGACTGGCGCGGGCCAGCACGGCACCGCCACGGCGCTCGCCTGCGCATTGCTAGACCTGGAATGCGTCATCTACATGGGCGCCAAGGACGTCGCCAGGCAGCAGCCCAACGTGTACCGCATGGAACTCATGGGTGCCAAGGTCATCGCCGTTGACTCTGGCTCCGCCTCGCTCAAGGACGCCGTCAACGAGGCGCTACGCGACTGGACCGCGACCTTCCACACCAGCCACTACCTCCTGGGCACGGCGGCAGGCCCCCACCCATTCCCGACCATCGTCCGGGAGTTCCACCGCGTCATCTCCAAGGAGGCGAAAGCGCAAATGACCGAACTTCCCGACGTCGTCGTAGCCGCCGTGGGCGGAGGGTCCAACGCCATCGGAATGTTCGCGGAGTTCATCGACGAAGACGTGGAGCTGGTGGGCTGCGAACCCGGCGGCGACGGCATCAAGCACGGCGCCACCATCAACAATGGCACGATCGGGATCCTCCACGGCTCCAAGTCCTACCTCATGCGCAGCGCGGAGGGCCAGATCAACGAGAGCCACTCGATCTCCGCCGGCCTGGACTACCCGGGCGTCGGGCCCCAGCACTCCCACCTGGCGCAGACCGGGCGCGCGACGTACGTGCCGGTCACCGACGACGAGGCTCTCGCCGCCTTTAAGCACCTCGCTCGGGAAGAGGGAATCATCCCCGCCCTAGAATCCTCCCACGCCCTGGCCTACGCGCTCGCCCACAAAGACGAAGACAAGACCTTCCTAGTATGCCTGTCCGGGCGCGGCGACAAAGACATCGACTACATCCGAAGCTTGGAGAAGTAATGACCCGCAACAAGTTCCTACACCGCGCCTTCGTTCCGTTCCTCATGTGCGGAGACGGTGATACTGTCGCCCACGCCCGCACAGCCATTAACGCGGGTGCCGACGCTCTCGAGCTCGGCGTCCCGTTCTCCGACCCGGTGGCAGACGGCCCCGTCATCCAGGCGGCCAGCCTGCGCGCCGCGGGAACGACCGTCAACGACTGCCTGGACATCGTTCGCCAGATCCGAGCGGAATTTCCGGACACCCCCATCGGCATGCTCATCTACGGCAACATCATGTTCGCGCGCGACACCCTCTACGAGGACTTCGCGGAGGCGGGCGCCGACTCAATTTTGATACCCGACATCCCCGTCCGAGAATCCGCCATCATCCTCGAGCGGGCACAAAACATCGACCCCATCTTTATCGCACCGGCCAATGCAGATGAGAATACTCTCGCCAACATCGCGCGCGTCGCGCGCGGCTACGTCTACGCTGTGTCCCGAGATGGCGTCACCGGGACAGACAAAAAGCCCACCGCCCGGGTGCCGCAGTTCGACATTCCGGTACTCGTGGGCTTCGGCATCTCCACGCCTGACGACGTCCGCGCCGCGCTGGACGCGGGCGCCGATGGCGTGATCTGCGGTTCCGCAGTGATTGAGGCTACTCAGCGGGGTGAGCTGGCGCAGTTTGTTTCCGCAATGAAGGCGCAAACTTATCCACGATGAGTGCGATGGCGCCGTCGCCAGTGACGTTGGCGGCGGTGCCCACGGAGTCAATGGCGATATAGGCGGCGATCATCAGCGCAACCATGGAGTCGTCGAAGCCCATCATCTCCGACAGCAGGCCGGTGGCTACCATGACCGCGCCACCCGGCACGCCCGGTGCCGCGATCATGGTAATGGCGAGCAGGAACATGAAACCCAATGCCTTTGAGGTGGGCACGTCCATGCCAGTCATAAAGGTCAGGGCGAAGGCGTAGAGCATGAGCTTAATCATCGACCCCGACAGGTGAATGGTCGCGCACAGCGGGATCACAAAGCCGGCTACTTCCTCAGACACCCCATTCTTCAGCGCCGCTTCGCGGGAAATGGGAATGGACGCGGCGGACGACGAGGTACCCAGCGCGGTGAAGTACGCCGGCGACATGGTACGCAGGGCCTTGAATGGATTGACGCCGGCCACAGCCCCAGCAACAAGGTACTGGACAAACAGATAGACCAGCGTGGAAACGACCGCGAGTGTAAGGACCTTGGTAAACGACGACAGCACCGAGCCGATATTGCCATTCATGCCCAGTGTCACGAACATTCCGAAGATATAGATCGGCAGCAGCGGAACCACGAAGCTCCAGATGATCTTGATGACCACCTGTTCCAGTTCCACCGCCCCGCGGTACAGCACATCCGTTTTGACCACGGTCATAGCCATGCCGATACAGAACGACAGCAACAACGCCGTCATCACTTCAAAGGGAGGAGCCATCTCCACCGAGAAATACGGTGACAAAGCGCCTTCCTCGATGTCCGCAATGCTGCCGGCCATGGTCGCGCCGTCGAGAAGCATGGGGTACAGCCACACAGATAGGGCATACGCGAGTAAGCCTGCGATGATGGTGGAGCCGTACGACAGCCCAACTGTCAGCCCAAGCAGCCTCCCCGCCCCCTTGCCCAGCTTCGCAATCGCGGGAGCAATCAACGCAAATATGAGCACTGGAACAAAGAAGTTCAGGAACCCGGAAAACAGCCCATTAATCGTTGCGAAGACTCGGCCCAACCACTCGGGGAAAAACTGACTGCACAGTGCTCCCGCGATAACCGCGATGATGATCTTGGTGAGCAGCGACGGATTCTTGAACAAGGGTCGTCTTCCTTTTCTAAAGGGTGGGGAATAGGATGGTATCCATGCTAGCTATCGGGATCGTCCTCCTCATCTTTGCCACCGTTCTCCTCGTGGTGGGTGGCCTCGCCGCTTTCCGACGTCTCCCCGGCAACGCTTACATCGGACTCCGCCTCGTGGAGCTTCGCAAGTCCAAAAAAGCGTGGGATCACGCGCACGCGGTCGCCGGACCTTTCTGGGCGCTCGCGGGCATCTCGCTGGTCTTTGGCGGCCTCGTGGCGCTGGTAGCTGAGGGCTGGATGTGGGCGATTCCGGTCATTTCGGTCGTCGTGGCAGTATTGGTCGTTTCAGTGGGTTCGAACTTGGGAGCACGCGCGGCTTATCTTTTCGACGACAAGCCGAAGGTAGACCTCGGCGCACTCCGTCAGGCAGCAAAGACCGCCGACAATGGCTGATAAATTCTCCCGGGCCACGGGCAAATCTCTGGAAGAGTGGATGCGCCTCATTCCCGCTGAGCTGTCGCACAAAGAGATGGCACAAGCTGCCGTTGAAGCTGGGGCTACCCCATGGTGGGCGCAAGGAATCGCTGTGGAGATCGAACGTCGTATTGGGCGACGAAAAGTAGGGGAGTCATGCACCGGAGATATCAACGCCTCCACGAGCAAAACAGTTCCTGGAGTCTGGACCGAAGTCTTTGACGCTCTTGCTGAGTTCTTGGCGACGAAGTGCCCCTTCGATATCGAGGAGCCGACAACCTCCGCCACCGAGAAGTGGCGCTACTGGCGAGCGGATGTCACCGACGGAACCAAAATCACCATCAACGTCAGCGACGGTGGCGGGAAATCAAAAATCGGAGTTCAACATTCAAAGCTCCCAGATCATGACGCCCGACAAAACGTCAAGGACGTTTGGCAGTCCACACTGACAGGCTTCGCTAAAACGTTACAGTGACGCATAATGTTTCACGTGAAACGCTAGAATCAGGAGCATGACATGTTCCAGAAGAATGTTCCTACTTGGGTCCGCCACCACACTTGCGGGTGCCTATCTCGCCGCGTGCGGTAAGGAAGCTTCGGCTTCGATTGCAAAAACTGAAATTCCGGTGGGCTCCGCCGTCATCATTGACAAAATCATTTTCGCTCAACCCACCGAAGGCGAATTCAAGGCCTACTCCCAAACCTGCCCGCACCAAGGGAGCCTCATTACCGAAATCGAGGGCGATGTAGCTACGTGCACCTCGCACTACACTTCCTACAAGCTTTCCGACGGCTCGGTCATCGAAGGCCCCGGTACGAAACCGCTAGAGACCTTCGAGCTTCGCGACGCCGGTGACAACGTCGAAGTATGAAGCGCCTAGATCCGCTTATCGTCTGCATCCTCGCGGCGGTCGGCCTCGCCATCGCATTCCCGTCCGACGCCCAATTCTTCGGCATCATCACCAACCTCGGCATCGCCTTGCTGTTCTACTTGTACGGCGCACGCTTATCCACGACGGAGGCGCTCCAAGGCCTCAAGCATTGGAAACTGCATGCAACAATCTTGGCATTTACGTTCGGCTTGTACCCGATCATCGGAATCGCGTTAAGGCCCATTTCGGCCTGGGTTGGTGAAGACATCTACCTCGGGATCCTCTACCTCTGCCTCGTACCCTCGACAGTTCAATCCTCGGTGGCGTTTACGTCCATCGCGAAGGGCAACGTCGCCGGAGCGATTGTCTCGGCGTCGTTAAGCAACCTCGTCGGCGTTCTGGCAACCCCGGTCCTGGTCATGGCGTTGATGAACCGCGCGGCGGCAATCGATGCGAGCGTATTCGTCGAGATCTCCACACTTCTACTTGCGCCGTTCCTCTTGGGCCAGCTCACCCGAAAGTGGACCGCACCCATCGCACAGTCAAAGGTGACCAAGATTGTCGACCGCGGCTCCATCGCCCTGGTGGTTTACACCGCCTTCTCCGAGGGAATGATTAACGGGGTCTGGTCGTCGGTGAAACTTACTCACCTTGTCTTCCTTGTGGCATGTGCGATCGTATTAGTTGCTTTCATGCTGTGGCTCACTAAGGAGACCGGGCGCCGGCTTGGATTCGCACTTTCCGATACGCGTGCGATTCAGTTTTGTGGCTCAAAGAAGTCGCTTGCCACGGGGCTACCAATGGCGGCGGTCATCTTCGGCGGGGGAGTGGGCGTGTTTATCCTCCCGCTCATGATCTATCACCAGGTCCAGCTCTTAATGTGTTCCTGGTATGCGGCGAAGGTAAGCTCCTAGGCATGCTCTACGTTAAGACCACGCTCACGATCCCAGGCGCATCCGCTACCCACGTCGCCGAACTGCGCGAAGTTACTTCCTCGGAATGCGAAATGGTGCGCATCGTAGCCTTGGCGCCGCAAGGGATCGCGGGTGCAGCCACCAAAGACACCCGAGTAGGGAGCATTGACATGCCGAGTCGCAAGGTTCCACACCCGGACACCTACGGGGATTTTCCGGACATTTCCGCCGAGCACATCGTTGAAGCCGAATTCGAAGCTCTCTGGGAGAGGGCTAAACTCGAGTGGCCCGGCCTCGCCTAGACTTCCTCCTTTGCGCAAACGTTTGTAGCCAACGTCGCTGGTTGGGGGCCAGCGGTCCAGTCGGCTTATCCATCACCCAGGTGCCATCCTCCATGAGCCAAACTATCTCGGCCGTGACGGGGTCCATGATGTATCTTGCCCGACGGTCGGTCTTGATGTTGTGGTGGTGTTGGCACAGGCTCACCAGGTTCCATGGCGCGGTGGGCCCGCCCTCAGCCCATTCGATGCGATGGTCCTTCTGCGCACGGTGCGCGGGCACTCCGCAACCCGGCCAGCGGCAGGTTCCGTCGCGCCCTTCGACAAACCGCTTCATGGGCTCGGTAGGGGTGTAGTTGGTGGTCACCTGCTGAGCCGCAGCATCAATGTCTGTGAACTTACCTTCAAGGTGTCCCGACAGCCAGCCAACTCCACTGACCCACTGCGGGGCGTCGGGAATGTCGAGCGCCTTGTAGGTGTGCACCACAATGTGGGTCTTTTTAGTACCCAGAACGGCGCGGACGAAGGCCTCGGGCAGGGTCAGCTTTTCCTGTTTCGCCACTGTGCGGATTCGTTCTTCGACCGCGCGCATCTGGGCGGGCTGGAGTAGGGCATTGAACGCCCCCTTTGTGTCGTCGATGTAATTGAAGGTAACAGAGTCCTCTGAAGGCGCGGAGTCTTCTTCCGTGCGTATGACGTCCATGATCTTGGACCTAATCCGTGCCGCGGACGGCATGATTTGGTTGGGGCGGGACGGGGTCAAGAAGTCCACGAGGACTGCATCGACGGTTGCGAGTACCTCCTCATCATCAACGGCCACGAGTGCCCGATCGATGGCGAGAATGCGGTGCAAATCAAGGTGGAACATGCGCTCGTGGAGTGCGCGCAGGTGCGGTAGCTCGTCGAGTCGGTAAAGGCTAAGAAAGATGTTGGTTACTCGGGTATCAGAGGTGCCGGTGGCCCGCGCAACGCGCGCGGCGGCAATCTCTACGTCGTCTGATTCGGAAGGTAAATACCGCCGGTACATCTCGTATTCTTGGCGGCGGAGTTGGTGGGATTGGCGGGCTAAGTCGTCTGTCGTTGAACAATGGGCATAAAAGGCATCCATGGCCCCTCGGTTCGCTAATTAGTTCGAAACTCTGGACGCCACCCACCATAGCCCAGCCCCGCCCCCTGCACAAGACCTAATTCAAAAATAAGTTCGAAGGAAAGGTCGCGTAGAGGGGCAACGGCATTTCCTGGCGGTGCATTATTTCGCCCCAGACGTCACCCGAGCTCATGACATCATGTGCCAACGCCGGCGCCACATACCATTCCCCGGCGGCAACTTCTTCCTGCACAACGTGCGTCTCCCAGCGCTGATGGCCGGAGAAAAACCGCACACCCTTCGCGTACTGTTTGATAATGTTCGGGTCCGCCCCCATCGCCACCTGGGCGAGCTGGGGCCCGAAAGGTTGGAAGAGGTCGGTTGGGGCAGCGGCGTCGCCAAGCACGGCGATAGCAAAAACCGCGTTGTTTTCATGGGGACCACCCACAAAGAACGCTTGAGGTTTGAAAGCGACCTCGTGCCACTCGGGGAGCAGGTTAAAAACCGGTACCTCGCTGCGTACCGTGAGGTCAACACCCAGAGTGTAATGTCCATTCTGGCCAATGATGAGCGTGGCGGTCCGTTGCGCACCAGGGGCGCTGAGGAGCACCGTTCCCGGCGCAGGTTCCCGCTTCTCCAGCGCGTTGAAAAGCCTATCCGCGTACATCTGCCCACCACCTCTTGAGCTCCGCGATAGCTTCCTCGCGCTCCATCGGCCCGTTCTCTAGGCGCACTTCCTTCAGGTACGCCCACGCCTTACCGACGTCCGGCCCGGGGGACAGGTCGAGGATCTCCATGATCTCGTTGCCGTCTAGATCGGGCCGCACGCGAGCGAGGTCCTCTTTCGCCGCGATGTCCGCGATGCGTTCCTCGAGGTGATCGTAGGTACGCTGCAAACGCTGCGCCTTACGCTTATTTCTGGTCGTGCAATCCGCACGGACAAGTTTATGCAAGCGCGGGAGCAGATCCCCGGCGTCGTTGACGTAGCGCCGCACCGCGGAGTCGGTCCATTGATTCTCCCCGAAGCCATGGAAACGCATGTGCAAAAAGACGAGGTTTGCGATGGCCTCCGTCGTCGCCTTGGGGTATTTCAGCTTGCGCAGACGCTTGCGCACCAGCTTCGCTCCCACGACCTCATGGTGGTGGAAAGTCACGCGTCCGTCGGTGGTGTCCTTGGTGTCGGGCTTTCCGACGTCGTGAAGCAGCGCCGCCCAGCGCAGCACCAGGTCCGGCTCCTCCTCCTGGTCGATTGCCTGGCGAAGGACCTGAAGTGAGTGCGCGAAAACGTCCTTGTGCTGGCGATGCTCGTCCTCCGCCATGGCGAGAGCGGGGATTTCGGGCATGATGCGGGCGAGCAGTCCGGTGTCGGTGAGCAGGCGGATGCCGGCCTCCGGGTTGACGCCGAGTATGAGCTTATCCAGCTCCACCTGGACGCGTTCGACGGTGATGCGGTCGATCTCCGCAGCCAGGTCCGTCATCGCTGCCTTGACGCGATCCGCTACCGCGAAATCGAGTTGGGAGACGAAACGAGCGGCTCGCAACATACGCAGCGGGTCGTCGTGGAACGAGCGTTCCGGGCTATCCGGGGTATCGATGAGGCCGGCGGAAAGATCGCTGAGTCCGCCCATGGGATCGTGAAACTCCCGGGTGGCCATGTCGATGGCCATGGCGTTGACCTTGAAGTCACGGCGCACCAAGTCCCCGTCCAGCGTGTCGCCGTAGCTAACTTCGGGGTTGCGGGACTCTCCATCGTAGGAGTCCGCGCGGAAGGTGGTGATTTCGATCTGTTGGCCCTTGTACACGGCGGAGACGGTGCCGAAATCAATGCCGGTATCCCAGACCTTCTCAGCCCAGTCTTCCAGGATGCGGGAGACCACGTCGGGGCGAGCGGGGGTGGTGAAGTCGAGGTCGTTACCGAGCCGTCCGAGTACCAGATCGCGCACCGATCCGCCCACGAGATACAGGGGGTGGCCTGCGTCGTCGAAACGCTGTGTGAGGCCTTCAAGTAGTTGCGCGAGGGAGGAAATGACCTGCTCCGCCCGCGCCAAAGGTGCGACTGCTTGAGTGTCTCCGGAATTCATCGGCCTAAGTCTACTACGATTACCTGCGATGACTAATAACGATTCCAAGCGTCGACGCCGGCGACGTCGCTCCCGGGAGACGCAGCGTATGGAGACCCGCGACGAGACCTCGGCGGGTGGCCTTGTCGTCTCCGGCTTGGCCGAGTCGGTCGTAGACGGAGAGGTGGATCTCTCCCGTATGTACGTCGCGCTCATCGGGCGGCTCGATCGCCGCGGGCGCATCCTGTGGTCCATGCCCAAGGGCCACGTGGAAAACAATGAGGCCAAGGACAGGACCGCTGAGCGCGAGGTCTGGGAGGAAACCGGCATTTATGGCGAGGTGTTTTCCGAGCTCGGCGTCATTGACTACTGGTTCGTTTCCGACGGCGTGCGGATCCACAAGACCGTCCACCACTTCTTGCTCCGCTTTGTCGACGGCCAGCTCAACGACGAGGACCCGGAGGTTACCGAAGTCTCGTGGATTCCGGTTTCCGAGCTCATCGAGCACCTGGCTTATGCCGACGAGCGGAAGCTGGCGCGCACGGCGCACGACGTCTTGCCCAAGCTCGCGCTGAAGGAGGCTGAGGCGGGAAGGGCTACGCCCCGGTGAAACGTGCGATCCTGGCAGCCCTGATCCTGGCGACGAGTCTCCCGGTGGCACACGCACAACCCGGGGGAGAGGTAGGCCTGGAGATCGTCGGGGAGCCCGAGTACCGCGTCGCTGAAAATCAGCCCTGGACCGTGGAGTTTGACGTGCGTAACGAGGGGAATACCCCCATCGAAAACCTGCAGATAACCTCCCGGCGCGGTGACGCCGCCACCTCTCCCGCGGCCTTGGAGGAGTACCTGGTCACCGGTGCGTTTCCGTATTACGGCAAGCAGGAATTCTTGGATCCGCTCCAACCAGGGCAGTCCCGGACCGTCACGATGGAGGTCCCCCTCGATCCGAAGGACAAGGCGTCGCTGGCCATCGCGGACCCCGGCACGTACCCGCTGTTGTTTACCCTCACGGGCACCCAAGAGGGCCAACCGGTGAGCTTGGCGCAGACCAACTCCGTGCTGTGGGTCGGCGATAAAGCCAAGCCGAAAGTCTCGATCATTTACCCGGTGGTAGAAGACGTCAACGTCACTCCGGGCGCTACCGGGGGAGAGCCGTTCCAGCTCGTCGATGATTCCTTGGCCGAGAGCTTCGCCGACGGCGGGCGCGTCAATACCTTGTTAGACAACTACTTCGCCGCCGATATCGAGGGCTGCATCGCGGTGGACCCTGCGCTTGTCGACGCCGCGAACCACATGCAGCACGGATACGACGTGGGGCCGAAACGTCCCCCGGTCGTCGAGAAGCCACGGCGCCTGCGCGATTCCTGGTTCCAGGATGAGGAAGAAGCCGACGTGGTCCCCGGCAAGGGCGCCCACGATGCGGCGGCCTTTTTGGATCAGCTGTCCGCGGCGGACTGCGTGGTGCCCACCACGTGGGCGCAGGTTGATGCGCAGAAGGTCAAGGCGGTGGGCAACCGCTGGCTGCTGCGCGAGGCGACGACCCGCGGCACGGATACACTCTCGCGCGTGTTGGGAAAGAACTCGGACTATATCCACGGCGTCTCCGACATTGGCGAGGATCCCGCCCTGACCCGGTTGCTGCAGCGTTACCCCGCGGCGTTAGGGACGGCCAAGGGTAAGACGGTCGCGGTCGTCGACACGCCAGCGGCGCTCAAGGTGGCCGGAAGCTTGCCGACGATCCCGTTGCCCTCCGGCAGCACTACCCTGACGGCGGAGGATTTCCCGGCCCGGGAGCGGATCGCGCGCCACGCCGCGGACATCGACGAGCTGATGAACGTCATGGACAATGACCCGAATATCGCCATGAGTCGCTATGGGTTCACCGCGCCTCTGCGGCGCGACCTCCTCTACGCCATGAATGGCGACATGGACCGCCTAACCGTCACGGATCAGGTGGTCACAGACTTGCAGGATTCGGTGGCGTTGATTCCTCCCGGTAACATCGTGACTCGGATTTCTCAGTCCTCGCCGCTGCTGGTCGTGGCCAAGAACGGGCTCCCGCTGCCCGTGAACGCGACTATCGGGCATTCGGGAACGACGCTGTCGGAAACGAAGTCAGTCCGGATTCCGGCACGGGGATCAATCACCGTGTCGCTCACCACCCAGATGCCTGACGGCCACGATCGTAGTGATCTGGACCTGTGGCTGGCCTCGCCCGCGGGAGTGCCGATTTCGGAGCCTGTCAGAATCACTGTGCAGACACGCGCCGGTATCGTGGGGGTTTCCACGTTTATCGCGTTGTGTGGTCTTGCCGTTGTCATCGCAGTCATCGTTAGAAGAAAAAGACAGAAATAATGAGCCATTCCACTCGCAGCAGAATTGTTGAGCCTTCGCCCCCAGCGCCCGTCGTGGCGCCCCGCGTGGTGCCGTCTCCGCCCGAGCCGGTCGAGGATAAGTCTGCGCTCACGGGTGCCAACGCAACGCCGGAGAACGAGTCCAACGAGTCGGTGATTCGTTCTACCGGCTCGATGGCTATCGCGACGTTGATTTCTCGTATCACGGGCTTTTTGCGCACGGTGTTGATCAGTGCGACGTTGGGCGGCGCGATCACATCAGCGTTTAACACCGCGAACCAGCTGCCGAACCTCATTACCGAGATCGTGTTGGGCGCCGTGCTCACCTCCCTGGTGGTGCCGGTGTTGGTGCGCGCGGAAAGAGAGGATCCGGATAACGGCGCGATGTTCGTCAGACGCCTGTTTACGTTGGCGTTTACGCTGCTAGCCATCATCACGGTGTCCTCGGTCGTTGCCGCACCACTACTGACCAGGATGATGCTGACCAGCGATGGCGAAGTCAACACCACGCTGTCGACGTCGTTTGCGATTCTGCTGCTCCCGCAGATTTTCTTCTACGGCTTGTTCGCCTTGTTCCAGGCGGTGCTCAACACGAAGTCCATCTTCAAGCCTGCGGCGTGGGCGCCGGTGGTCAATAACGTCATTTCCATCGCCACGTTGCTGCTGTATTGGACGCTGCCAGGCTCGTTGAATCCCGTGGCCCCGGCTCCGGTGACCGACCGCCACGTCCTGCTGCTTGGCTTGGGCACGACGCTCGGCGTGGTGTTGCAATTCGCGATCTTGCTGCCGTTCATCAAGAAGGCGGGGATCGATCTTCGCCCACAGTGGGGCCTAGACGACCGCCTGAAGCAGTTCGGCGGGATGGCTCTCGCCATCGTGGCCTACGTGGCTATTTCCCAGTTGGGTTATATCGTGACTACCCGTGTGGCGGCGTCGTCGTCCGCGGACGCCCCGGGCATCTACCAGCAGGCGTGGCAGTTGTTGCAGATGCCGTACGGCATCATCGGCGTCGCCTTGCTCACCGCCATCATGCCGCGCCTGTCACGCAACGCGGCGGCCGGTGACGACCGCGCGGTCATCCACGACTTGCAATTGGCCACTAAGCTCACGCTCATTGCGCTCATCCCGATCGTCATTTTCATGACGGGCTTCGGCCAGTATCTGGGCATTGGCCTGTTCCAGTACGCAGAATATGACCGCGAGGTCGCCTCAGTGCTGGGTTACACAGTGAGCTTTTCTGCGTTCACGCTCATCCCTTATGCCATTGTGCTCCTGCACCTGCGCGTGTTCTACGCCCGCGAGGAGGCGTGGACCCCGACCTTCATCGTCGCCGGCATCACCGCGACGAAGATCCTGCTGTCACTTCTTTCTCCGTTCATCGCCAGCTCGAACGAGGCCGTCGTGACGCTGCTGGGTGCAGCCAACGGTTTCAGCTTCATCTCCGGCGCGGTCATCGGCAGCTTCCTTCTCCGCCGCAAACTCGGCAATTTGGGCGGCCGCCTGGTCATGCACACGTCCCTGTGGGCCACCGCGGCGGGCATCGTCGGTTTGGCCGTGGCCCTGGTGGTGCGCTTCCTCATCGACCTGTTGGTCCCGGAGCCCCAGCCATCGCTGCTCATCCTGATCCAGGTCATCGTGTGCGGCGTTGTCTTTGTGATTGTCACCGGCATCGTGTTGAGCTTCTCCAAGCTGCCGGAGGTCCAAAACTTGGGCCGCGCGATGGCGCGCATCCCGGGCGTGGGCCGCTTCATCCACCCGAACGAGGATTCCGCCATCCAGGTGGAAGAGCCAGATGCGCGCGAGATCAGTGCGCAGATGATGGCTCAGGACACCTTCAATGCTTCGCCGGTTCCGCCGCCGATGTCCGCCGGTGTGGTGCGCGGTCCGCGGCTCGTCCCCGGCGCGCCGGTCTCCGACGGTCGCTTCCGCCTCTTGCGCGAACATGGTTCGGTGCCGGGCGCGCAGTTCTGGCAAGCCCGCGAGCAGTCCACGGGTAGGGAAGTGGGACTGACGTTTGTCACCACCACCTCGCAGGCCCCGATGGCTCCTGCCACTCCGGCGGTGGCCGCTCGCCGCTCTGCGGAGATTTCCCGCCGCACCCGCAAGCTCGGCCAGCTGGGCCTGTCGTCGGTGGCCGACAACATCGAGATTCTGTCGTACCGCTCCGGCTGCTTGGTGGTGGCGGACTGGGTCGAGGGGACGTCGCTACGCCAGGTCGGCGAGTCCGACAACCTGGACCCGCACGCCGTCGCCCATGCTCTGCAGCCGCTGGTGGAGGATACCCACGCGGCGCACGAGAATGATCTCGCCATGGGCCTGGACAACGCCGACCGGATCCGCATTTCTACCGCCGGTAAGGCAGTGCTGGCGTTCCCGGCCGTGTTCACGGATGCAGACGAGGAATCGGATCGTGAGGCCGTGGGTTCGGCGATTACCTTGTTGGTCACATCGACCAGCCCCACCCCCACCATGCTGCGTGACATCGCGGAGAGCGACGCTCCGCTGCCGGAGATTGCCGAGCAGCTGCGCGAGTTCGCGCCCGATGACGAGGCCCTGGCCGTGGAGGAAGAGGCCGAGATCGAGGTGGAGGAGCAGACCAGTGGTTTCGGCAACCGCGGCTACTCCGGTTCCGGCGTGGCAGCTATCGGCGCGACGGCGATTGTTTTCGTCGTTCTCGTCGCGGCGATTACGGCGTGGCTTATCTCCATGTTCGGTTCACAATCCGAACAGAAACCGATTACTCCGGAATCTATTCAGGGTTCGCAGGAACAGGTTGCGGAGGTGCCGCCAGTAATGCTGCAGCGTTCCGACGCTCGCGTTCTGCCCTCGGGCGCTGCGGCCACCGATGTCATTGATGACGAGCCCGCGACAATGCAGGAGATCGATAGCTCGAACAACGAGATCGCCGTGCGGGTGGAGAACCCGACGCAGCTGCGCCACGTGCTGATTACCTCGAATGTTGGCGGCGCGAAGGTGGAGATTCTGGGGCTCAAGGGCGCCACGCCGGGAGAAACGTTGGGCGAGGCCACGCTGCACAAGGCGGCCAACAACATCACGCTGGAGGAGTCGGCGAAGGTCTACGACGGCGTCGTGGTGCGGTTCACGGATTTGCCGTCGAAGCGGGACGTGATGATCTCAGAAATCGAGCTCACTGGTCTACCCCGTTGACAGGTGAAAGAAGCAGAGTATAATGATTGGTGACGTGTCAACAATCGGCGCGCAGAACTTAGAGGAGAACTAATCATGATCAACGGTACTTTCACCCTGGACCACGCACACACCATCATCGGCTTCGTAGCCCGCCACGCCATGGTGACCAAGGTGCGCGGCAACTTCGCGGACTTCGATTCAACCGTCGTCGTCGACGGCGAGAACTCTAACGCCACCGCCACCATTAAGACCGCTTCCATCGACACCGGCAACGCTGACCGCGACGGCCACGTCAAGGGCGAGGATTTCTTCGACGTAGAGAAGTTCCCGGAGATGACCTTCACCTCCACCTCTTTCGACGTGGACGAGAACGGCAACGGCACCGTCACCGGCGATCTGACCATCAAGGGCACCACCAAGCCCGTCACCCTGGACGTAGAAACCGAGGGCGTGGCCGAGGACCCGTTCGGCAACACCCGCCTGGGCTTCGAGGCCACGACCAAGATTAATCGCCCGGACTTCGGCATCGACTTCAACGCTCCGCTCAAGACCGGCGGCATGCTGGTGTCCGAAGAAATCAAGATTGAGATCGAAGGCTCTGCGATCAAGCAGGCTTAAGCGCTAATCTAAGGGTCATGAATTTGACCCACACCGAAGCGACGACGAGGACGAACTCGTTGTCGCTTTCTTCGTATCACATCCACGTCGATCTCACGCAAGCGCGAACCGCTGAGACGTTTCCCGTGCGCACGACGGTGGAATTGACCACCACGGCACCGCAGACGTTCCTGGATTACCTGGGCAAAGAGGTCCACAGCGTCCAGGTCAACGGCGAGCGTGTCGACGCCCCGTTTAACAACGGCCGCATCCACCTCACGGATCTCCCGACGAACGCGCCCGTGACCGTCACCGTCGAGTCCTCCTCGTTCTACTCGCGCACCGGCCAGGGCCTGCACCGTTTTACCGATACCGCGGACGGGGAAACCTATCTCTACTCCCACTTCGAGCCCTCGGACGCCCGGCGCGTGTACCCCTGCTTTGACCAGCCGGACCTCAAGGCCTCGTTCGGCATTTCCCTCGACGTCCCCGAGGGCTGGGTGGCGCTGACCAACGGCACCGACAAGCCAATGTCCACCTACCTCACCGCCCTGGCGGCGGGGCCCTACGTGTGCAAGAAGGACTCCTGGAACGACATCGAGCTCGGCGCCTGGGCGCGCAAGTCCATGGCGGAGTACGTGGACGACGAGATCCTGGAGATCACCAAGCAAGGCCTGGAATTCTTCCACGAGGCCTACGATTTCCCCTACCCGTGGGGCAAGTACGACTCCATCTTCGTGCCCGAATACAACCTCGGCGCAATGGAGAACCCAGGGCTGGTGACCTTCACCGAAAAGTACCTGTTCCGCTCACAGGCCACCCGCGCCCAGCACGCCGCACGCGCCAACACCATCCTGCACGAGATGAGCCACATGTGGTTCGGCGACTTGGTTACCCCGCAGTGGTGGGACGACCTGTGGCTCAAGGAGTCTTTCGCCGAGTTCATGGGCGCCGACGCCTCCGCGCACGCGACCCGCTACACCGAAGCCTGGGTCAACTTCGCGGGCAACCGCAAGAACTGGGCGTACATGCAGGACCAGCTGCCCACCACGCACCCCATTAAGGCGGAGATCCCCGACGTGGACGCCGCACGCCAAAACTTTGACGGCATTACCTACGCCAAGGGCGCGGCCGTGCTCAAGCAGCTTGTCCACTTCGTCGGACGGGAGAACTTCTACGCCGGCGCCCGCGACTATTTCAAGGCACACCAGTTCGGATCCGCCACCTTCGCGGACCTGTTGGACTGCCTGTCCGCCCATACGGATCGCGATGTGCACGGATGGGCGAACCAGTGGCTCAAGACCACCGGTCCGGACACGCTGCAAGTGGTGGACAGCCAGATCCTGCCCACGCGCCTGCCGCACCGCATCGACGTCACGGTATTCGACGCCGACCTGCAACCCACCACCGTGGACGTGGACGTGCCGGCGGCGGTCCCCGCCGGCGAGCTCGTGGTTCCCAACGACAACGACCACACCTACGCCAAGGTCGTCTTCGACGAGCGGTCCCTCGACACCATCCGCGAGCGGCTCTCCGCGCTTCCGGACATCACCCGCGCGGTCATCTGGACCGGCCTATGGAACCAGGTCCGCGACGCGGAGCTCGATCCGCGCACCTACATCGACATCGTCTTGCGCCACGTGCGCGGGGAAAACATCACCATCGCCACCCAGGTGCTGGCCAATGCGCAGTTCGCGGTGTCCCACTACGTTGACGTCCCCGATTTCGCGGAGCGTGTCTGGGCGCTTGTCGACGCCGCGGAGCCCGGCACCGACGAGCACCTCGTCCTGCTCCGCGCGGCGATTGCCGCGGGCGGCGTCGACAGGCTCAAGGCCTACGAGACCGAGGACACCGAGCTGCGCTGGGCTATCCTGCGCCGTCTGGCCGCGCACGGCGAGGAGGTGGACGCCGCCGCCGAGCTGGAGCGCGACAACACGCTCACCGGCAAGGCCGAGTACCTCGGCGCCACCCTGACCGCGCCCACCATGGAGAACAAGGACAAGATCTTCACCGAGATCACCACCCCAGGCAAATACTCGAACGCGGAGGTGGACTCGCTGGTGCAGGCATACAATGCGCCCGGCTCACAAGAACTACGGGCGCAGCTAACAGAGCGCTTCTTCACGGCGCTTCCCACCATCTGGGAGCAGCACCCCATCGAGATGGCCAACCGCTTCATTCGCGGGCTGTACCCGGATGACGATCGCAGCGTCGACGCCGAGGGCGCGCTGCGCCGCATCCTGCTGGAAGAACAGGATCACGTGCGCCGAACTCAGAAAATTCGCGCCGCTGCCAAATAGAGTGTGCAATTCCGCCTAGAAAAGTTGTCCCGCTTGGGTTGAAATAGAACTCAAGCAACAACTTTTCCGGGGGGAAAATTCGTGAGCATTGAAGATGCGCAATTAGTGGATCAATTCTTAAACGGGGACTCAAAGGCGTTTAGCGCGATCGTCGACAAGCATCGGGGGCGCCTCACCAAAGTCGCGCGGCGATACACCCGCAACGAGACCGACGCCCAAGACATCGTGCAAGAAGCCTTTTTCAAGGCCGCCCGCAGCATGGATACCTTCCGTCGAGACGCCAAGCTGAGCACCTGGCTGCACCGCATCGTGATGAATACGGGCTACGACTTCGTGCAAAAGGACAAGAAGCGGGACCTCGTGGGCTTCGACGCCATCGACGAAGAGCGCGACCCCACCTTTTCTTTCGACCCCACCTCACGCATCGAGGTCAGCCTCGAGGTGGCTGAGGCCCTCCATTCGCTCTCCGAACCGCAGCGCGACGCCCTGCTGCTGACAGAGGTCGCAGGATATTCCGCCCTCGATGCCGCCAGCATCCTCGGCGTCGCACCAGGCACCATCAAATCACGGCGGGCACGCGCCAAGGAAGCGTTAAAATCGGCCATTTCTTGACACAGGGGTAGACTTTGGGCGTTAACGCATCGACTAAAGAGGAGTTCTTGTGACCATTCACGACGTAGCCATCGTCGGTTCCGGCCCCGCCGGATACACCGCGGCGCTGTACGCTGCACGTGCCGAACTCAACCCCATCGTCTTCGAGGGTTTTGAGTACGGCGGTGAATTGATGAACACCACCGAGGTGGAAAATTACCCCGGCTTCCAGAAGGGCATTATGGGCCCGGAGCTCATGGAGGAGATGCGCGCGCAGGCGATTCGCTTCGGCGCGGATCTGCGCATGGAGGAGGTGGACTCCATCGAGCTCGAGGGCGACGTCAAGCGCCTACACGTGGGCGACGAGGTCATTGAGGCCCGCACCGTTATCCTGGCCACCGGCGCCGCCCCGCGCCACCTGGGCATCCCGGGTGAGCAGGAGCTGACCGGCCGTGGCGTGTCCACCTGCGCAACCTGCGACGGATTCTTCTTCAAGGATCACCACATCGCCGTCGTCGGCGGCGGCGACTCCGCGATGGAGGAGGCCACGTTCCTCACCAAGTTCGCTGAGAGCGTGACCATTATCCACCGCTCCGAAAACTTCCGCGCCTCCAAGATCATGCTGGAGCGCGCCCAAGACAACGACAAGATCAAGTGGCTGACCAACACCACCGTCGAGCGCGTCATCGAGGCCGACGGCAAGGTCTCCGGGCTGGAGGTCAAGAACGTAGTGACGGGGGAGACCTCCACGCTGGACGCCACCGCCATGTTTGTGGCCATCGGCCACGATCCGCGTTCCGGATTCCTCAACGGTCAGGTGGAGCTTAACGACGCCGGCTATGTCACCGTCAACCACCCAAGCACCGCTACCTCGTTGCCGGGCGTGTTTGCCTGCGGTGACCTCGTAGACGACTACTACCAGCAGGCCATCACCGCTGCGGGTTCCGGCTGCCGCGCGGCCATTGACGCGGAACATTTCCTCGCTGCGAACCGATAGGAATAATCATGAGCAACATTATTGATGTCACCACCGAGACCTTCCGCTCCTCAGTCGTGGATTCAGACAAACTGACCGTTGTGGATTTCTGGGCACCGTGGTGCGGACCGTGCAAGAAGCTGTCCCCACTGCTCGAAGAGATCTCCGACGAGATGGGCGATGACGTTCAGATCGCCAAGGTCAACGTGGACGAAGAGCGCAACCTGGGCGCCATGTTCCAGATCATGTCCATCCCCACGGTGCTCATCTTCAAGGATGGAGAAAAGGTCTCCGAATTCACGGGACTTCGCCCCAAGGCCAGCATCGTGGCGGCCATTGAAAAACACAAATAGCTGCTAATCTGGGAACACGTTAAACAGTAGAAAGGGAAGGGGACAAGTGAGCCGCAACCTTAGCGTAGGTGACTCCAGTGCGCGCGTCGCTGAAGCACGAGCGACCCTCGCGCGCATCGGTCGTCTTTCTGACTACCAGGGCGAGGTCACCGATTGGAAGACCCAGAAGTTCAGCGAAGAAGACAAGTACTTCGACCAGTCGCTCGCTGACGCTCTGAAGGCCTTCCAGCAGTCCCGGGGCATCGTGCCCTCCGGCGACATCGACGATCTCACCCTGCGCGAGTTGCGGCACGCGTCCTATACCCTGGGCGCGCGCGTGCTGTCCTTCCAGCCCAACAACGAGCTGGTGGGCGACGACGTCTCCCAACTGCAGCAGCAGCTCCAGGAGCTGGGCTTTTACCCCAACCGGATCGATGGTCGCTTCGGGCAGCACACCCGCGCCGCACTCCAGGCCTACCAGCTCAACGCGGGTCTGAAGTCCGACGGCGTCTGCGGCCCGAACACCATCCGTGGCCTGTCGCTGCTCGGCCGCCGCATCACGGGCGGTTCCGCCCAGGCCATTCATGAGCGTGAACGCGTACGTTCCGCGGGCCCGATGCTGGCGGGTAAGCGCGTGGTCTTGGACCCGGGCCTCGGAGGCTCCAACAAGGGCCGGATCGTCCGCGGCCGCTTCGGTGACATCACCGAGGAGGAAATCCTCTGGGATCTGGCTACCCGCATCGAGGGCCGCATGATCGCCGCCGGGATGGAGACTATCTTCTCCCGCCCGCGGATGGATGATCCTTCCATGAAGGAGCGCGCGGAAATTGCCAACGCTTTCGGCGCGGATCTCATGCTGTCGCTGGCCTGCGACCACTACCCGAACGACAAAGCCAATGGCGTGGCCAGCTTCTACTTTGGCTCCGAGCACGGCGCCTCATCCATGATCGGCGAGACCCTCTCGGGCTTCATCCAGCGCGAAATCGTCGCCCGCACCAACCTGGGCAACTGTCGCAACCACGGCCGCACCTGGGAAATCCTGCGTCTGACCAAGATGCCGGTGGTCCAGCTGTTTGCCGGCTATCTCAGCAACCCCGGTGACGTCGCGGCGCTAACCACCCCATCGGTCCGCGATGAAATCGCGGAGTCCGTGGTGGTGGCCGTCAAGCGCCTCTACCTGCTGGATCAGGATGACTTTGCCACCGGCACGTACGCCTTCGCGGACCTGCTGAAGGCGGAACGCGCCTAGTTGCCTTCGATGAGCGCCATGATGCGCTCAAAGTCTTCCTGGTTGCCAAATTCGACGACCATCTTGCCCTTGCGCTTGCCCATGGTGACCGTGACCTTCGTGTCCCACTTATCGGCCAGGCGCTCCGCCGTGTGCGTGAAGTACTCCGGCTGCGGCACCGGGGCTGCCTTCGTCTTCGGCTTCTCGCCGCGCTTGAGTAAGGTGACTGCCTCCTCGGTGGCGCGGACTGACAGGCCCTCAGCGACAACGCGATCAGCGATGAGCTTCATGTCCTCCTGATCCTCCAGGCCCAACAGGGCACGAGCGTGACCGGAAGACAGTACGCCCGCGGCCACGCGGCGCTGCACATCCACGGGCAGGCGCAGCAGGCGCAAAGTATTGGTCACCTGGGGGCGGGAGCGACCCAGACGATCCGCGAGTTCCTCCTGGGTAGCGCCGAATTCTTCCAGCAACTGCTGGTAGGCATGCGCCTCTTCTAGGGGGTTGAGCTGGACGCGGTGGATGTTTTCCAGCAAGGCGTCGCGCAGCAGATCGTCATCGCCCGTATCCCGCACGATGGCCGGGATGGTGGACAGACCCGCCTTGGAGGCAGCGCGCCAACGACGCTCGCCCATGATGAGCTCGAAGCCCTGCTTCGCCGGACGCACCACGATCGGCTGCAGGAGGCCGAACTCCTTGATCGAGTGCACGAGCTCCGCGAGGTCGTCCTCATCGAAGACGGTGCGCGGCTGCTTCGGGTTAGGGGAGATGTCCCCGATCGCTACTTCGCGGTAGGTCGCGCCAATGGCGCGCGGCATCGCGGCTTTCTTCTTGCCACCAGTGGCGATGGTCGGCGCACCCGGGACTGCTTTGCCCTTGCCGAAAATGACGTCGGAAGCGTCGTTGCCGATCCCCGGCTTGCGCTGCGGGGCGTCCGGGCCCGAAGGGATGAGCGCGGCCAGGCCTTTACCCAGCCCACCTTGTTTCTTATCAGCCATGTTTATCCTTCCAGCTCAGCAAAAATCTCGGGGCTCACGCCAATTGGTCCCGTGGTGTGGTGCGGCACGTAGTCACCGCGGGAATCCAGCTCCCGGGCCGCGGCCACATAGGCCCGTGCGCCCGAGGATGAGGGATCGAACTCGATCACAGACTTGCCGTAGCCCGGGGCCTCCGATACCCGTACGGAACGAGGGATCACATTACCCAACACCACGGCTCCAAATTGGTTCCGGACCTCGTCCGCCACCTGCTCGGAGAGTCTGGTGCGCGCGTCATACATGGTCAGCAGCACCGCCGAAATGTGCAGGTCCTCGTTGATGTGCTCCCGAATCATCGTGATGTTATTAAGCAGCTGACCCACGCCCTCCAGTGCGTAGTACTCGCACTGAATCGGGATGATCACTTCCTCCACGCACGTCATGGCGTTGATGGTAAGCAGGCCCAGCGACGGCGGGCAGTCGATGAAGACGTACTCGAAACCGTGAGTGTCCATGAAGCCGTTATGCAGGGCGTCGTAAAGCCGGAACTCACGACGCACCAAGGACACCATTTCGATCTCCGCACCGGCCAAATCAATGGTCGCCGGAATGCAGTAGAGATTGTCCGTAAAGGCGGACTTCTGCATGGCCTCCTCGGCGGTCTTATCGCCCAGGAGTACCTCATAGGAGGACGGGGTGCCGGTACGGTGTTCGGCGCCCACCGCGGTGGAAGCATTGCCCTGGGGGTCCACATCGATCACAAGGACCTTCTTGCCTGCCGCAGCCATGGCGGCCGCGAGGTTAACCGCAGACGTGGTCTTGCCAACACCGCCCTTTTGGTTGGCGATCGTGATCAATCGTGGTGAAGTCATGCCCACCACTCTAGTTCACGCGGGGGACACGGATAACCGTGGTTCCGTCCACCACTTCTACCGTGGCTTTTCCGCCGCCGGCCTTCTGGATGTCCTTGGCATCGCGCGCCAGTTCCTCGTGCACAGACTCACCCTTCATGGCGATCATCTCGCCGCCCTTGCGCACGAGCGGCAAGGACCACCTGGCCAGCTTGCCCAGCGGGGCGACGGCGCGAGAGGTCACGATGTCAAAGCCCTTGGCCGGAACCTCCTCGGCGCGGCCGCGGACCACGGTCACGTTGTCCAGACCCAGCTGCTCCTTAACCTCCCCGAGGTAGGTCGAGCGCTTCAGCAGTGGTTCGATGAGCGTGATGTCCAGGTCCGGACGCGCAATGGCGAGCGGGATACCCGGCAGGCCGGCACCCGAACCGACGTCGGCAATGCGCGCGCCTTCCGGCATGAGCGAATTGATGACGGCGCAGTTGACCAGGTGGCGCTCCCACAGGCGGGGAACCTCGCGCGGGCCAATGAATCCGCGCACGGAACCCACCTCAGCCAAAGACTGATGGTAAGCCTGCGCCAGGGAGAAGCGTTCCCCGAATACTTCCTCAGGCATCATGTGTTATCCCTGCTTACGCTGCTTCTTGGAACGCTTATCGGCCTTCCGGGCGCCGGGCTTCGGCGCGGTTGTACGCTTGGCCTCGATCTTCGCCTGCTCCTCAGCCTCTTCCTCGCGGTCCATTATCGCGTAAACCACACGAGACTGCACCGTGGTCCACACGGTGTTGGCGAACATGTAGAACAGCAAACCAATGGACCAGATGAACGCACCCGAGATGACCATGATGGGCATGAACCAGAGCATCATCTTGTTCATCATTTCCATCTGTTGCTGCATCATCTGTGCATTTTCACCGGTGGGCTGCGACACCTTACCGGCAGCCTTGCGCGCCTGCTGGCGCGACTGCATCATGCGCGCGTTCACGTGGGTGAGCACCGCAATCACCAAAACCAGCGGGATAATGATCATGGCCACCTGGGTGGTGTCCACGTTTTCCAAGAGCTTGGTGTTTCCGCGCAAAGTCGCGGAGAGCGGCACTCCGCCGACACGTGCGTCCAGGAAGGACTGCACGTCTTCCGGCTTAAAGATGTAGTTCGCAGTCTCACGGTTGGCCTCGACGGACATGTTGCCGGTGCGCTCGCCCGTGCGGTCGAAAGAACGAACGACGTGGAACAGACCAATGAACATCGGCATCTGCGCGATAAGCGGCAGACAGCCGGCCATGGGGCGGAAGTTCTCTTCCTTATAGATGCGCTGCATCTCCTCGGCAGCTTTGGTGCGATCGTTCTTGTAGCGGTCGCGCACCGCCTGGATCTTCGGCTGGATCTCCTGCATCTTGCGGGAGGAGCGCATCTGGTTGATGGTCGGCTTGACCAGCAGGGCCTTCAGGGTCCAGGTCATGAGAACGATGGCGAGGATCCAGGTGAAACCGGAGTTCTCGTCCATCACGAAGCTCAACACCTCGCGCCAGAACCACAAAAGGGCCGAGATAGGCCAATAGATGATATTAAGCACTGTGAGTTATTCCTCTGTCTTGATTACTTCAGCAACCGGATCGAACCCACCCGGGTGCCATGGACCGCACTTGGCTAGCCGCGCTACCGACAGTGCGGTACCGCGAAGAACACCATTGCGACTATATGCTTCCAGCGCGTAGGCGCTGCACGTCGGTTCGAAACGACACGTCGACACCATCTTAAGGGGTGAGAGATACCTTTGGTAGCCGCGCAGCACCTTGACCGCCAGCGTGGCGACGCCGCGGGCCTCCGGAATTTCTTCCCCGGCACTGTTGCGGTAGGTCACGACTTTTTGACCGCCTTGGACAGCGCCTTCTCGACGTCGCGACGCAACTCCTCACTGGACGCCGATCCCGCCGGACCAAGCGCGCGAATGACCACGTCAAGCGTCGGCGGATACCCCGGGGTAAGGCTCATGAAAACATGCCGAAGCCGCCGGGAGGTGCGGTGACGAATCACGGCATTCCCGACGGCCTTCGAAACAATAAGGCCACAACGCGGCCCGGACGCATCCACGGCCGGATTGTGGCTGACGTGCACCACCACTGTGCGGGAACCCGCCTTGGTGCCGCCCTTCATCACTCGGGAAAATTCCGCGGGTGAGGACAGCTTGTGTTGGTGTGCGAGCACGAAACTAAGCGGTCAGCTTAGAACGACCCTTTTTGCGACGTGCAGCGACAATCGCACGGCCTGCGCGGGTGCGCATGCGGGTGCGGAAACCGTGCTTACGTGCGCGACGACGGTTGTTCGGCTGGAAAGTCCGTTTACCCTTTGCCACGGTAAATCTCCTTGAAATCTCAAATTAAAAGTGAGCGCTGCTCACTGCGAATAATGTGCTGCCTGCGCGGTTGCGCGCGGCGGAACTTCACTACAGCGTTGGCGCTGCAATAGACCATCACAGATTACGCGAGGGTAGGCCCATCCAACAAATCGACACTCGGGTACACCCAGAATTACAAGCCTGTGTTTTTGCGCAGGTTACCGGGGTGTTTCCGGATCCATCCTGCGGTTAAGGATGGGGTAAAGAATCCGGGATAAAACCCGAGTTTTCAATTGTTAGACATCGCGAGCCTTCCGCGGGTAACAATGTCTAATTAGTACCAGCGATCTGTGGATAACCCTCAATTGTCAGTTGAGAGTTTTCGCATTGTCGCTGCATAACCCAATAATTTCCCGCAATTTCGTTTATCCACAACACCCATACTAGGCTGTGGATAAATGGCTTTTTCACACCTGTGGATAACCCTGTGGAGCACAAGGTAACGCCGTAAATTTGGGTGTGGAGGAAGCAGTGAATTTCACGTTACGGACCGGAAAACGAGGCCTGAAGCAATAGTGTCAGACAGCGCTGCAACTCTCGATCACACGTGGCGAACCGTGGTGGAGGATCTCCTTCACCAAGCAGATCGCCCCGATTCCGCCGTACCTACTTTCACGCATACTCAGCGCGCATATCTCCAGCTCACGCGCCCAATCCTGCTAGCAGACGGCTACGCGTTGCTCGCTACCCAAAGCGCCGACGCCAAGAAAGTACTCGAGGACAGCCTGGCCGTCCACATCACCAAGGCACTCAGTGATCACATGGGGCGGCCGTGCTCCGTCGCATTTACCCTGGAGACACCTTCCGAGCCCGATCCGGGCCCAGAACAGGGGTGGGAGCCTGTGGACACTCCACCGCCGGCCCGCTTGCCGCGTGAGGTTCCGGCACACGATTCCAACCGGGAAAAGTCGCTCAACCCGAAGCACACGTTTGAAAACTTCGTGATCGGCTCCTCCAACCGTTTCGCGCACGGCGCGGCGGTCGCCGTCGCCGAGCAACCCGCCCGTGCCTATAACCCGCTGTTCATCTGGGGCGGTTCCGGCCTGGGCAAAACCCACCTCCTGCACGCCGCCGGCAATTACGCCCAGGTGCTACAGCCGAACCTGCGTGTCAAGTACGTCTCCAGTGAAGAATTCACGAACGACTTCATCAACTCCATGCGCGATGACCGCCAGGAGTCTTTCAAGCGGCGCTACCGCAACCTAGACATCCTCATGGTCGACGACGTCCAGTTCCTCGAAGGCAAAGAATCCACCCAGGAGGAGTTCTTCCACACCTTCAACGCGCTGCACCAGGCGAACAAGCAGATCATTTTGTCCTCCGATCGCCCCACCAAGCAGCTGACCACGCTTGAGGATCGCCTGCGAACCCGATTCGAAGGTGGATTGATCACAGACATCCAGCCGCCGGACCTGGAAACCCGCATCGCCATCCTCATGAAGAAAGCTGCCGCGGACGGCACTCGCATTGATCGCTCGGTCCTGGAGCTCATCGCTTCTCGCTTCGAGACCTCCATCCGCGAACTCGAAGGCGCGCTAATCCGCGTATCCGCCTACTCCTCCTTGGTCAACGAACCCATCAGCATGGAAATGGCAGAAATTGCCCTGCGGGATCTCGCACCGGAGTCCGGGGCCTTCAACATCACGGCCGGAGCAATCATCGAGACGACCGCGGAGTTCTTCAACCTCGACGTCTCCACCCTCACCGGCACCGGCAAGAAGCGGGCCATCTCGCACGCCCGCCAGCTCGCGATGTATCTGTGCCGTGAACTCACCGAACTTTCCCTGCCCAAGATTGGCGAGGAGTTCGGCGGTAAGGACCACACCACGGTCATTTACGCGGAGCGCAAGATCCGCAAGGAAATGACAGAAAACCGCAACACCTACGATGAGATTCAAACGCTCACGCAGATGATAAAAACTAGGGGCCAATAGCCCGCTGACCTTCCCCGTGTTGGGAAGGTCTTTTTTTATCCACAGGGTTGTCCACACCTGTGTAATTACGCCGATGTAATTCATGAGCTTGCCCACAAAAGGGCTTTTCACATGCACTGATTCCCTGTGGGGAGCGCTGTGATCAATCAGTGAACAAATCCGGCACACCTGTGGAGAACTCGACACCCGACTTTGTTATCCACACCGCGAGGCAGAATTACACATTTTGATCACAGGACAACCAACACCCACAAAAGCCACCACTACCTGCACCAAGATCGAAGATCCCACAGCTTCCACACCACTTATTACTGTTACTACTGATCAAACTTGGTTTTCTTGGGAGAAATGGGATGTGTGAAAGAACCGCCCGCGATCTCATGTCTGGCCAATGTTGTAAGTTGTAAGAGTAAGAATCAGGCGAACAAGGAGCGGAAGAACTTACATGAACTCAAACGTCTCATTTCGCGTAGCCAAGGATGATCTGGCTGCTGCAGTCGGCTGGGTTGCACGTTCTCTGCCCACCAAGGTCACGCAACCTGTTCTTCGCGCGATGGTGATTACCGCCGACGATGAGGGCCTGGAGTTCGCGGGCTTCGACTACGAGGTCTCCACCAAAGAGCGCCTCGCCGCCGAGATCGCCCAGCCGGGACGCTTCGCAGTCGCCGGCAAACTCATCTCCGAAATCGTCAACTCCTTGCCTAATAAGCCAGTGGACTTCGAGGTCGACGAGAAGATCGCGCTGGTGACTTGTGGTTCTTCCCGCTTCGAGCTCCCTCTCATCCCGCTCGATGATTACCCGCAGCTCCCGGAGCTCCCGGAGGTCACCGGCACGATCAACCCGGCGCTGTTCCAGGAAGCCATCAAGCAGGTGGCCTCCGCCGCCGGCCGCGATGACACGCTGCCGATGCTCACGGGCATCCACATGGAAATCGACGGTCAGTCCTTGCGCTTCACCGCGACTGACCGTTTCCGCCTGGCCATCCGCAACGTCGAGTGGGAGCCCACCGCAGGCGACGTCTCCGCCAAGCTGCTGGTCCCCGCGAAAACTCTTCAGGACGCCGCGAATTCCTTGGACACCTCGCTCAATGATCCCATCGAGATCGCGGTCGGCACCGGTGACAACCTCGGTGGCGACGGCCTGTTTGGTCTCCATGCCCGCTCTCGCCAGACCACCGCGCGCATGCTCGACGCCGACTTCCCGAACATCGCGCCGCTGCTGCCGAAGAGCCACACCTCGATCGCATCCGTGGAGATCGCTCCGCTGCAGGAAGCTATCCGCCGCGTGTCTTTGCTGACGGACCGCAATGCGCAAATTCGCATGCACTTCACCGAAGGCCAAGTCGTCCTTTCCGCGGGAAGCTCGGATTCCGGTAACGCCGAGGAAGCACTGCCGTGCGCCTTCACTGGCCGCGACGAGCTCATCATCGCTTTCAACCCCACCTACCTGCGTGACGGCCTGGGCGTCGTCCACACTGACCGCGTCGTGTTCGGCTTCACCGAGCCCTCACGACCCGCGATCATGATCCCGGAGCCGGAGGATCTGCCGGAGGCCGACGAGGACGGCAACTTCCCGTCGCCCGAGGTAGATTTCACCTACCTGCTGATGCCGGTGCGCCTGCCAGGCTAAATGTTTATTCGCTCGCTCGATTTACGTGACTTCCGTTCGTGGCCTGAGCTGCGCTTAGAGCTCAAGCCGGGAGTCACGTTGTTCGTGGGCAGGAACGGTTACGGCAAGACCAATATCGTCGAAGCCGTGGGCTACATGGCGCACCTGGCGTCACATCGCGTCAACCACGACGCGCCGTTGGTCCGTCAAGGCGCAGACAACGCCCGAATTTCCCTCACCGCGGTCAACGAGGGGAGGGAACTCACCGGCCATCTGCTCATCAAGCCGCACGCCGGCAACCAGGCACAAATCAACCGCACGCGACTCTCCACGCAACGGGAACTCCTCGGAGTAGTAAAAACCGTGCTCTTTTCCCCGGAGGATCTCGCCCTCGTGCGCGGCGAACCCGCGCAGCGCCGCCGCTACCTCGATCACATCATCGCCTCGCGCTTCCCGCGTCAGGCGGGCATCAAGGCGGACTACGATCGCGTGCTGAAGCAGCGCAATGCGTTACTGAAGTCGGCGTCGGCAAGCTTGCGCCGCGGGTACTCGGACGTCGAGGGCTCCGCGGCACTCGCCACCTTGGACGTGTGGGACGCGCAGCTCGCGCACCTGGGGGCACAAGTGGTGAAGCACCGCCTGGAGCTTGTCGACGACCTCGTGGAATTAGTGCCCCAGGCCTATCACGGTCTCGCGCCTGAGTCGCGTCCCGCGACGGTGGAATACAAGTCCACCATCGCTACCGACGACCGGGAGGTCCTCGAGGCTTTGTTGCTCGCGGAACTCGGACAGGCGAGAAGCAAGGAGATCGATCGCGGAACCTCGCTGGTCGGGCCGCATCGCGACGACCTACTCCTGCACCTGGGGACCCAGCCGGCCAAAGGCTTCGCCAGCCACGGTGAGACCTGGTCCTACGCCATCGCGCTGCGATTGGCAGAATTCCACGTGTTATCTGAAGGATCGCAGCCGATCCTCATCCTCGACGATGTTTTCGCCGAGTTGGACGCACGGCGTCGTCAGAAGCTTGCCGCCATGACCCACGACGTCGAGCAGGTGCTCATCACCGCAGCCGTCAACGAGGATCTCCCGGATAACCTCCCGGACAGCACCCGCTTCGATATTGGCGTGAAAGACACGGATTCCGGCAGGGTATCGGTGATCGAGTGATGGAGGATCTCATCACCGCAGCGTTTGAGACCGTGCGCAAGCGGATTCCGAACCCGCCGCACCTGAACCGGCCGTCGCGCAAGCAGTTGCAGCTTACCAGGGCGCGAGTCATCATCCCGGGGCTCGAGGAGCCGATGCCACTGCGCACCCGCGGTATTCCTACTGGGCCGGATGGCCGTCCGCGGCGTCGGCCGCACACCGTGCCGTCGCTGGGCTCGGCTCTCAAGAAAACCATCCGCACCGAGCATTGGGAAGAAGGCCTGGCGCAGGGGATCATCCTGGAGCAGTGGCCGGATATCGTGGGCGAGAAGATTGCGCAGCACACCCGCGTGGACCGCATTGACAACACGGTCATTTATATTGAGTGCGACTCCACGGCGTGGAAGACCAACCTTGGTTATATGCAGCGACAGATCCTGCACAAAATCGCAGACAAGGTGGGTCCCGATAACTTCACTCAATTGAAGCTATTTGTGCCTAATATTCCGTCCTGGCGCAAGGGCAAGCTCCATGTAAAGGGTCGCGGCCCACGAGACACCTACGGCTAAAAGCGCATTCTACGGCGCTCTAAGGTGTGTGAAATGCGCTCAAGTAGGTCCCCACGGTGTAGAATAGCGGGAGTCTTAGAATGAAAATTATTGAAGGAGTACACGAGTTCCGTGGCTGATACTCAACCAAATTACGACGCTTCATCGATCACAATCCTGGAAGGTCTTGAGGCGGTCCGGAAGCGCCCGGGTATGTACATCGGCTCGACCGGATCCCGTGGTTTGCACCACCTCATCTGGGAGGTTGTTGACAACTCCGTCGACGAGGCCATGGCAGGTTACGCCTCCAAGGTGACCGTGCGTCTGCTGGAGGACGGCGGCGTCGAGGTCATCGACGACGGCCGTGGCATCCCCGTGTCCATGCACGCCTCCGGTATGCCCACCGTCCAGGTGGTTATGACCCAGCTGCACGCCGGCGGCAAGTTCGACTCCGATTCTTACGCAGTGTCCGGTGGCCTGCACGGCGTCGGCATCTCCGTGGTGAACGCCCTGTCCACCCGCGTCGAGGCCGAAATCAAGCGCGACGGCAAGCACTGGACGCAAAACTTCAACAACGCGATCCCCGACGACCTCATCGAAGGCGGCAACGCCCGCGGCACCGGCACCACCATCCGCTTCTGGCCGGACGCCGAAATCTTTGAGACCACCAGCTTTGATTACGACACCATTGCTCGCCGCCTGCAGGAAATGGCCTTCCTCAACAAGGGCCTGACCATCACGCTTATCGACGAGCGCGTGACTGCCGAGCAGGTCAAGCTCGAGGCCATCGCCGACGAGGGCGAGACCGCCGAGTCTGTGGATTCCTTCGACGATGAAAACATCTCCGACAAGGACGCCAAGAAGGAAGTGACCTACCACTACCCAGAGGGTTTGGTGGACTACGTCAACTACCTCAACAAGTCCAAGACCTCGATCCACCCAACCATCGTCTCCTTCGAGGCGAAAGGCGAGGACCACGAAGTGGAGATCGCGTTGCAATGGAACCAGGGCTACAAGGAGTCCGTCCACACCTTTGCCAACACGATTAACACCCACGAGGGCGGCACCCACGAAGAGGGCTTCCGCGCGGCACTGACGACGATCATGAATCGCTACGCCCGCGACCATAAGCTCATCAAAGAAAAGGATGGCAACCTCTCCGGCGAGGACTGCCGCGAGGGCCTGGCTGCCGTCGTGTCCGTGAAGGTGAGTGACCCGCAGTTCGAGGGTCAGACTAAGACCAAGCTGGGCAATTCCGAGATCAAGGGCTTCGTGCAGCGCGCGGTCAACGAGAACGTGGCCGACTGGTTCGACGCTAACCCGGCGGAGGCCAAGGCTATCGTCAACAAGGCTGTCGCATCGTCCCAGGCCCGCATCGCCGCACGTAAGGCGCGCGAGATGGTGCGCCGCAAGTCCGCCAACGATCTCGGCGGCCTGCCCGGCAAGCTTGCGGACTGCCGCTCCAAGGACCCCGTGAAGTCCGAGCTGTTCATCGTGGAGGGTGACTCCGCAGGTGGCTCCGCGAAGCAGGGCCGTGACTCCATGTTCCAGGCCATCCTGCCGCTGCGCGGCAAGATCCTCAACGTGGAGAAGGCGCGCATGGACAAGATCCTCAAGAACAACGAGGTCGGCGCCATCATCACCGCGCTGGGCACCGGCATCCACGAGGAATTCGACATCACCAAGCTGCGCTACCACAAGATCGTGCTGATGGCCGACGCCGACGTCGACGGCCAGCACATCGCGACGCTGCTGCTGACGCTGCTGTTCCGTTTCATGCCCCAGCTCGTTGAGGAAGGCCACGTCTACCTGGCTAATCCGCCGCTCTACAAGCTCAAGTGGGGCAAGGGCGAGCCGGGCTACGCCTTCTCCGACGCCGAGCGCGACCAGCAGCTCGAGGAGGGCCTGAACGCCGGCCGCAAGATCAACAAGGACGACGGCATTCAGCGCTACAAGGGTCTGGGTGAGATGAACCCGAACGAGCTGTGGGAGACCACGCTCGATCCGACCACGCGCATCCTGCGCCGCGTCGACCTCGAGGATGCCCAGCGCGCGGACGAGCTGTTCTCCATCCTCATGGGCGACGACGTCGCCGCGCGACGCTCGTTCATCACCCGCCGCGCGAAGGACGTCCGCTTCCTGGACATCTAGCCCATCTGGGCTTCGATGACCCGAGCGATATCGGGAACCTTGGCCTCGAGAATCTTGGCAGCCTTGTTCCGCAGGGAACCGTAGGCCTTTGCCAGGCTTCCCGGGGCCTTTTCTGCGAGTTTGTCGGCGGTATCCACGATCGAATTCGCTACCTCCGCCGAGCGCGGCTCCACAAAGGTGCCAAAGTCCGCGGCGCCCGCGCCCTGGTACTCCTGCCACAACGGCTCCAGATCGCCGAGCAGGCCGGGGAGAACCTTGTTGACGCCCTTCGGCACGATGTCGGCGTCAACTTTCGTCGCGGCGCCCACGGCGCCCTTGATGGCCATGCCGCTGAGTCCGGACTGCTCGGACACGGTGGTCTCCACAAACTCGGTGAGTGCATTCACGGTCTGCGCGCGGCGGGTGCCTTCGAGCAGCTGAGAAAGATTAGACACGGGAAACCTCGATTCCGTAGAGCTTCAATAGGGTGGGGACCTGAGAGAGCACAGCCGCAGGCACGCCGACGATCAACGCGATGTCGAGAGGCGAAGAACCCGTGAGCGACGATCCACTCGACGCATGCGCCGTCGGAGCGCCGATTAACGATACTGCTACCAGTGCTGCTGCAAGCCTTTTTCTCTTAGTCATAGGACTCAATTTACCTGGACGCCCAATGCCGCGTGAGCACAGCAGAACACAATTGGGCAAACTTTTCGTTGCCGTCACTCAACGGCCGCAGCGCTACGATCACCTTCTCCAGCGCCTGCACCTGCTCGGCAGCCGTTCCATGAACCGCGATCCCATCGATCTTCGCATTCACCACGGCGGCAGCTGCGACGAGCGCGGAAAAGTCCACGATTACCACGTTCCGCCGCGCGCAAAACTCGCGCGCAATCAGCAGCAACTGCTCCGCCGTCATGATCGTGCCCGGCGGATTTCGGCCTCGAGGTGGGCGCGGCCGTCGAGAAGCTCTCTGGCGAGCTCCTGGACCTGGGAATCACTGAGCGTTCGCGCGGCCGTGGACACGATAGCGCGCACCGCCGCCTCGTGTTTGGAGGTGCCGAGCGCCGACGCCAACACCGTCAGCGCGTGATCTTGTTGCGCAGTGAGTCGAAGGGTCATTGCCATAGCCGCATGATACCACTGTGATACCACTTCCATGTCTAACAGCGCCGCAGACGCCCGAATAGCGTAAAATGGCCGGTTATGAGCGAGAATAACGAGGGTCTGTTCGACCAAATTCAACCCATCGACATCAACGATGAGATGGAAAAGAGCTACATCGATTACGCGATGTCCGTGATCGTCGGCCGCGCCCTGCCGGACGTGCGCGACGGCCTCAAGCCGGTGCACCGCCGCATCCTCTACGCGATGTACGACAACGGCTACCGCCCCGAGCGTTCCTACGTGAAGTCCGCCAAGCCGGTCGCCGACACCATGGGTAACTACCACCCACACGGCGACTCCGCGATCTACGACACCTTGGTGCGTATGGCGCAGCCGTGGGCAATGCGTTACCCGCTTGTCGACGGCCAGGGTAACTTCGGCTCCCCAGGCAACGACGGCCCTGCGGCCATGCGTTATACCGAGTCCAAGCTGACCCCGCTCGCTATGGAAATGGTGCGCGATATCCGCGAAAACGTCGTGGACTTCTCGCCCAACTACGACGGCAAGGCCCAGGAGCCTGACGTCCTGCCTTCGCGCGTTCCGAACCTGCTCATGAACGGTTCCGGCGGCATCGCCGTCGGCATGGCCACCAACATCCCGCCGCACAACCTGGGCGAGCTTGCCGACGCCATCTACTGGATGCTCGAGAACCCCGAGGCCTCCGAAGAGGAGACCCTTGAGGCCGCCATGAAGTTCGTGAAGGGTCCCGATTTCCCGACCGCCGGCCAGATCGTGGGCGACAACGGCATCCGCGACGCCTACACCACCGGCCGCGGCTCCATCCGCATGCGCGGCGTGACCTCCATCGAGGAGTCCGGCTCCCGCCAGACCATCGTTATTACGGAGCTGCCGTACCAGGTCAACCCGGACAACCTCGTCGCCTCCATCGCGGAGCACGTGGCCAACGGCAAGATTGCTGGTATCTCCAAGATCGAGGACGAGTCCTCCGACCGCGTCGGCATGCGCATCGTGGTCACCCTCAAGCGCGACGCCGTGGCCCGCGTGGTGCTCAACAACCTGTACAAGCACAGCCAGCTCCAGACCTCCTTCGGCGCGAACATGCTGTCCATCGTCGATGGCGTGCCGCGCACCCTGCGCTTGGATCAGATGCTGCGCTTCTACGTCGCGCACCAGATCGAGGTCATCGTGCGCCGTACCCAGTACCGCCTCGACGAGGCCGAAAAGCGCGCCCACATCCTCCGCGGCCTGGTCAAGGCCCTGGATATGCTGGACGAGGTCATTGCTCTGATCCGTCGTTCGCCCACCGTGGACGAGGCACGTGAGGGCTTGAAGGAGCTTCTCGACGTCGATAACGAGCAGGCCGATGCCATCCTGGCGATGCAGCTGCGCCGCCTGGCCGCCCTGGAGCGCCAGAAGATCGTTGACGAGTTGGAAGAAATCGAACGCGAAATCGCCGACCTCAAGGATATCCTCGCCCGCGAGGAGCGCCAGCGTGAGATCGTCAAGGACGAGCTGTCCGAAATTGTCGACAAGTACGGCGACGAGCGTCGTACCGAGATCGTTGCCGCCTCCGGCGACGTCACGGACGAGGACCTCATCGCCCGCGAGAACGTGGTGGTCACTATCACCGCGACCGGCTACGCCAAGCGCACCAAGGTGGACTCCTACAAGGCGCAAAAGCGCGGCGGCAAGGGCGTGCGCGGCGCGGAGCTCAAGCAGGACGACATCGTCAAGAACTTCTTCGTCTGCTCCACGCACGACTGGATCTTGTTCTTCACCAACTTCGGTCGCGTCTACCGCCTCAAGGCCTACGAGCTTCCCGAGGCGGGCCGCACCGCACGTGGCCAGCACGTGGCTAACCTGCTGGAGTTCCAGCCGGAAGAGAAGATCGCACAGGTCATTCAGATTCAGTCCTATGAGGACGCTCCTTACCTCGTCCTCGCCACCAAGCAGGGACGCGTGAAGAAGTCCCGCCTCACCGACTACGAGTCCGCACGATCCGCTGGCCTCATCGCCATCAACCTCAACGAGGGTGACGCGCTGATCGGCGCCTCACTCGTCGACGAGGGTGACGACATCCTGCTCACCTCCGAGCAGGGCCAGGCCATCCGTTTCACCGCTGACGACGACCAGTTGCGTCCGATGGGCCGCGCTACCGCGGGCGTGAAGGGCATGCGTTTCCGCGGCGACGACCAGCTACTGTCCATGTCTGTGGTCCGCGATGGCCAGTTCCTTCTCGTGGCCACCTCCGGCGGCTACGGCAAGCGCACGGCCATCGAGGAGTACACCACGCAAGGCCGCGGCGGCCTGGGCGTGATGACTTTCAAGTACACGCCGAAGCGTGGAAAGCTCATCGGCGCCATCGCTGTGGATGAGGACGACGAGATCTTCGCTATCACCTCCGTGGGCGGCGTCATCCGAACCGAAGTCAACCAAATCCGCCCGTCGTCCCGCGCCACCATGGGCGTGCGTCTGGTTAACCTCTCTGAGGACGTCGAACTCCTTGCGATTGACCGCAACGTGGAGGAAGATGGTGAGGAAAATGCCCAGGCCATTGCCAAGGGCGAGATGACCCTCGAGGACCTGAAGGAAGGCGAATAATCCATGGCGCGACGAGAATTCACCATCACGCGGATTAGCCCGCTTTCCGCGTTCCGCGTTGGGCTCGCGTTCTCCGTCGTGGGGCTCATTGCCTGGCTTCTCGCGGTGTCCATCCTGTACTTCGGCATGGACCAGGCGGGCATCTGGGACTCCATCAACGGCCTCGTCACTGAGGTCGGCGGCACCTCCGCATTGTCGTACGGCATCGTGCTCTCTGCCGCCGCCCTCTTAGGCGCCGTGTGTGCTGTGTCCACGACCATCCTGGCGCCCCTGCTCGCCCTCATTTACAACGCCGTCGTTGCCCTCTTCGGCGGTCTGGAAATTGAGTGGGAGGAAGAGCTTCACCAGTAGCCCTAAATATAGCTACTGACCAGGCGATTTGTAATAGTGGCCGATGGGTATGTAAAGTTCATATTCGTTCCAAGCGCGGGCCTATAGCTCAGTCGGTTAGAGCGCATCGCTGATAACGATGAGGTCGCTGGTTCGATTCCAGCTAGGCCCACCAGGAACGAATGGGGCATTAGCTCAATTGGTAGAGCATCTGCTTTGCAAGCAGAAGGTCAGGAGTTCGATTCTCCTATGCTCCACAGGTAAAACCTCGGACAATGGTCCGAGGTTTCTTGTATTTTCAGACTATGAAGCTACGTGCAATCACTATTCATGATGCAGAGGATATTTAGGGTTAAGTAGCAAAAAGTGTGTCTGCCGGCGTGTCGTCGGCATCGGGGGTTAGCGTAGTGGGCCTTTCCGGATTCTGATGTCGGGGTCGTAGGTGTCTGGGATAGTGTTGTCGTAGAAGGCTGGGCGTCCGGTTTCTTGGTCGGCTGCGTTGTGGTCTTCAGGTTCTAGGTCGTTGACTTTGGCGAGTTGATCTAGTCCGAAGTTGCACTGCCTGGCGATTTGTAATGGGTCGTCAGGCAGTTGCGTTTTGCTGTGCAGCCACCACTCGAGCATGCGCCGTTGTCGCTCTCCTGAACGCCCTCTGTGTATTCGGGCTAAGAGCTTGAGTTGGGAGTTGATTGCTCCTTCCAGGCTGTTTGTCGTCGATGCCCATTGTGGGTTGATGGATTTCGGGTCGGGTTCGATGTAGGTAAACAAGAATCCTTTCTTCGATAGGTTCAGCAACGACATGTAGGCCTGGCGCACGCGTGGGTGGGTGTATTCCCAGGTTTTTGTGGCGGTGCGTCGGTCTTTGGGCAGTGGTGTCTTTTCGTTGAGGAAGTCGTGGTAGACCTGCCCGTATTCGTGTAGGTGGACTGTCCATTGCGCTGCTTGTTCCGCTGTAGAAACAGCGGTGAGCTGTAGTGCTAGTTGGTAGATGGCTTGTCCTGCAGGGGTGCGTGGCCGGCTGGTGGTGTAGCGGCGTACGACGCGTTGTGCGTGGACGAGGCAGCGTTGAATTTTGGTGTTGGGCCACAGCTTTTTAATCGCGCTATATGCGCCGCGTCCGCCGTCCATGACAACGCATAGCGGCGGCGCTAGTTGGCTGAGCAGTTCTAGGTAGGCCTGTGTTGATTCGGCTTTCGCCCAGTGCCAGGTGATGACATGGGTGCGGGTAGCGGCGATAAGCAGGCATCCTGCGGCGGTGTAGGTGCCGTCGATAAAGACCTGGTCAAAGATGCGTTCCGGGTCGACCGTGTTGGGGATGTCGATAAGCCACAACGGCCGGAAGCGTCGATCCATACTCCACCTGCTTAGCCCACGTTCCTGAGCGATGGCGCTAAGCGTTTTATGCGCGGTGACGTAGGCGTGGAAATCGAGGAAATCTTGGGTGTGGCGCTTATCCGTCCTGGAACGTGTCAGGGATTGTCCGCAGCTGGGTGCGGTGCAGCGCCAGCGGGTTTTGCCTGCTTTTGTTGTGCCGTTTTTCTTCATCGCCCCTGCACAACCGGGACATCGTGGTCTGTTTGTAGTCACCGAACTAGCAAACAAGATCCGCTTACCACACCAGCTCGTCAGATCCCGGTATTGAACGAAAACGGAGGTGGAATAACGCCGCAGACGTTATTCCACCCTGATTTATCTACTCTTACCAGCATGTATCACGGTTTACTGGACACACTTTTTGCTACTTAACCCGATATTTACCTCACGTGCATCGATGCCGATACGCAGCGGTTCACGACAATCCCTGCGAACTACACGCGCGAGATGGCGACACAGTTCGCAAGCGAAGTCACTGACTCTCGCTGGGCCATCACCACACCAGAGTTTGGGGATCGCTACTGCGGCAACATTGAACTTCGGGCTATCGACGCCACTACTGCTGACGTCGGCTACAGCACCTCACCGTGGGCGCGGGGGAGTGGGCTACAAACTGCGGCCCTACAACAAGTCGTTGAGATCGCGCGGGAACGGAGATTCCACAACCTGTACTTGTGGGCTGACGTTGACAACGCTGCATCGAGACGCGTGGCGGAGAAGGCCGGCTTCTCCTTCGAAGGCCTTGATTCTGAGCGCCAGTGCCGCGAAGGGGTCAACACCGCAAAATATTCGCTTGACCTTAGCGCTGCACCTTCACGCGGACACCAGTTTCCGGGCGCGTGAGTATGCGCTTCCAGTCGAAGGTGAGGTCCTCCTGGTCGTCTGCAATCTTGATCTCGGGTTGGCAAAGCGCGGCAACGGTGATGGACAGCGCCGCGATGGCAATCTTCTCGCCGGGGCAGCGGTGTCCAGTCTTCACGTCCATGCCGCCTTGGGGAAGGAAACCGACGATGCTCTCGTAGTCGTCAACGCCCAGGAAGCGTTCCGGGTCGAAGGTGCCCGCGGCATGCCACGACTTGGGCCCGGTGTTCGTGTTGAGAATATCGATGAGCACCCGCTGGCCCTTATGGATAGGACAGCCAGAGACTTCCGTATCGTCCTTGGCAATGGCGGGCAGCATGGGCACGAAGGGTTTGGTACGGCGAACCTCTTGTGCGAACGCTACGGCCTCAGGGACGTCGATAAGCTGCCCACCGGCAGCGCTTCGAATCCGCTCGATCCACGCCTGGTTCTCCACCAACGCGGCTGCGGCGAAGGCCGCAAAGCGGGACACCGCAACGGTGGGGCGGGTGAGGTTTTGAAGCTCAATGCCGGCCGTTTTGGCGTCGAGAAGCTCACCGTTTTCGTCCACAAAGCCCGCGACGTTAGCGGCGACGGAACCCTCAGGAACCTCCATGATGCCCGCACGGATCTGTTCGATGACGCCCTCTGCCCAGCTATCGAGGCGCTTGCGCTCGACCCAGGCAACGGGATTGGTCACCGGACGCCCGAATGTGTCGAGCAGGCGGCTGTATTGCGCGGCGCGCTTGTTCATCTCGTCCTCGTCCATAGGCAGCCCAGCCCAACGAAATGCAGCACGGCCGAATGCGCGAGCGGCGTCGTCGTAGACGTTGCCCTCGTTGGTCTCCCACTCCTGGAGCATCTTTTCTACTTCTTCCGCGAGCAAGGGCTTAATCTCAGCGACGCGGGAATCATCGTATGCCTGCGCGATCATCTGTTCCTTGCGCACGCGGTGTGCTTCGCCGTCGAGGCCGTGGATGGCGCCCTTGCCGAACAGCGGTCCGGACACAAATGAAGGCATGGCGTTTTTGCGGACGAACTGTGCGGAGTCGTAGAAGGCGCGCACTCCTTCCTCGCCGCGGAGAATGGTCGTCTTTTTACCCAGCATAGACACGGTAATGGGGGTCTCGGAATCAGGGGAGAGACCTGCACGGCGACGAAGCTTGCCTGCGAAGAGGTAGCCGTCATTGAGGAAGTCGATTACTTTGTCTGGTGTCTTGAAAGTGGTGAGGTTAGGCATATGCCCATTGTTACCAAAGGTTGCGACATTATGTCTGGCAGCGCTCTGTACTGGGGTTTTGGAAGATTGAGCGGGCAGGACTAGAGTTATACGGCACTGGGGCATTAGCTCAATTGGTAGAGCATCTGCTTTGCAAGCAGAAGGTCAGGAGTTCGATTCTCCTATGCTCCACAGTAAGGGGCGGCTAGGGTTAAGTAGCAAAAAGTGTGTCTGCCGGCGTGTCGTCGGCATCGGGGGTTAGCGTAGTGGGCCTTTCCGGATTCTGATGTCGGGGTCGTAGGTGTCTGGGATAGTGTTGTCGTAGAAGGCTGGGCGTCCGGTTTCTTGGTCGGCTGCGTTGTGGTCTTCAGGTTCTAGGTCGTTGACTTTGGCGAGTTGATCTAGTCCGAAGTTGCACTGCCTGGCGATTTGTAATGGGTCGTCAGGCAGTTGCGTTTTGCTGTGCAGCCACCACTCGAGCATGCGCCGTTGTCGCTCTCCTGAACGCCCTCTGTGTATTCGGGCTAAGAGCTTGAGTTGGGAGTTGATTGCTCCTTCCAGGCTGTTTGTCGTCGATGCCCATTGTGGGTTGATGGATTTCGGGTCGGGTTCGATGTAGGTAAACAAGAATCCTTTCTTCGATAGGTTCAGCAACGACATGTAGGCCTGGCGCACGCGTGGGTGGGTGTATTCCCAGGTTTTTGTGGCGGTGCGTCGGTCTTTGGGCAGTGGTGTCTTTTCGTTGAGGAAGTCGTGGTAGACCTGCCCGTATTCGTGTAGGTGGACTGTCCATTGCGCTGCTTGTTCCGCTGTAGAAACAGCGGTGAGCTGTAGTGCTAGTTGGTAGATGGCTTGTCCTGCAGGGGTGCGTGGCCGGCTGGTGGTGTAGCGGCGTACGACGCGTTGTGCGTGGACGAGGCAGCGTTGAATTTTGGTGTTGGGCCACAGCTTTTTAATCGCGCTATATGCGCCGCGTCCGCCGTCCATGACAACGCATAGCGGCGGCGCTAGTTGGCTGAGCAGTTCTAGGTAGGCCTGTGTTGATTCGGCTTTCGCCCAGTGCCAGGTGATGACATGGGTGCGGGTAGCGGCGATAAGCAGGCATCCTGCGGCGGTGTAGGTGCCGTCGATAAAGACCTGGTCAAAGATGCGTTCCGGGTCGACCGTGTTGGGGATGTCGATAAGCCACAACGGCCGGAAGCGTCGATCCATACTCCACCTGCTTAGCCCACGTTCCTGAGCGATGGCGCTAAGCGTTTTATGCGCGGTGACGTAGGCGTGGAAATCGAGGAAATCTTGGGTGTGGCGCTTATCCGTCCTGGAACGTGTCAGGGATTGTCCGCAGCTGGGTGCGGTGCAGCGCCAGCGGGTTTTGCCTGCTTTTGTTGTGCCGTTTTTCTTCATCGCCCCTGCACAACCGGGACATCGTGGTCTGTTTGTAGTCACCGAACTAGCAAACAAGATCCGCTTACCACACCAGCTCGTCAGATCCCGGTATTGAACGAAAACGGAGGTGGAATAACGCCGCAGACGTTATTCCACCCTGATTTATCTACTCTTACCAGCATGTATCACGGTTTACTGGACACACTTTTTGCTACTTAACCCGGCGGCTACGTTAAGTAGCTGCCTCTTTTTGCATGTTTGCGCAGGTCAGCGTTGATGTCTAGGGGGTGTTATAGGGTGTTGGGCAAACAGGCGTTCGAGTCTGTTTTGTACTGACCATATCCTCGAGTGAGAGACCTGGACATGATCAATTATTATGCCCCCAACAATCCACTAAACCCCGTAACCGTTGCCTATGCGGAGCTGCGCAGAGCGGAGTTTCAGTTCTGGATGGACAACCTGCCACATCCAGAAGACGATTTTGATGTGTGCTGCACGACGTTGGCGGTGGCAACAGGCCATTCCCCACGCAAGGTTAGCGCTATCATCATGGCGCTGTTTCGTCTGCGGCAGTTGCCGCAGTTGGCCGAGTTCCAAGACTTTTTGCTTCTAGACCTTGACCGGCTTATCACCATCGACCAAACGCTGGCGAAGTTGGGAACGCCAAAAAAGGAGCTTTTGGATCAGATGGATAGGCAGCTCGTCTCCTTCCTGACCCCGACCAAGCCCAACCAAATTCTGCCTTCGCGGGCGATGATCCGTAACAAGCTCAAAGAGCTGCTCCGTGGCCACATTGAACCTGAGGAGGCACCGAAACCTCGTTACTTCTGCGACGTGTGGGGAAACTCCGCAACACTGTCCCTTGAGTTGGATGTTGCTACCGCGGCGCTCGTAGATAAGCACATTGAGGACACGGCTAACGCCAACAAGCTCTCCCGCGCGGAAGCGATGATTCAGCTACTTACGGGCAATGCGAAGCCTCCGGCCCGGGTTGTGCTCCACACCTTCAAGGCTGTCGACGTCGAGGGCGCGCCCACCGTCATCCCGGGATTCGGCGTTGCCGACGAGATGGCGTTCACGCATACCCGAAAGTTGGATACCTTCCCAGTTGCCCGCGGTTACCGCACCCCACCCGTCATGGAGGCGTTCATCGAGGGCCGCGACGGCACCTGTCGCTGGCCGGGGTGCGAGCGTCCCGCACACCGTTGCCAGAAGGACCATCGAATCAATTACGCGGACGGAGGTGCTACTCACCCAGACAATCTCTTCAGCCTCTGCCAACACCACCACAACATCAAAACCGATGGGCGGGCGCACTACCTTGCGGATCCCGTGACTGGCGACGTCGTGTGGCTCTTTGAAGACGGCACCTGGGCGGCCACCGAGCCCACCGGCCCCATGGCCCCGAAGAATAAGCGGTGGGTGCAGACCGTGGCGGCGAAGATTAACCAGAGAAATGAGGTAGCAAAAAAGGAGCCCGCCCCGAAGGGCGAGCTCCAAGACATACCGTTTTAGCCGAGGAAGTAGTGCTCAATATCGGCGGGATCGATGGCGTGCTCGGTGCCGTTGATATCAGTGCTGCGAAAAACACTGGCGGTGTCAATGGCTTCGCGCAAAAGGTCGATCCGGTTTCGGTTGTCGCCCACATCGGCGCCGGCTCGGAAGTAAAGGGTCGTGCCGTTGGTGAGCTTGACTGTCAGGCCCTCGAATTCCATGCAGGTCACTCCTCAAGAAAAGTGTTTTTCTCCATGGTATTACAGGAGCCTAATCGTCCCTAATCCTCGTCGAGTGCGTGTTTCGGGCCCTTGCGGTGTGCCTCCAGCTGTTCGTCGATGGAACCGAGAAGTTCCTCGTCGCGTTCGGTGACGGGTTCCTCGACCATGTCCGGGTACTCGGGATCGGATGCTGCCTGACGCTCAAGGAGATCGTCTTCAGTGGTGGAGGTGTAGACGAGGGTGGAGCCTTCGAAATCGTCGGTGCGTGGCGGCTCCTCTAGGGGCTCTTCGCGCTTCTTGAAGAAGTAGAAAGCGCCTCCGATAGCGGCACCCGCGGCGATGAGAAGTGCGGGGAGCCAGTAATTCTTCTTCTTTTTTGGCGGCAGCTCTTCTTTCTGCTTTTCCAGGCGGGCGTGGGCGGCGCGGGTGAGTGCGCCTGCCTCGCGACGGGTGGCTGGGAACATATCGTCGTCGACTGTTTCAACTGCTCCTGCCAGGGCGGAGTAAGCCTCCTGTGCCTTCTCCGCGCGGTATTCGTTGAAGCGGTTCCAGAGGGAAGCCGCGACATTGTACGTTGCCTTGAGCGTTGTCGGATTCATTGTCGGTTACTCCTTAGTGTCGGGTGCCTCCAGCCTAGTGAAAACGGCCAAGGCGTGAAGCACGAATCATGAACTGCTCGGTCTATTTTATTCGTGAAGATTTCGCAGCACACAGCATTTCTCGCGCTCACAGCCCTGGACAAAACTAGACCGCTTGGTATGGTTCTCCGCAGGTTGATTGGAGGAACCATGGCCCCACGGATAAGCGCTTCGGCACCTTTGGACGAGTTGCCACAGCCCGCGCCACAACAGCAACGCGTCGGACTGTCGTTTGAAGTCATGCCGCCGCGACAAGACCACCCGGACGAGCTGTTGTCGGTATTGGAGTCATACGGCCCTGACTACGTGGCGGTGACCTCGTCGCGGCGTTCCGGTTGGTTGGAGGGAACGGCCAACTTCATCAGTGAGATTTCGGCGTCGTCGTCCATGCGGCCGCTCGCGCACCTTGCCTGTTCGGCGGGTTCCGAGGCGGAACTCCGGCATTGGACTGAGCGGCTTATCGATGCTGGTGTCCGCGGCTTCTTGGCGCTGCGGGGAGACTTGGTGCCGCAGCCGGGGTACTTACAGCATGCGGACGCGTTAGTACGGCTGATTAGGCAGGTGGAGGGCGAGCAGGTGTCGCGGCTGGCGGCGGGCAGGCTTGCGGTTGCGGTGGCGTGTTACCCCAATGGCCACGAGGAATCAAAGACCCCGTCAGAGGACTTCGAGGTCCTGCTGGCCAAACAGCGGCTGGGGGCCGACCTCGCGCTGAGCCAACTCTTCTTTGAGGCCGAGGACTTCCTACGGTTCCGTGCCCGCGCGGATCTTTTTGGCATTCGTATTCCGCTGGTGCCCGGGGTCATGCCGATAACAAGTCTTCGCCGGCTCCAGCGAATGAGTGAGTTGACGGGCCTGGCGGTTCCACGGGACGTCGGAAAGCGAATGGAGGCCGTGGAAGGCACCGCGCGCGAGTACGACGTCGGCCTGGAGCTGACAGCGCAGCTGGTGCGCAGGCTGGTCCGCTCCGGGGTCACTGGCATTCACCTTTACACATTTAACAATCCGCAGGTCGTCCAGGACGTGCTGCAGCGGGTAGACATCTAGAAAGGAAGAAAAATGGGTTTTCCACAGGTCACAATTGAGGGTTATCCGCGCATCGGGCGCAATCGCGAGTTGAAGCGAGCGCTGGAGAAGTACTGGAAGGGCGAGGTGTCGGAGGAGGAATTCGGCGCGGCGGTGCGGGCTTTGCGTCAGGATACTTATCGACGTCTCGTGGACTTGGGCTTGGACGAGGACTGCGCCATCCCGGCCGACGTCGCGCTCTACGACCATGTTTTGGAAACGGCGCTGACGGTGGGTATTCACACAGCGGATTCGTTGGAGGAGGAATTTGTCCTTGCCCGAGGGAATGACGAGCGCGCACCCTTGGAGATGACAAAGTGGTTTGATACCAACTATCACTACATCGTCCCGGAGGTGGGCGGTGAGATTGTGCCGCGCCCGGAGCGGGTGCAAAAGATCCTCAACGAGACGGATGTGAAAGTGCGGCCGTACCTCGTGGGGCCCGTGACGCTGTTGGCGCTGTCGAAGGGTGAGGACCCGCTGAGCAGGCTTGACGACGTCGTGGCGGCGTACCGGGAGATCCTGAATGCGGTCGATGCCGAATGGTTCCAGTTCGCAGAACCTGCACTGGTCGCCGACTTCGCGCATGTGAGTGAAGAGGAGCTTGTGGCGGCGACGCGGAAGGCGTACGGGGAATTGGATGCTTCTCGACTATTTGTGTCGTTGCCGTACGGAAAAGCCGGGGCTGGCCTGGAGGCTCTGCTCGAGGCAGGCGTCGGTGCGATTGGTGTTGATCTCACGGACGCCGGTGAGGCCGCGCGGGTCAAGGAAATCTGGACCGATAAGACGCGTCTGGTCGCCGGACTCATCGATGGACGCAATGTGTGGGCCGCGGACCTGCGGGCGCGCCGAGAGGTGCTGGAAGGATTGGGCAATGCCTCGGTCAGCACGACGGTGAGCCTACTGCACGTACCGCATTCGGTGGAAGGTGAGGACATTCCCGCGGACGTGGTGAACAAGCTGGCCTTTGCCGACGAGAAGATCGCGGAGCTGGTGGCGTTGCAGAAGGGGCCGTTAGAGGCGCCGGAGGCCTACGCGCAGGCGGACCGGGTGGCGGTGAAAAAGAAGGACGTGGAGGTGCGGATCGCGTCGGCGCGGACTCCGGCTTTTCCGGAACGCAAGGAAGCCCAGAAGGAGCTTGATCTGCCGTTACTTCCCACGACGACCATTGGTTCTTTCCCCCAAACCGGCGAGATTAGGGCGGCGCGGGCGGCGCATAGAAATGGCGAGTTGGATGACGCCCAGTACGAGCAGCGGCTGCGAGAAGAAATCGCTGGAGTCATCACGTTGCAGGAGCGCCTCGGGTTGGACGTCTTGGTGCACGGCGAGGCGGAGCGCAACGACATGGTGCAGTACTTCGCGGAGCAATTGGACGGGTTCGTCGTGACGCAAAACGGTTGGGTGCAGTCGTATGGATCTCGGTGCACGCGGCCGCCCATCGTGGTGGGGGATGTCTCGCGGCCGGCGCCGATGACAGTCAAGTGGGCCCAGTACGCGCAGTCGCTGACGGACAAGCACGTCAAAGGCATGCTGACGGGCCCGGTGACTATTCTTGCCTGGAGTTTTCCGCGCGCGGACGTGCCGTTGGCGGTATCGGCCGAGCAGATCGGAGCGGCGCTCGCGGAGGAGGTCAAGGACTTGGAGGACGCGGGCATCCAGATCATTCAGGTCGACGAACCGGCGCTGCGGGAGCTGCTGCCGCTGCGAAAGAACGAGAGAGCTGCCTACCTCGAATGGGCCTTGAACGCGTTTCGGTCGGTGCACGCCCAGGCACGACCGACCACGCAAATCCACACGCACCTGTGCTATTCGGAGTTCGGAGAGATCATCGACGCGGTGGCAGCGCTGGACGCGGATGTGACGTCGATTGAGGCGGCACGATCCCGGATGGAGCTGTTGGAAGACCTCAATGACACCTTCGTTTCTGACATCGGCCCGGGTATCTACGATATTCATTCACCACGGGTTCCCGGCGTGGCGGAGCTGGTGGAACTCATCAATGCGGCCTTAAGGTCCGTGGATGAAGAGCGCCTGTGGATCAACCCGGACTGCGGGTTGAAGACGCGCGGTTACGCGGAAACCGAGGCCGCGCTGCGCAACCTGGTGCTCGCGCGCGACGAGGTTTTGTATACTCGGGGACATGAGCATTAAGACTGCAACTGCAACGATGCACACCAACTTGGGTGACATTGTCATTGACCTGTTCGGCAACCACGCGCCCGTGACTGTGGAGAACTTCGTCGGCCTGGCGAAGGGCGAGAAGGAGTACTCCACCCAGAACGCTAAGGGTGAGCAGACCGGCCCGTTCTACGATGGCGCGATCTTCCACCGCATCATCGAGGGCTTCATGATTCAGGGCGGTGACCCGACTGGCACCGGCCGTGGTGGCCCGGGCTACCAGTTCGCGGACGAGTTCCACCCGGAGCTGCAGTTCGATCGCCCTTACCTGCTGGCCATGGCTAACGCGGGTCCGGGCACCAACGGTTCCCAGTTCTTCATCACTGTGGCTCCGACCCCGCACCTGAACAATGCGCACACCATCTTTGGTGAGGTCACCGACGAGGAGTCCAAGAAGGTTGTGGACAAGATCGCCACGGTGGACACGGACCGCATGGACCGCCCGCATAAGGACGTAGTGATCGAGTCCATCGACATTGCGTAGTAATCTCCCGCACCTTCGGGTGCGGGATTTTTTTGTGTGCGCGGGGATTATTTTCTCCTGCGTTGTAATTTTTGGGGTGTCGGCCTTCCAGGCCGGCACTGTGCTTGGCGACGTCCATCGATCGTGGACGGTGCAGCACCTCCAGGTGTGGGGTGGACATTTTCACTGGTGGACTCTGCTGACGAGCGGGTTCGTGCATCTTAACTTGTCGCACCTCTCGGTCAACATGATCATGTTGGCGCTCATCGGGCCTTTCCTGGAGCGCCGCCTCGGTCACCTGAGGTTTGCGGTGGCCTACCTGGTGGGGTTAGTGGGCTCTGCCGGGGTGGTGGCGGTGATGGACTCGTCGCCGACGGTGGGGGCGTCGGGGGCGCTATTCGCGTTGATGGTGCTGCTGTTGCGCGTGCACGGGGAGCCGCGGGCGCCGTTGGCGTTATTGGGGGCGAATCTGGTGTACACCTTCGTGGGTGACGGCGTGTCGCTCTGGGGACACCTCGGAGGTTTGCTATGGGGGATTGTTCTGTTGGCCTGCGGTTTGGGGAAAACCTCGGCGTGTTATCCACGGGCCTAAAGGGCCCTAGTTATCCACAAAAGTTATCCACAGTGTGGATAACTACATCTGTGTAGTTTCCCGGATGAGTGTTTGAAAGAACGGATGTCTTTCCAGGTAAAACAGTATCTATAGAACGTTTTTCGGGTCTTGTGGAATGGTGGAGCGGTTCATTCAGTGTCTGTGGACAACGCGTGATTTCACAGAAGTTTCCACACCCTGTGGATAACTTTTCTCCCAGCATGTAAAAATCCCCTTGTGAAAACTCACAAGGGGATGTGGGGCGTGGTGGCTACTTCCAGCCCATCGTCATCAGTAGGCCGATGATGAACAACCCGAAGCCGATGCCGTAGTTCCAGGGGCCGAGCTCCTGCATGAACGAAATCTGTTCGCCAGCAAGGTAGTTGACCACAAGGTACAACAGGCCCAGCAACATGAGAGCGAACATCACCACGAGGTACCACTTCGGGGTGCCCTCGGCGTTGATCTTGACTGGGGTCCGGTTACTACTGCTTCCGCCGGAGATGGGGGAAGAGGAGGATTCGTTAATTTGTGCCTTTGGCATGGTGTCCTCTTAACTTAATCGATTGTGTCGCAATGATGTCATCACTTTAGCAGCTCTCATCAGCTGTTAGGGAACCAACTTATCGAGGTCGAACTTCCAGTAGCGCACGGTGATGTCCGCGTCCTTGCGGATCGTTTCACCGGAATCGGGACTGGTGACGGCGATGAGGCCTTCGTCGATAAGCGCGCCCGTGCCCACGGGTTTGCCGGACTGGAGGGAGCCTGACCACCCCTCGGCCTTGAGCTTGCTTTCCGCAGATTCCGTGGTGGAGCGGACGAGATCGGGCATCTGCATGAGCATGTTGTTGGAAACCTCAACGGTGATTTCGGTGCCCTTCGGAACCTCCGACCCTTCCTGAGAAGCGCTGAGGACTTGGTCCTCAGGCTTGGTGGAATCGGTGGCCACCTTGGTGGCCTCGAGGCCGGCCTCTTCGAGCGCCTGCTTGGCGTCGGTCCAACCCATACCGGAGACCGAGGGGACGGTGACTTTTTCCTCCCCGCGCGAGATAGTGATGGTGACCTGGGAACCCTTGGCAGATTCCTCCCCAGCCTCGGGGGATTGTTTGATGACGGTGCCCCGTGGTGCTGAGTCGGAATACGTGCGGGAGACGTTCTGGTTGAGCTTGAGCCCCACCTCGCGAAGTGCCTCCGAGGCCTCCTGGGTATTCATACCGCTGAGATCCGGAACCTCGGTGGTTTCTTCACCGGTAGAGATGGTGACGGTGACCGAAGAATCCTTCTGCACCTTCGACCCAGCGGCGGGGGAGATGGAGATCGCGCGGCCCTCCTCGATGGAGGGGCTCGGGCTTTCTTTTGTGGTTACCTTAAGCCCAAGCTTGCGAAGATCGGCGATGACCTCGTCCTTTTCGCGGTCCTTGACGTCGGGGATCTCCACCATGTTGGAAGTCTGCTTGGTTTTGGCGTCAGGGGAATCCGGCGCGGAGTTAGAGGCGCTGGTTGCGGTCCCGTCGTTCTGGAAGAAGTCCCACGCGAAGTAGCCGACGGTTCCCAACAGCGCGAGAGAGAGGAGCACCGCCAGCGTGGTGGTGCCGGAGGAGGCTTGGTCTTCTTGCTTTTGTGGTGGTGGCGGCGGCGTTTCGTCGACGTGAACGGCGGCGGCATTGGTGATGTTGCCGGAGGCGAGGCGCTTGAGATCGTCGCCCATTTCGAACGCGGCCTGGTAGCGATCGGCCGGATGCTTGGCCATGGCAGTGAGCACGACGGCGTCGATGTTGATCTTTTCGGTATTGCTCAGCGGCGCGGAGATATGGTGCGACGGCGGGGTCGGCTCCTCCTGGACGTGCTGGTAGGCGACGGCAAACGGGGTCTCGCCCTGGAAGGGGGTGCGGCCGGTGACCGCCTCGTAGAGCACGCAGCCCAAGGCATAGACGTCGGAGCGAGCATCGGCGGCGTTGCCGCGGGCCTGCTCCGGGGAGAGGTACTGTGCGGTACCAATGACTGCGGAGGTCTGCGTCATTGCGGAGGTGGAGTCATCGAGCGCGCGGGCGATGCCGAAGTCCATGACCTTCACCTGGCCGGTGTTGGTGATCATGATGTTTGCCGGCTTGATGTCGCGGTGGATGATACCTGCCTCGTGCGAGGACTGCAGGGCCTGGCACACCGGTTCCAGCAGTTCAGCGGCGGCGTCGGGGGCGAGTGGGCCGTCCTCGCGGACGATGTCGCGCAAGGTGCGGCCGAAAACGCGCTCCATGACGATGTACGGGATGGCGATGCCGTCGATGGTGTCTTCGCCGGTGTCGTACACGGCCACGATGTTGGGGTGGTTCAGGCGCCCGGAGTTCTGGGCCTCCTTGCGGAAGCGTTCGCGGAAGCTGACGTCCCGCGCCATTTCCTGGCGCAGCATCTTCACGGCGACGGTGCGGCCGAGCAGGGTGTCCTGCGCGGCGAAGACCTCGGACATGCCGCCGTTGCCGATGACCTCGGCGAGTTCGTAGCGTCCAGCCAGGGTCGTCATTTAGACCCCTCCCAACTCGGGGTAGTAGTACTCTAAGTCCGTGGGGATGTCGATGGCGGCCTCAGATTCGGGCACCGTGACTTCCTCCTCGACGGGCGTGGGGGTTTCGGGTGCTTCTTGAGTGGGGGTGTCCGGCGTGGGCGTGGGGGTGTCGGGCGTGGTGGTCTTTTCCTTGGTCGGCGAAGGCTTCGGGGTGGTGGTCTTCTTCTTAGGCTTCTCCGACGTTTCCTCTTCTGGTGTCTCTTCGACGCTGGTCACGGTGGTCTTCGCGGGTTCAGTAGGCTCTTGCTTCTCGACGCTCGTGGGTTCCTTGCGCTTGGTGGTGGGCCCGGAGGACGCGGTCTCAGTCTCGGTGATGACCTCGGTGATAATGCTCGGTTCGGCGGGCGCGGGCTCGTCGGAGTTCTTGGCGAACAGCCAGATGCCGCCGCCTGCCAGGCCAGCAAGCAGCAGCGCGATAAGGACGCCGTTACCGAAGCTCTTGGCGGGCGACGCGGGCTTGGTGGTTGTGGGCTGGGTGGTCTTTCCCAGCATCTCCGTGGCCTCGTTGGGCGAGGGCTCCGGGGCGCGGGTGGCTAGTGCTGCGGACTTGGGCTGCGGCGGGCGCTGCCCGTCGCGGACGGCGGCGACGGCGTGGGTGAGCTCGTTGCCGTCGGCGAAGCGGGTGGTGGGATCCTTACGCAGCGTGATGCCGATCAACTCGCGGGTAGGGGCTGAGATCGTGGTCGCCAGGGCCTCTGGCGCCTGGTTGATGTGTGCAAGCGCTACGGAGATGGAGCTGTCGCCGGTGAACGGACGCTCGCCGGCGAGCATCTCGTAACCGACGACGCCGAGGGAGTAGACGTCGGACGCCGCGGTGACGTCATGGCCCTGCGCCTGTTCCGGGGATACGTACTGGGCCGTGCCCACGACCATGCCGGTGCGGGTGAGGGGGACGGCGGCGGCGGCTTTGGCGATGCCGAAGTCAGTGATTTTAACCTGACCGTTCTGCGTGATGAGCAGGTTGCCCGGCTTGATGTCGCGGTGGACTAGATCCATGCGGTGGATGATCGACAGGCCGTGGGCGGCCTGCTCGAGGACGTCGAGGGCGAGGGCCTCGGGCAGCTTGCCTTCGCGCGACAGGAGATCTGCCAGCGATTCGCCCCGGACATACTCCATGGCCATGAAGCAGAAAGTGTGGCCGGAGGGATCGGTGAGCTCGCGATAGTCGTAGGTGCGCACGACGTTGTCGGAGTCGATGGACTCGGCGGACTTGGCCTCGTTGCGGAAGCGGCCCAAGAATTCGGTGTTATCGCTGAACTCGGGTCGCAGGACCTTGATGGCGACCTCGCGGTTGTTGGCGTGATCGTCGGCAAGCCAGACCGTGGACATGCCGCCGTGGCCGATGATCCACTGCAGCTCATAGTCCTCACCGATCAGGTTCTGGAGGTAGGCCTTGTTGTCAGTTGAAGCCATTAGTTACCTCCCGTTGCCTGTCGTAGCATGGCGCGCCCAATCGGTGCCGAGACCTTGCCGCCGGTGGCGGACTGGCCCAAGCTGCCGCCGTCTTTCACGACGACGGCGACCGCGACGTCTTTGTTTGGATCATAGGCCACGTACCACGTGTGCGGGGGAAGGCCGTCGCCGTGCTCGGCCGTGCCGGTCTTGGAATAGAAGCCGTTGCCGTCGAAGCCGGCGGTGTTTTCCTCCGAGGATCGCATGAGCGACGCCAGGGTGGCGGCGGTGTCTTCGCCGATCTCCTTGGACGCAACCTTCGGCTTAGTCTCCTTGAGCGTCTTGAGCTCGGAGTTGGTCACCTTGGACACGAGGTACGGGGTCATGCGGGTGCCGTTGTTCGCCACAGTTCCGGCCATGACGGCGGCCTGGAGCGCGGACATGGTGACGTCGCGCTGTCCGATGGCGGACTGGCCCAAGGCGGCGTCGTCAGGCAGATCGCCCAGGGAGCCGGAGGCGGAGTCGATGCCGAGGTCGTAGCGCTCGCTGATGCCGAAGCCCTTCGCGGCGTCGACAAGCTTGTCCTTGCCAGCCGCGATGCCCATCTCTACGAATGCAGTGTTGCAGGACAGGGAGAATGCCGTGCGCAGGGAGACCTGCTGGGAGCCGCCGCACACCTGGGCGTCGTAGTTGGTGAGCTGGGTGTTGGTGTTCGGCAGCGTGATCTCGGCGGCGCCGGTGAACGTGGTGTCCGGGGTGGCGCCGTTTTCAATGCCGGCCGCGGTGGTGACGATCTTGAAGATCGAGCCCGGGGGAAGGGTTTCCGCGGTGGCGTGGTTGAGCAGCGCGTTGCCCGGGGCGTTGGTGATCTCCTGCCACGCGTTCTCGGCGGTGGCGTTGTCCGCGAGCGGCCCAGAGGAATAGCCCGGCGTGGAGGCGAGGGCGAGGACCTCGCCGGTAGACGGGCGGATGGCGGCGGCTGCGCCCTGGTAGCCGTTGTTGACCAGCTGATCGTAGGAGAACTGCTGGAGGTTCGGGTCTAAGGTGATTTCCACGTTCGCGCCCTCGTTGGGCTTGCCGGACAGCTTCTGCAACCAGTTGGACGTCAGCAGCGAAGGATCGGTGCCGTTAAGCAGATCGTTTTGGGAATGTTCCAGCTGGGCGGCGCCGTAGATTTCGGACAGGTAGCCGGTGACGGGGCCGAACGCGGGCGAGTCCGTGGGGTAGGAGCGGGTAAAGGTGCCGTCGGCGTTTTCGATCGACTGGGCGAGTACCTGCCCGCCGGCGGAGATCTGGCCGCGCGGGGTGGTCTGGAGCTCGAAATAGTTGCGCTTGTTCAGCTCGTTCTTGGCGAATTTGTCGTCGGAGAACGCGTGGATATTCGTCAGGTTCACCAGGAGGATGAGCGTCAGCAGCAGGCCAAAGATGGCCGTGAAGCGAATCGACTTATTCATTGAGTGCCTCCTCCTTCAGTGGTCGGCGCGCGGAATTGGAGATGCGCAGCAGTAGGGCGATCAGGATGTAGTTGGCCATGAGCGAAGAGCCACCCGCCGACATGAACGGCGTGGTCAGGCCGGTCATGGGCAGCAGCGCCGAGATGCCGCCGGTGACCACGAAGATCTGGATCGCAATGGTCAGCGACAGACCCGCGGCCACGAGCTTGCCGTAGGAGTCACGCACCTTGAGCGCGGTGGTGAAGCCGCGGGAGACGATGATGGCGAACAGCACCAGCACGGCGGCCAGGCCGATAAGGCCCAGCTCCTCGCCGATGGCGGACAGGATGAAGTCCGAGTGCGCCACGGGGACCACGTGCGGGTAGCCGTGGCCCAGGCCGGTACCGGAGACGCCGCCCCAGCTCATGCCGAACAGCGCCTGGGAGAGCTGGTAGCCGCCATTGTCATAGTTACCCAGCGGGTCCAGGAAGTTGGAGAAGCGCGCCTGGATCTTCGACGAGATCATGTAGATGCCCGAGCCGCCGATGAAGACCAGGATCATGCCAATGATGAGCCAGGAGGTGCGGCCGGTGGCCATGTACATCATGCCCAGCACGGTAGAAAACAGCAGTAGCGCCGGGCCGAAGTCGTTGGAGATCGCCATGACGACGATCGCGATGCCCCACACCACCAGGATGGGCGCGAGGTCGCGCAGGCGCGGCAGGCTGATACCGAGGAAACGATAGCCCGCCACGGTGAACAGGGAGCGCTTCTGCACAAGCAGCATGGCGAAGAACAGCAGGAGGAGGATCTTGGAGAACTCGCCCGGCTGGACGCTGAAAGGCCCGAGCCAGATCCAGATGCGGGCCTCCGCGTCCGGTGGCTGTGGCCAGACCAGCGGGAGCGCCAGCAGCACCAAGCCCACCGCGCCGAGGAGGTAGGAGTACTTGGTCAGCGACTTGTGATCGCGGAGGAACGCCAGGACCAGGACGAAGAGTACGACGCCGACGACGGTCCACATCACCTGGCGGGGCGCCATGCCCCAGTCGGTCTCGACGTCGATGCGCGCCAGCATGACGATGCCGATGCCGTTGAGCAGGGCGACGACGGGCAAGATGATCTGGTCGGCATAGGGCGCGAATACACTCAGCGCCAGATGGGCGACGGTAAAGACGCCAATATAGCCGCCAATGAGCCCGAGCATCTCGGCGGTGATCGCGTTGTCCTGGGACATCTCCAGGCTCACCAGCATGATGGAGAAGATGGCGGTAGCCAGCAGGAGGAAGCCGAATTCTACCGGGCGGAATCGGAAATTCTTCACTCTGCCTCCCTACAATCCACTCCCGGCGACTTCAGGTCGCCTTTCTTCTTGTCCTTGTCATCTCCGCTCACGCACACCGGAAGGGCGTTCTCGGCGAGGCGCGTGAGCTGCGCCTGGATCTCGTCGTAGCTGCCCGAGGGCAGCGACTTGGCGCTTTCGCGAACGGATGGCTGTAGGTCCTGCAGCGTAAACGACGTGCAGTCCGCCTCCGGCTCCACCAGCTGGACCGAGCCCTCCTTGGTCAGGCACGAGTCTTGGTAGACCTTGTTGAGGTCCTTGCCGAAGATGGAGAAGTCCGCGCCCTGGCGGATGACCAGGGAATCCTCGGCCTCTACGGACACGTAGTAGTTATTGGCCAGGTAGTTTTTGGCCCACAGCCCGCCGCCGGTCAGTGCGGCGAGAACGACGATGGCGAGGACGAGAGGGACCCAGCGGAATCTTTTGGGCTCCTCGTCGTCGTCGACCTCGTCGACCTTGGGCTCGATGACCTGCGGGCGGTTCTGCAGGGCGGCGGCGCGGCTGGCCGCGGTGTCCGGGCGAGAGGATTCCAGATGGTCCTTGTTGACGTTGAGCGCGCCCGCCATCACCGGGGCGGTGGTGGGGCGCGGGTTGTTGTGCGCCTCGACGACGTCCGCGACCACCACGGTCACGTTGTCCGGCCCGCCGGAGCGCAGCGCCAGCTCCACGAGCTTGCGCGCCGCGGTGTCGGGCGTGCCCTCGGCCAAGGTTGTTTCGATGGTCGACGCCGTCACCGGATCGGACAGGCCGTCCGAGCACAGCAGGATGCGATCGCCCGGCTGGGCGTCCAGCAGAAAGAGGGTCGGATCCACTGGGTGGCCCGCATAGGCCTTGAGGATGATTGATTTTTGTGGGTGCGAGGACACCTCGTCCGGGTCCAGCTGGCCCTCGTCGACGAGCTTTTGCACGTAGGTGTCGTCGATGGTGAACTGCTCGAGCGTGCCGCCGCGCAGCCGGTAGCCGCGCGAATCGCCCACGTGGCACACACCGAACTGCGTGCCGTCAAACATCATGGCGATGCACGTGGTGCCCATGCCCTCGGTTTCCGGGTGGGTCTTCACGTGCTCAGCGATGGAGGCATTCGCATCGTCTGCGGCCGAGCCCACGAGCGCGAGCATGTCATTGTCCTCGGGGTCCCGGTCCAGGTGCTCGAGGTGGGACACCATCATCTGGGACGCCACTTCACCCGCGGCGTGGCCGCCCATGCCGTCGGCAAGCACCAGCAGGTGCGGGCCGGCGTAGGCGGCGTCCTCGTTATTGGAGCGCACGAGCCCGGTATCGGACGCGGCGGTGAAGTTCAGCTGCAGCGCGGTCATGGCACCAGCCTCACGATGGAACGGCCGAACTTAATGTCTGTGTTCGCCGTGATGCGCTCGGCCTGATCGATGCGGGTTCCACCGACAAATGTGCCGTTACGGGATTCGAGGTCCTCGACGAACCATTCGGATCCGCGGCGAAACAGGCGGGCGTGCCGGGAGGACGCGAAGTCGTCGCCCAGCACGAAGTCACAGTCATTGGCGCGGCCGACGACGATTTCTTCTAACGCGCCCAATGGCATGTGCGAGCCCTTGAGCGGGCCCTCCACAATCGCGATGGTTTTGGGCGTTTCTTTGCGCAGCGGGGCCTTCTTGGTGGCGGCCTGCGTACCCGCGGCCTTGTTCGTGTCCTTGCGCATGGCGTTGAGCGCGAACAGGATGAAGAGCCACAGCGCCACGAGCAGGGCGATGCGCAACACAAGCATCAGGACAGAGTCCATGGTGTCCTTCCTAGCCCTCGGGCTGGTTGATGCGGACCTCGATGTTGGAATGACCGACGGTGATCACGTCGCCGTCGGCAAGCAACCAATTGTCCACCGGCGTCTCGTTGACCGTGGTGCCGTTGGTGGATTCCAAGTCTACGAGCACCGCATCGTGCCCGTTCCACATAATTTCCGCGTGTTCGCGCGATACTCCGGTATCTGGCAGGCGGAAGTTAGCGTCGTTGGAGCGGCCAATAATATTAGAGCCCTCCTGCACCAGGTAGGTGCGCGACGAGCCGTCTTGCAGGAGTAACGACACCACAGGGCCGCGCGCATCCTCGCTTGCCGACGCCCCCTGATCCATCACGCTGGCTTTATCTTCCGGCTTCTGCTGGACAAACGCAGTGGTGGCGGCGTCTGCATCGTTGTATGGCTGATTCATGTGGGTATTCTCCTGTTCCGTGGACTGTACCGGCGCTGCGTCGTCTTCTGGGTCGTGCACGATGGCCTCGAAACCCGTGTCATCCTCGGGCTCCGGATCGGCGTATGAGTTGACTCGCAGCTGACCGGTACGCAGTCCCGACTCCTCCGCGATGCGGACGACGACGGGGCCCTCAAGCGCCCACCCGTGGTTACGGATGAAGCGCCCTAACGTATCGGCGAAATTAAACGGCAAATCTTGGTCCTGCGACAAGTTCTCCAGGTCCTTGGAGGACACTCCGACCGCGAAGACGTTGGGGACAAAGACGAGCCCTTCTTCGTCCGCGGCGAGGTTGTCCTGGATTTCTTGCTTGAGCAGTTCCTCGATCTCTTCCGGCACCACCTTGCCGCCAAAGACGTAGGCCATGGCGTTATCGAGGCCGCGCTGCATGGCGGAGTCGAGCTTGGCGAAGCGTGCCATCACTGACATTGCCGGACCTCGATTCTTGTAGGGATGTGGAAGCGTTGTGGTTAAACCTTGTCCATTATAGGTGGCCACTACCCTTATAACGTAGCCAGCGCCCGGCAGGTTCCCCGGATTGCAACCGATTTGTTGCCTGGCAAGACGCTGTTTTAGCTGGCGATTTGGTGTTTTTAAGCGATTCGCGCTATCTTTAACGAGTTGCCACGGACCCCCTGGGTTCGTTTCACACCCAGCCCGGGTGGCGGAATTGGCAGACGCGCTGGCTTCAGGTGCCAGTGTCCTTATAGGACGTGCGGGTTCAAGTCCCGCCCCGGGCACAACGAGCAGTTGAACAAACTGCACCACCGGAAGTAACAAACTCGAAAGGGTATGCTACCTCCGGTTTCTTTGGCTTAAACGACAGAAAGTGTGTCTGGCTCGGCGTGTCGCGTGGGGGTTAGATTTGGCCTTTCTGGATGCCGATTGAGTGGGTGTAGTCGGTGTCGATAGCGTTGTCGTAGAGGGCTGGTCGTCCTGTTTCGTGGTCGGCTTGGTTCTCGTGTTGGGTCAGGGTGGAAACTTTGGCGAGTTGGTCCTGGCCCCAGTTGGACTGCCTGGCGATTCGTGCTGGATCGTCGGGCAGTTCGGTTTTTAAGTAGAGCCACCAATCCAGCATCCGGCGTTGTCGTTCGCCTGATCTTCCGCGGTGTGTTCTGGCAAGTAGTTTGATCTGGGAGTTGATGCCGCCTTCAAGGCTGTTGGTGGTGGATTTAATCCGGTTTTTCTCCAGCACACCTTCTGGTGGGGTGAGGTAGACAAACAGCAGGTCGGAGCGCCAGAGGTGGTTGAGGCTGTTGTAGGCCTTGCGCACGTTGTGATGTGTCCACGTGCGGGTCCATGTACCTGTTTTAGGGTCTTTGACCGTGGTTTTCTCGTCCATCCAGGAACGGTAGATCGTGGAGAATTCGTGCAGTTGCGCACCCCATGCTGCTGCTTGGTCCAGGGTGGTGATCCGGGTCAGTTTCAGCGCCAGTCGGTAGATGGTGCGCCCAGCATCAGTGCGGGGACGTGAGGTGGTGTAGCGGCGTACCACGCGTTGGGCGTGCACGAGGCAACGCTGGATTTTCGTGGTGGGCCAGCACTTTTTGATCGCGCTAAACGCTCCCTGGCCGCCATCGATAACGGCGATAAGTGGGGCTTCGATGCGCTCGAGAAGTCGTTGGTAGTCGCGCGTGGTTTCGTGTTTGCACCAGTGCCAGGCGATGACATGGTCGATAGTGGCGGCAATGATCAAACAGCCGCCGGCGGTATATGTGCCGTCTAGAAACACCTGGTCGTAGACCCGCCCGATGTGTCCGATGGTTGGATCGGGTACGTCAACGAGCCAGAAGGGTTCGAAGCGGCGTTGCAGTGTGCGCGGCGAGCATCCCACACGGCTGGCAATGGTATCGAGGCTGGCGCCAGTGGTCAGGTGGTCAATGAAGGCGGTAAAACCCGTGGAATTGGTGATGTCGATCCGGCGCTTCACACGCGACGCGCCGCAGTGTTTGCATCGCCACCTGGTAGTTCCTTTGCTGGTGGTGTCGTTGCGTTTCATCTCACCGCCGCAGTGGCAGCGTGGTTGGTTCTTTGACATTGTGACACCACACCACGCCGCATGTAGCACATCACTGCTGCCACACCGTGGATTTACCGTCCCGGAGCCAGATATATGCTCCCGGAGCATATACTTCTCTGAAACCTAGAGGTCAACCACTACAAATCACCGAATCCAGACACACTTTCTGTCGTTTAACCCGTTTCTTTTGTTTCCCGGTTACTGAGGGGCGAGGATTGCGGGTTAAGTAGCAAAAGTGTGTCTCTCGGCGTGTCGTCGGTAGATACACTTCTTTTATCAGAGGGGGCCTTTTCTGATGTCGATGTTGTGTTGGTATTCGCATCCGATAGCCTTGTCATAGAGGGCTGGGCGTCCGTTTTCGTTATCGGCGGCGTTGAGGTCTTCTGGTTCTAGATCGGTAACTTTGGCGAGTTGATCTAGTCCAAAATTGCACTGCCTGGCGATCTGTAGTGGGTCGTTAGGCAGTTGTGTTTTAGCATTGAGCCCCATTCCAGCATTTTGCGTTGTCGTTCTTCGCTTCGCCCTCGGTGCATTCTTGCTAAGAGCTTCAGTTGGACTAAAGCTTGCTCGCTAGGTCGGGGTTGGGGCGGGTGTACTTTTAACGCTGGCCGTGTGTTGTCGAGGGATAGGAAGAGCAGCTTAGTTCGGGCTTGTGGCAGGCTCTTGAGTCCGAGCAATACGGCGAGCGGCTGTCCACATGTTAATCGGAGTGGACCCACCTGCCTCTACCGGAGGGTTTGCGTGTGATGTTGCGGCGAGGGCAACTTTGTGATTCTATATCAATCATGGATATATCATTTAATGATCCTTGTTGGCGGGGTGGTGTTGTTGGCACGAAGTTCCGGGTTTAGAAGTGGAGAGTTGGCTGATACTGCAGTGCATGTTTTGTTGGCGCTCGTGCGGCCTCGACATGGTTATGCCGTGATGCAATTCCTTGAAGAACAAAGCCATGGGGCAATTTCATTGGGACCTGCATCGCTGTATAGCACCTTGAAGAAGTTGTCCGAGGCTGGATTCATTACAGAGTTGGAAAACGACCAGAATCGGCGCGTGTATCAACTCTCTGAGACTGGGCAAAAGATTTTAGGGCGCAATATTGAACGTCGGCGTCAACTTCTGGCGATGGCTGATCAAATTTTGGAGGAAGTATGAAAACGGTAAAGCTGAGTGGCGGGATGGCTTTTAGCCAGGACAGGGAGCTCGAGACATTTTCGCGCATGGCTGCTCGAGGAAAACGGTTGGTTGGTCTTGGTGCGCTGGGGCATGGCTGGAGCTTTGAAGATGCAGAACCTGAGCAGGCAGTATTTGATGTGGCCTATGAGTCTGAACCAGACTCCGGATACTTTGAACTGTTCGACAAGGCGGGGTGGACCCCTGTGCTTTCTCATGGGAATATGCATGTCTTCAAAGCTGCGCCGGGTACTCCGCCTGTTCATACCACGGTTGAGTCGCAGCGCGACGAGTTGGTTGCTTTGCGCAATTTTTTTGCGCGCTATGCTGTCGTCCCGGTCGGGGTTTTCGTTATTGTTGGCGTGCTGACATCCATTGTGGATTGGAATGAGTGGGTTGAGTTCGGTCTGCTTTTCGTGGCCTTCATTCCGTTGGTCTATGCCGTGATGCCGTTGATTGCCTATACGGTGAAGTTGTCCAGGTGACTTGGTTAAGGATCGCGCTGGAATATTCTGAACATCAATGGGGGTTGCCAGTGCGGTGAGTGAAACCGGAGCGCAGTAGTTCAGGGCTGTGGTTCTCCTGCTTGTGGACAGGGAGGAAAGTTGGATCGTTTTGCAGCTTGAGCACATAAGCTGTGTGAGTACCATCTGTCATGGCAAGTTGATGCGCTCGGCGGGCAAGGACAAAAAATGTTGGGTAAACGATAGCGGCTGATGAGGCTAGGGGGACGTAGGCCCACCATGCCTGTGTATCGAGCATGAGGTTCCATGTAAAGTGTCCAGCAAATGCAAGCCCAAGGAAGCCTCCGGCATAGCCGATTCGTTTGGGCCGGGACCATCCGGCAGCAAAGAGCGCCCAGCCAAGTACCCAGCCAGCGATACCGGTGAATACTACGAGGAGGCATGTTCCGGCGGCAATACGCAGGAGCCTGGTGTTCCAAAGTCTGCCCTAGTCGGAGACTGGGTCTGTAAGAGCACCCATGAAGCCGTAGAAGATGTATTCTGCGGTTTCGAAGCCGAGGCCAACTACGGCGCTGCCGAGGAATCCGTGCCATGGGCGGTGCAGTTCACGGAATGTGACCAACAGTAGGAACAGTCCGAGTGCTTTTGCGAGTTCTTCTGGATATGCGCCACCCACAGAGGCACCGAGTGCATCCCACTGCCATTAGTCGATAATGCCGGACCAACTTGGCCCGACCATAAAGGCTATCCCGAGTTTTAAGCGCGGTGTTCGGCGTGAGCCGATGCTCTACATCTCGCTCGCCCTGTGGGTGGCCTCGACTAACCTTTCAATCCAAGAGTCATTCGAGCGGAAAACCGCAAGCCAAGAATCAATGGCACGACTCCGCATGGTTCGTGAGGACACCGGCCGTGACCTTGCCAAAGTCCCGCCGCGGACTTAAAGCCTGGGACATAGTCTTAAACGTATGTTCTAATGCTCACCTGGCCTTTGCTAGGTGGGCATTTTTCATGTCCTTCCTTTGTGCTATGCGCTCTCGCCGACCGGTGAGGTGGTGATTCTAGGGCCGTATTTGTTCCAATAAGGGTGAAGGTGTGGGCGGAATTAATTCTCGGGAGATTTCGTATCCACAGGTCGGGAGAGGCTTCTTGAAAATCCGTGTTGAGCAGCCATCGTGAACATCACACAACATTGCTCCGCTGCGGCGGGGCTTTTTCGTTTTTACTTACCCCTTGGGACGTGGGTGCGCTGGCGGAAAATTTACGTAGCGAGCGCAAGCTGGAAGAAATCGGCGTCTGAGAGCACGAGTTGCGCTCGCAATGTAAAAGTGGGTTATGTGTCCAAGAAGTAGGGTTTTAATCATGAACCCTATTGACTATGTGCGCTGGATGGGAATTGCCGCGTGGACGTGCGGAGCAGAGATTCCGCGGCGTTCGGTGGTGGTGGCGCCGGGGCCGGTGCCGGGGCGAATCGTCATTCAGTCCACTGGGGGAAACGCTCAAGTATTGACCGGCATCGAGCGCGAACACATGCACATTCAATGGTTGCTTGGCGGCGCGCCTCGCGATGAAGGTGCGCTGGACTACGTCTACCACCAGCAGTTAAACATCACGACGCCGGAGGATTGTGACGGGACCTTCGCGGTTGTCGACGTCGCTCGTGTGGGCGCGCAAGACTACAGCCCGGAGGCGTCGCTGGAGCTCGCACGCCGTTATGGCAGCACGGAAGCAGGCGCTAGGTTAGCGGAGCACATCCCGTCCTGGAACAGGGCAGAGCCGCTGGGGCTGCTTGCGCTGGCCGTGCGCGAGTATTTCACGGAAGCTGTAGTCCGCGAGCGCACGAGGGAATTCGTCCGAGCCGCGGGAGTCTTAGGCTGTGGGCGCCTCGCATATAGCGTGACGAGTTCGTCATCGCCGATGACGCTGCATGCGCTTGCCGGGGAGCCGCTGTTTAGCCGCGACGTCGTGGAGCACCTCATTGAACGGGCGCAGGTGTTTGCGAATACGTTCGGAAGCGAGGTTGATTGCCACGGAGCATTCCCAGAACTGAGCCTCCACACGGAGTTTCCTGCCACAGTGCATGAACCGGACGCGGAGGGTATTGCGATTTCGCTGTACCGGATCCCGCTGAGTGCGGATATGCTGCCGGCGCCGTGGGTGGGCGAGGAGCACAACGTGATCCTGCACCGCGATCCCCACAGCGACAGTGTTCAGGCGCGCGCGTTTGTTCCGGGGGAGAGCATCGTTGATCAGAGGATTCATGTGGGTGGCTATCTCGACTCCGCTGCGGTTGTCGCTGAAATGCAACAAGACAGCATGGCGGCGGATCCGCACGGGCTTGGTGCGCACGCCACCAAGGAGGTGTTGTGGGAATCGCTGGCTACCTGGGGGCAGGCGGCCGCTGGTGCTGTGCACGCGGTGCGGGCCAATAACGTGACACGGGTGGGTGATTCGATAGACCAGCCACTAATGGCCATCGAGGTGTCACCGCAGGCGCCGGCGGGTGCCGTGGCGCACGACGTGTGCGACGTCCTCGATGCTTTGGGAGTCGGCGCATCGGTGGATTTTCCCGTGCAGGTGGTCTCAGAGCCGATCCCGCGCTCGGAAGGGTTGCCCGCCCTGTGGCCGCGGGCGCTGGGCGCTCGGCAGCTCGCTGTGACGGATCGAGCACTCGCTTTAGCGGCGGTGCGTGCAGTGGTGCGCGAGACGCGTGCGTCATGGGTCGGCGTGCGGCACGAGCGGGATGTGGATGGCGAACACCGCATCATGGTGGCGGTGGCGGGGGAGAGCAGCGGCGAGCTCGAGCGGTTGGTGCACGCGAGCGTCGCGTCGAGCTTTCCCGGCGCCCAGGTGACGTGCGAGGTCATCGATGCCAGCGCGCTTAACGACGCCGCCGCGTGGATCACCGCCGCGGGCTACCATCCGGTATCCGGGTATTTGCCTGCCTTCATGCAGCTTGAGCGCTACGCGATGCCCGGCGCGCCGTACGGTTGTGCTTCGGCGACGATGTAGTGGGCGTCGGCAAGCATGTGCTGCAACGAGCGCAACGAACCCGTTGGCGAGGTTGCGGGCACTAATGCCCGTGCGGCTGCTCTCTAGTCGAAGGTTGTCTCGAGCAGAGCTCAATGTCGAGGGGCGGTGCTACATGGTGTAGACCCACGGGGTGTTGCCCTCAGCGGACTGGGTGATGATGTTGGTCAGCTGCTGCTCGGTGGCCTGGTAAGAAGCTTCCTCGACCTTGAGCGGATCGTTGACGGTAAACGTCTGGGTCTCGGAGTTGTAGCCCGAGATGTAGACGTAGTGGCCGAAACCGGGGCGCGCCTTCTCGTTTGCGATGACGCCGGTTGTGGTGAGGATGATGGCGCTCTTGCCGTCCTTGATGTCCTGGATGGCGTTGGTGGCATTGGCGCCCAGGTACTGGGTGCCGGAGACACCGCGGGCATTGAGGATGTTGATCATGTCCGGGGTCTGGAGGTAGCCGGAGAGGTTGCCGCGGATGTCGGTCATGGCCTGGGCTTGGCTCTCGGCGGTGTAGCTGTCGGGGAGGTTACCACCGTTTTGCAGCAGTGCCATCAAGATGGTCGCGGGCCCGCAGTCAATCCATTCGGTGCCCTGGTCCTGGTCCTGGTTGATGTACTGGAACTTATGCGCGGTGGCGGCGCTTGCGGTGGCAGCACCGAACTGTGGGGTTGGGGTGGTGTCGGGGGCGGGGGCAAATCCGCCGGCTGCAGTAGCGGCAACGAGTACGCCGGCGGTGATTGTGCGCTTGAAGTGAGCAAACATTGAAATCTCCTGGTAGGTCGGACTCTGGTTGGGGTACCCCACTGGCTGATAGGCAGCATCGCGATAGCGGGATAGCCAGACCGTATAACACGAAGATTATGTGTGCTAGGCGACGGCGGGTGTCGGCTTCCTGGGATCTCATTTGTCGATTCAAATAGCTCAGTGGGAAGATCTTCATGATGCGGTGGGGTGATGGACTGTGGTGATGGTGGTGGCGGCCAACAAATTACTTGCGCGTTGAACGAAAAAGAATTTTGGCCCATACAACTGGGAAAACGTCAATTAAGCGTCTCATTTAGTGGGATTATTCTTCGCGCTGCAGAATCATAACCGCGGTGTTATTGTTCTTGCGTTCCGCACTCACAGGTACGAAGAAAGGACCCACAACCTTGTCTGATCACCACCTCAGTCGCCGGAGTTTGTTGAAGCTTGCCGGCCTTAGCACCGCCACCATCGCGGCGGGAATCGCTGCGCCCGCGCACGGGCAGGGATCGTCCACGGCGTCGAGTAGCTCCTCGCGCACGTGGGGCAAGGATTTGTTCGGGCTCGGCGTCGCATCCGGCACCCCGCGCTCGGATTCCATGATTTTGTGGACCCGCCTCGCCCCGGAGCCCCTGGCGGAGGACGGCCACGCCGGAATGCCCCTCAAGGACGTCCGGGTGAAGTGGGAAGTAGCCAGTGCGGAGGACAAGGACTTTGCTCACCCCGTCGCCCACGGCGAAGCCATGGCGCAGCCTGACCTCGCACACTCGGTGCACCCGCAAGTCACCGGGCTGGAACCCCGCACTGACTATATTTATCGCTTCCACGCGCAAGGGTCTACGAGCCCCGTCGGTCATTTCCGCACCCTGCCCGCGCCGGGCAAGGACGTGGACAACTTCACCTTCACGGTGGCCTCGTGCCAGGCCTGGTACCACGGCCACTACACCGCGTGGAAGCACATGGTGGAGGAAGAAGACCTGGATCTCGTGTTCTTCGTCGGCGACTACATCTACGAGTACGCCATCCTGGAAGGCGACAACCTGTGGCGCCACGGTGCACAGGTGCCCGAGCAATTCCAGCACGTAGTGCAGACCCTCGAGCAGTACCGCTTGCGGTATTCCTTGTTTAAGTCCGATAAGCACCTCCAGGCCGCGCACGCCGCGCACCCTTTCATCGTGATCTGGGATGACCACGAGGTGGAAAACAATCACGCCGGTCTGTGGTCGGAGAAGGGCACCACCGCGGAACACTTTGCCTATCAGCGTGCCGCCGCCTACCGCGCGTTCTATGAAAACACCCCAGTCGCGCCTGAGGCTTTCCCGGAGGGGCCGAACTCGCAGATCTACAACTCCTTTGACGTGGGCAACCTCCTGCGCTTCGTGAACGTTGATACCCGCCAATACCGTTCCGCGGTTCCGGATGATGAGACCCAGACTGCTGATCGCAACATCCTCGGCGAGGAGCAGGAAGCTTGGATGACCGAGCGGTTCCAGACGTCGCCGGCCACGTGGAATGTGCTCACCAACAGTGTCGTGGTCGCGCCTATCGCCGACGACAAGATTGACATGTGGGACGGCTTCCCGGCTTCTCGACGCCGCCTCCTTGACCTCTTCCGCGAGATCAGCAACCCGGTGGTGCTCACCGGTGACATCCATCAGCACTGCGCCGCGGAGTTGTGGGATGACACGAGCGATCCGGAGTCCTCGCTCGGCGTCGAGCTCATTGCGACGTCGATAGCCTCCGACGGCGACGGCCAGGCTGGCAGCACGAGTGACGATTGGCTCGCGCACGACTACGTCAAGGACATGGATAAGCGCCGCGGTTATATCCGCGTTGATGTCACCCCGGACCGCCTGGATTCCGAGTTCGTGGTGGTCCCCTACGTTGAGGCCGACGATCGCGCACCCCGCGAGGTTGCCTTCGCCTACACCACGCCTGCCGGCTCCCACCGACTTGAAAAGGAGAACTAAGAGATGCGCACCCCAAAGGTTTCTTCAGTGAGTGCCGAGCCTCAGCTCATGGCCAACCGCGTGGAGTGGGAGCCCCTGGGCTTCTCGACGCCCCTGGATCACTACCGCGTCGAAGGGCACAGCGGCTCTGGCTGGACGTTACTGGGCAAGACGATCTTCCCCTTTTTCCTGCACGACCGCCTCGATCCGCAGGGGGAGAAGTGGAAGTATCGCGTCATCGTCGTCGACGCCGCGGGCAACACGTCAGGTCCCTCCCGCCCGGTCCGCGCGGCGTCGCTACGCTCGGCAACCACCGGGACGAAGCTCGCGGCGCTGGGTGAGTTTGACCTCCGCGCCTCGGAGTTCCAGTTCGCGCCCCAGGGCTACAAGAAGATCGCGGAGGCCTATCCCGACGGTGAGATCAGCATTGGCGCCGACGCCACCGCCGAGGACGTCCCGTACCTGCTTCCCGGTCCGAAGGATAAATGGGGCGGTAAGAAGTCCTACACCCTGCATTGGGACTTTGATGTTGCTGACAAGGACATTTCGCGGGCCAACACGGTGCTGGCGCTGTGGGTCATCGACACGACCAAGCTGGGCGGGACGCTGGAGCTGAAGGTCAATGACTTCACCACGTCACTTGAGCTTCCTCAAGGCGGCACTGCCGGTTCTAAGAACGACGACGCGCACACCGCCACCGCCCTGAAACCCGCGGCCTTCGAAATCCCGCTTCCCGACGGCACCTTGGCGCCCGGCCACAACACCCTCACCGCCACCCTCGCCGAGGGCGCCTGGCTCGCGTGGGATGCGGTCGGGTTCTTCACGGTCTAGCGCAAGGAGTCACGGCACCTAGTCAACAGCTGCGAGGAGCGGAAAGGCTCGACGAGGTAGCCGAACGCGCGCGCCAGGTCGAGAGCCAGTGCCGTGCGGTCAGGCGCGTGCATCTTCCGCAACAGCGTGGAGACGTGGTTCTTGACCGTGCCTTCGGCCAGGAAGAGCGCGGCGGCGATGTCTTTGTTGTTCTTGCCCTGGGCAACAAGTTCGGCCACCTGCTTCTCCGCGTGGGTCAACGTAGTAACGCCGGACTGGGGTGCACGCGAACGGTGCAGAAAGCGAGCGATGCGCGGGTCTAACACGATGCCGCCCGCGGACACAGCGGCCACCGCGTCGGCGAGATCTTCCGCGCTGATGTCCTTGAGCACGTACCCGGCAGCTCCCGACTCCATGAGGGAACGGACTAGTGACTCATCGTCAAAAGTGGTCAGCACGATGACGGGCACGTCGGGATGATGCTGAGCGCAGGTCTTGACTACGTCCAGGCCAGAGAACCGCGGCATTACGGCATCGGTGACAACCACGTCGGGGGAATGCGTTGAGATGAGAGCACTTATCCGCGCCCCATCCGTGGTGGTGGCCACCACATCGCAGGTGTCAATCGTGTCAAAGATGAGGCTGAGCCCGCGCAGCAACATCTCATGGTCATCGATGAGGATAATGCGTTTAGGCATGAGCTCCCTCCCGGGTAGCTGATGAGTTCAAGGGCAGGGAAATGGTGAGCGCAAATCCGTCATCGATGCCACCATGACTGGAGACCTTCAAGCTACCGCCGAGCACGGCTGCTCGATGACTCAGTGAACGCAGACCAAAACCTTGTGTAGCTGTGTCGTCCCCGGGGCCGTTGTCGGCGATGCGTAAGACAAGCTGGTCGTCGATAAGCACATCAATGTCTACTTCCGATACCCCGTGCCCGTGACGGATGACGTTGGTCAGCGCCTCCTGCGTGGCGGCGAGGAGGAAGTGATCCATGGTGGAAGGGATGGCGCTTACCCGTTCCGGTTCCTCGATGGTGAGGTTGACGGTGAGCGCGGTCGAAGAAAACGACGAGCTGAGCGACTGCAAGGCCGAGACGAAGGACTCGGACTCCAGCTGGATGGGGTGCAGGGCGCGCACGACCATGCGCATGTCATCGAGCGCGTCCACAGTGTTGCGGCGAGCTTGGGCGAGTTCAGACTGTGCCTTGTCGACGTCTTTTCCCATCACTCGGCAGGCATAGTCCAGGCTGAGGATGACTGCGGTGAGGCGGTGCCCGAGGCCGTCGTGAAGCGAGGACGCGATGCGCTCTCGTTCCTCCGCGAGGGTTAGCTCACGCTGTCTTGCTAAGGCCTGGCGGAGCTGATCATTGGTGATACGCAATTGCTCGGCATGGGCCTGTTTCTTCAGCGCGTCTTCCGCCGCCGTATACGTGATCCTGGTGAGCGTGATACCAACGGCGACCATGAACCCGGTTGCCAAGACTTCGGTGGCCACCTGTCCCCACTCGGAACCAATCGCGATATGGACGCCTCCGACGAGGGCGGTGGGGATCACGCCGTAGATGATGCTTGCCCGAAAAGAGATGCTTAGTCCGACAATCACGACACCCAAACACACGACCACTAAGGAAGAGGGGTTGTTGGCGGTCGCGAACACTGCGAGTACTGCGACGGCAACTACGACGGCCGCTGCCTGCTGTTTCTCACCTTTTGCCACGCACTGGCGCCACACGTAGAAACTGAGAAGGTATACCGCCAGCGTGACTAGGTGGACGTTCCAGGCGAAGGCGTGTTCGTACGGCCCTCCGAAGAGCATCATGGCCGCGGCGAGCGGCACTAGATGTTCGAGGAACGGCAACGCAATCGCGGCGGGGGACTTGGTCGGGGTCGGGGAGGAAGGCTTCACAAGAGCAACTCTATAACCGCAGGACCATGACGTGGGTCATGACTTTTTCTCTCGGGTCGTGACTGCAGTTACTGTTCCATTGACCTCACGGTTTCTAGGTTGAGGCTATGCACAAAACAGCGATATCTCAGCCCCGGCTCCCCATCACGTGGTGGGGACTGGTAATCCGTGCCTTCGTGGCAGTCTTCTTCATGTTCGTCTCCAACTTTGTCCGCGTCCCATTGCATCAGGTGGTAACCCGCGAGCGCGAGGACGCCATGGGCCTCTTGAGTACCTCCGGAATCTTCATGGTCACTCCACTCGTCGCGATCGTTCTGGTCGTTCTGTGGGTACGGTTCGTGGAGTGTAGGCCCTTGACCGCCGTCGGCCTCCCCGGGTGGCGGCGGATTCTGCCGGGCCTTGCGGGCGGGACCGCCGTGGTTGCCCTCCCCATGACCTGCGCCTGGCTCATTGCCCGAAGCGTGGGCGACGGTGGCGCTGCGGCCGCCGAAGGCTTCGATTCCGCGGGCATGGCGGCCGCATTCGTAGTTTTTGCGCTGGTGCGGTCTTATTTCCTTCAAGGTATCCCGGAAGAACTGCTGTTTCGCGGCTGGTTGTTTTCCACCACTGCGGACAGGCCGTTGTTCACAGTCGGCTGGACGACGATCGCGTTCACCCTGCCGCACCTCCTTTCTGCCGGCGGGCAGGAGAGCGCTATGGACTTTGTCATTTACCTCATCCTGCCGCTGGGCATGGGAATCGTCGGCGGTGCGGTGGTGGTGTGGAAGGGTAGCTTCTGGTGGGCCGCCGGCACCCATGGCGGCATGCATGCGATAATGGCGCTCCTCGGGTTCCTCCTTCCCATGGAGCTCAACAACACCGCCATCGTCGCGTTGGGTATCGCCAACATTGTGACGGGCATTGTGGTTTTAGGATGGCTGCGCCAACACCCTAAAGGCGAGCAGACCTTTGGTAGCGAATCAAGCTCTCCAACAGCTGTGCCAAAGTCTGGACGTGGAATTTAGTTACTGAGCGCAAGTCGCCGATTTTTGGCCCGTAAAAGGCTGACTTGCGCTCACAACGTAGATTTTTAATCAATCGCAGTGCGCCCGGCAGCACGCATTGTAGGGTGAAAACAAGAGGCACCGAGACCCGGGAGATCGCCGTGACCACCTTTGCCAGTGTTGTCAACGTAGCCATCGTGCTCATCGCCATCCCCGCCGGGATCATGCAGCGCCGCATCTCCCAACGCGCAGAAGACGCCGACCCCGAAGCCCCGCCAGGCCGCCTTGGACGTGCAGCGTGACATCGATAGGGGACGGGCGGGCTTTTAGCTGCTCCGCGCCGGGAGCCAGCAGATCGCCCCGGCGGCGATCCCCATTGCCACCGCGCCGAGCACTCCGACGGGTGGGGCGATGAGGTTGTTGGCGTCAGCGAGCCCCAGAACGAATGCGCCGGCGAGGCCGTTGAACGCGCCGTGCACAATTGCCGCCGCGGCCACGGTGCCGGTGCGCTCGCGGACCCAGGACAGCAGGAACGAAAACGGCGTGGTGAACAGCACGAACAGCGGGATGCCTACCGCCCAGTTCGGGCCGTAGTTATGCCCCAGCATGATGAGCGGGGCGTGCCACAGCCCCCACAGCACACCAATGAGTAGGTTCGCGCGCACATAGCCGAGCGGCCGCAACAGCTCAAGCAGGACTCCGCGCCAGCCGTACTCTTCGCCGAAGGCCAGTACGCCGTTGATGGTGAGCCCGGCGATCATCGCCTGCACGAAAGTGCCCGCCAGGAACACCCAGAACTGAATCGACGGCGCGCCGGGCGCGAACGCGGAGAGGTCAACGTCGGCTTGCACCGTCCCGCCGCCCGGCACCGCGCCGCTGACGAACGTCATCGCGGTCATCGCCAGAGTAATAAGGAGCATAACAAGCACGCTCCACAGCAGCACCTGGCCCAGGCCACGCTTCCAGCGCACCCGAAACGCCTTCCAGTTGGCCACGGCCAGAAATCCCTGCCCGCGACGCCATTCCACCACGACACCGGCCACCGCAGGCATCAACATCGTCACCATCGCGCCGATGCCCATGGCCAGCGGGCGTGCGCTCACTGGCACCAGGGCGATGAGCCCCGCGATGACCGCCGCGCCGCCCAACGCGATGGCGTAAAAGAGTGCGACGGATGACCACTCAATGTGTTGTTTGGCGTGATGGGGAGAGGAGGTTTTCATTCTCCTAGACTAACCTCCCCAACTTTGACGCATTTGCCCGGCCGCGGGCGTGAAATTCGGGCAAACGTGTCAAAGTCGGGGAGTGCAAGCTTGTGCTTAGCCCTGCAGCGCGCGGACCTCAACGGTCTGCCCGCACGCGGCGGCGGCCTGAGCGGCGAGCTCGGCGGCTGCGGCGTCGGTGTCCGCGGTGACTACCCAGAACCCGCCGAGGTAGGGGCCGGGGCCGGCGGGGCCGTCGGCAAGCGTGCCGTCCGGGTGCGCGCGGCGGGCGGACTCCGGGGGATTGAGCCCGCCGGCGAAGACGAAGGCGGCGCTGTCCATCAGCATCTGGTTAAACGCGTCGACCTTGGCAAAGGCCTCTTGCATTTCTTCTTCCGTCGCGTACGCACCCGTCGCGTGGACGCCGGGATCGTGGAAGACGCTGAGCATGTACTGGGCCATGGGGGCTCCTTAGGGCTGAAGGTTGGGACCAAGGGTCCGACCGGGGTGAAGGCGTTGGGACAACTCTTCATCGTGGGTGACAAAGAGCAGCGCCCCGCGCCAGTGATGCAGCGCCGTGGACAGGGCCTCCACGCCATCGATGTCGAGGTGGTTGGTCGGCTCGTCCAGAATGAGCAGACTTGGCATCGGGGAGCGGAACGTCGCGTGCGCTAGGGCTAAGCGTAGACGCTCACCACCGGAGAGCGCTGCGATGGGCTTCTGGGCATCGTCGCCAATAAAGAGCAGCCGTGCTGCGTGTGCGTGCGCGGCGGAGGGGTCGGCACCCGGGCGGGCGTCGCGAATGTGTTCAATGACCGTGGCGTGGGAGTTGGGGAAGGCGATGTCCTGCTCCACGGCGGCGTAGGGGACGCAGATGGCACCGGAATCGCGCAGCGCTCGCAGGAGCGTGGACTTGCCGGAGCCGTTCGGCCCGGCGATGCGAACCCGCTCCGGGCCAACGAGTTGGAGGCGTGCGGTGTCGACGTAATCGAGTACCACGCGTCCGGCGGGCAGGTGCGGGTCAGGCAGCTCGAGGCGGAGGAGTTCGTCTTTGCGGATGGCGGAGTCGGTGGCGGCTACCTGGGCGGCGGCCTGGTCGACGGCGGCGTCATGCAGCCGGTGTTGCTTGCCGGCTGTAGTCTCCGCGGATTGCTTGCGCAGTCCCGCGACCAGTGGAGGGAACTTCTTATTGCGCTGATCGCGCTGCCCCGCCTTGGCGTTGCGCGCAGCGGCGATCTGTGCGGCCTGCCGCTGTGCCTTCTGGGTCTTCAGCTCATTGCGGGCGGTGGCGTGGGCTTGGAGCGCCGCGTGTTGCTCGGCGGCGATGGCGTCGCGGTAGTGACTGTACGGCCCACCAAAGTGGCGGATGTGCCCGTGGTGGAGTTCGTAGATCGAATCCATCAGTTCGAGGAACTCGAGGTCGTGGCTGATGGCAAATACGCAGCGCCCGCCGCTGGCATAGCTGGTCAGGGCGTCGAAAAGCCAGGCTCGTGCGGACTGGTCCAGGTTGGAGGTGGGCTCGTCCAGCAGTAACACCTGCGGCCGGGCGCGCAGTTGCGCGAGCACGGCAATGGCGGTGCGCTCCCCGCCGGATAAGGTGCGCAAGGGCCTATCGACGTCGTCAGGCACACCCGCCCGCGCGAGCGCGGCGCGGGTGGTGTCGAGGACGTCCCAGTTGTCGCCGACCGTGTCGAAATCAGCAGCAGTGCCGATTCCCGCCTCGATGCGGGCAAGGGCGTCGCGGATGTCGGTGATGCCGAGCGTATCGGAGATGGTTATCGCCGCGACGGCGGCAGGAAACTGCGGGAGGTAGCCCACCTCTCCGGCGGTGATGGTGCCCCCGGTGGGGCGCAACAAGCCCGCGATAAGTGTGAAGAGCGTGGACTTGCCCGCGCCATTGGCACCGACCAGGGCATGCAGTCCCGGAGGCACGGTGAAGCTCAAGTCATTGAACAGATTGGGCCCGGCAGGGAAGGCCCACGTCAGTGAAGCAACGGTCAACGAGGGCTTTGCTGAGGAACTAGGCAAGAGGGATCTCCTAAAGCAATAGAAAGCGAAGGTGGCGGCTAACTATTGGGAGATCTTCACTGGCGTAACCCCTTGATGTTGAAGCGGAATGCTGGTTTTATATTAGTGGTTTTTGCTGGTTATAGCAATAGATTTTTGCCGTGGCGTGCCCCGCCGAGCACAGCGATGGCGATGTGGACGCGGTTGCTGCCGCCGATTTTGTGAAGAATGTTTTTCACGTGGGTTTTGACGGTGGTCGTGGAGATGAACAGGCTTTCCGCGATGGCGGTGTTATCGAGGCCTTGCGCGATGAGCTGGGCGATCTCGCGTTCGCGGGGGCTCAAATAGGCGAGTTGGTCCGGCTGAATTCTGTCCGTTGCCGGCGTGGTCGGCGCGTCTTGCCTAGCGGGATCCACAGGCCGGGCGAGTGCCAACAGATTGGACACTACGTCGGGGCTGAGCATCTGCTGGCCCGCGGCAGCAGCGCGGATAGCGGAGACGAGGGCCTCCGGGCCCGTGGACTTGAGGAGGAAACCCACCGCGCCGGCGCGCAACGCGTCCACGATGAAGGTGTCGGTATCAAAAGCCGTCAACATGATGATCGGGAGATCCTTGTCAATCGTGTGCAGGGCCGCGGTGGCCGCAATCCCGTCCATGACGGGCATGCGGATATCCATGAGCACAATATCGGGACGCGCCCGGGAGATGACTTCCACGGCGTCTTTGCCATTGCTAGCTTCCGCTACGACGGTGACATCGTCGGTACCGTCCAGGATGATTTTAATACCTTTACGCAGGGCTTCTTCGTCGTCGACGAGCGCGACTGTCAGTGGGGTCATTTTTCCTTCTTCATCGTGTGGGTGGGCAGGGTCAACGTCCAAGAAAAGTCCGTGGCGGAGGAATCCACGGTGAAGTCTGCGCCGACGAGGCGGGCGCGTTCGTCCAAGCCAATGAGTCCGTAGCCACCGCTTGGCGACGCCGTGTCTTGTGCCGGCATGCGGTTACTCATGGTGACGGTGAGCCCACCTGGTCGCGTGGCGACGTCGATAATGATCTTCGTTCCCGGGGCGTGTTTGCGCGCGTTGGTGAGTCCCTCCTGGACGGCGTAACCCAACGTGTGGACCAGGATCGTGGGCAGGGCGTCAAGTGTGTCGGCGGTGGCAGGGTCGTCAAAACGCAATGCGACACGGGCCCCGGATGCGCGGGCGCGGTCCACGAGATCGTAGAGGGTGGCGCGGGGATCCACGCGGTCGTCGAAACGCAGGGTCTGCAGGACTGAGCGCAGATCCTGCACCGCTTGTTCCGCCTCCTCCTGAATGGTGGCCGCGGACTGCTGGATAGTTGTTGGGTCCAGGGTGGTGTTGTACTTGAGGCCGCCGGCATAGACGGAGATGAGGCTGAGCCGGTGGGAGAGAGAATCGTGCATGTTGCGGGCGATGTTGTCCCGTTCTTCCTGCCGGGCTTGATCCTGCAGGCGAGTGATGTCTTCTTGAGCGCGCTGTGCCTGCGCGAGGAGTTTTGACTGCCTTTCCCGGCGGTTGGCGCGAGCGAGTCCGAAGACGAGCCCGGGAAGAATGAAAACGCTCCACAGCAGCAGTAATGCCGCGGTGGCTGGTCCGGGCATGTCGAAGAATGAAGGCTCATAAAGGCGCACCAGGAGGGATGTAGTGAGCACCAAAGTTCCGGTGAAGGACCACCTCAGGCTGCCTCGGGAGGTTAAGGAAATAAAGACGATAGCCAGGCTTAGTCGCAGGGGGTTGAGCCCGGCGGTGGCCAGATATGCCACCGCCGCGATGAGCGTGGCGGGCGAGCCGGGGTAAGACTGTGCGGGATCGTATTCGCGCGGCACGTGCCGCAGCGCCAGCGGGAGCACCAGCCAGCTTCCCAGGGTGGCAAGGACGATGATCGCGATGGCGGTGAGGATGGGATCGGTCCATTCCTCGTTTACTGAGGCGCGGTCGGCGGCAACAAAGTGGTAGATCAAAGCGGCACTATCGCCCACAATGGCAGCAGTGAGCAGAAAGACTCGCTTGTAGGCGGAGTGGCCATGGCGGTCGTTTATCTCCGCACGCAGGGTATGCCGCTTCCACCACCGTCGAATAACCATGCCTTCTACGTTAGCCAGAACCTGTCTGTGAGAAATCCTCCCCAGGGAGGAAGAGCCGCGGCACGGATCTTTCTAGTTTTAGGTGCCATGGATGTTCAAGATACGCAGATACAGAAGAAGACCGCAGCGCTGGTCGCTCTCGCCGCACTGGTACTCGGCGGCGTTGTCGCCACGAGTGAGGCGATGCCAGAACGCACGCCGCAACAGCGCGGGAGCAGTGATGTGCATTTCAAAGGCTTGTCGATCCCTGGGAAGCAGTGTTCAGAAGGCCCCGGGTTTACGGCGGACGCACCGAAATGGAAGTGCGGGGACACGTCCGTGCGGAGTAATTCAGGCACGGTGAAAGAAGACGCCGATCTAGCCATGGTCGTTGCCCGTCAGCATCGGTTTTTCCGCGGTGACTCTGAGCTCCCAGTTGCGCTGGCCAAAGAACGCAGCTCGGGACTGTGGGTGCTTGACGACGGCGAACGCGTGACCGTGGCCGCGCGGAAAGCTGGAGCAGGGAACGCCACCGTGTGTGGGCTGCACTTTGACGGGCCGCACTCCCGCGCCCTGGCAGACAACGTGGTGAAGGAGGACAAGTAGATGCGACAGGTACATGTCTCCTTTCTGCGTTGGGGATTCGTCATACTGTTGGCTGCGGGACTCGTGGTGACAACCCGAAGCCTTATCAACGATCCCCGTACCGCGGTGGGCATGACGTTTTCAGTGGGACTCGCCGTCATCGTGCTGGCATTGACGTGGCTGTTGTTACGCCGCCACCCGGCGTTGCCTCAGGGATCACGCTGGGTGCCCATTGGGTTGGGGCTGGCGTGGGGCCTAGCGTGCTCGGGTCCTGCGGTGTTTTTTAACACGGCCGCGTCGAAAATCTTGGACAAGGTGGACCTGTACTGGCTGGAAGCAGCCGCGTACTCTCCCGTGAACGAGGAGACGCTCAAAGTAGTCGGTGTGGCGCTCATCTGCGCGGGCTTTGTTAAGCTTCACCGCGCCATTGAGGCTGTGCCTATCGGTATTGCGGTGGGCGTGGGATTTACCGCCGGTGAAAACCCGCATTTTATCGCTGACCGCGTCATCAAGGACCTGGACAGCGATGTTATCGGCGCGGTAAGCGCCACAGTGATCCGTATTCTCACTGGTCCGTTTGGGCATTCGGTCTACACTGGGTTGGCCGCCTTCGGCGTAGGGGTGTTGGTGTGCCGTACCGGTGCGCTCCGCAGCGTCCTGGGGTGGTGGTTTCTGGCGTTCGCTGTGCACACGGCGGGTAACCTTGCCTCGACGCTGGCCGGCATCGCCCCAGACGACGGCGTCCTGTGGATTATCTTTGGCAGGGTAATAGTGGGGTGGGTTCTAGCAGTATGGCTTTACTTGCGCAGTCGTAAGCTCGGTGCCCGCCCCGCTGAGCGGAACCACTCACTGTGATTAACTAATTCCATGGCTTTATCCACCGCTATCGGCTTGGCCACGTCCGCCGGCCTGAACGCTTATATCCCGCTGCTGGTCTACGGGCTCTTGGCGCGCTTCACCGACTTTGTCACCCTGCCCGAGGGCTGGATGTGGCTGAGCGATCCGATCCTGCTCACCATCGTCGGCGTGCTGCTGGCCATCGAGTTCGTGGCGGACAAGATCCCGGCGGTGGACTCGGTCAATGACATCATCCAGACCGCCATTCGGCCCACGTCCGGCGGGCTGATGTTCGCGTCCGCGCTGGATACGCAGATGGTGGCGGATGGCTCAGTGTTCTCCGACGGCAAGACGTGGGTGCTCATCGTGGTGGGCATCGCGATTTCTTTTGCCATGCACTTCCTCAAGTCCACCTCGCGCCCGGTGATCAACGCCTCTACCGTGGGCGTGGGCGCGCCAGTGGTCTCCACGACGGAGAACGTGGTGACCGCCGCGCTGACGGGCGCAGCCATCTTTGCCCCCGTGTTGGTGTTCATCATCCTCGCGGTGTTCCTGGGTGTGGCCTGGTGGTTTGTGACGAAGGTGCGGAAGTTGATGAGGCGTCGAGAAGCGTCCGTGGCGTAGCACTTATTAATTAAACCTTTATGTATTGTAGGTTGCCATGACAGAGGAAAAGGAACCCGAGCGCAAGGGCAAAGATTGGACCTTGCCATGCGTGCTCATCGCATGGCTGTTTCTGATGCCCGTGGCAGTACACATGCTTGTCGACGCCCCCTTGGCCGGCTGGCTCATCGTCATTCTGGTGGGCCTGGGTTGCGCCGTCGTGGGCGCGGTCGACGGTTATCGTTTCCGCGCCAGTCTGACCCTGCCGCTGTTGGTGGCGCTGGTGTTCTGGGCGACGGTGGCGCTGTACTACAACGAAGGCACGTGGTGGTACGTGCCCATCTTCGGCCTGCTGACGTGGTTCGCGGCGAAGATAGGGGAGAAGCGCCCCGGGAGCCGACGCGTCCGCGAGGGGTTCTAACCCATGGAGACCTGGACGCTGCACCACCCGGAGCGCGGCACCATCGCCGTGCACAGTGGGTTCGACGCGGAATTCCTGGAACGCTACCCCGACTGGCCGCGGCCTGACGAAGATGCGAAAACTGAAGGCACCGATCCCGGCGTGGATGCCGGTTTACGCGAGCGGCTGGAAGCCTGGGCGGATAACCCAACGAGGCGACTGGTCATCGAGGTCAATGGCGAGCCGGTGCGCCGCTACGAGTCCGTGCAGAACGGGCGCCTCCCGCTGCAGAAGCACCTGGGTGAATCGCTGGAGACCCCCGGCACAATGGTGGGTCGGGACAAGCCACACCTGAAACTGACCAAGAACCTCTTCGGCGACATCCTGGACATCGACTACCGCGAGGGCGACGCGGTCGTGGAATTCGACGCACCCCCGGGCTCGCGCGGCGAAAAGCGCAAACAGGCGATGGAGGAGTCCGCTACCAAGCGGCTGCTCTACCCGATGCTCGCCGGGCTCGGCAAAGGTGGCTGGGCGCTGTTCGCGCTGGTGGTCATGCCGATCCTGGGCCGCATTCTGGAGCCCATTATTGACTGGCTGTTGAGTTTTCTGCCCGACTGGGACATGCCGGATCTGCCCTCGCCGCCGCAGATCACGCTGCCCACGCTGGACTTCCCAGACATCGTTCTGCCCGTTCTCCAGGTGCCGGAATTCGAGCTTCCCCAGGCCCCCGACTGGGTCCTGTTCCTGCTGGAATACTCCAAAATTTGGGTGCCCATCCTCCTCGGCATCGCCTTCGGCATCATTGCCCTGCGCAATCACAAGAAGTCCGAGCGGATCAAGCAGGAGTGGGAGGCGCGGGGCGTCGAGAAGCCGGGGCAGGACTAGCTACTTCGACCACTTCGGCTTCGGCGGCGTCCAGGTGCGCAGGGTTGTGGCTAGTTCGGCGACGCTGTCTGCGACGATGAGGTGCTCGCGGTCGGTGGCACGGATGAAGCCCTGTTCCACCATGTGATCGACCATGTCAACGAGCGGCTGCCAGAACTGGGAGCCGAAGAGCACCACCGGCTTGGAGTGCAGGCCGAGCTGGAGCGCGGTCCACTCATTGAACAACTCGTCCAGGGTGCCGGTGCCGCCAGGCAGCGCCACGAAGACGTCGCCGAGCTCGCCCATGCGCTGCTTGCGCTCGGACATGGTGCCCACGACCTCCAGCTCCGTGAGCCCGGCGTGTGCGATCTCGTCGCTGACAAGGTGTTCCGGGATAATGCCGATGGCCGTGCCGCCGGCTTCCAGGCAGGCGTCGGCAACCGCGCCCATGAGCCCCGCCTTGCCGCCGCCGTAAATGAGCGACATGTTGTTGTCCGCCAGGCCGCGGCCGAGCTCTTGCGCCAGGCGCAGGTTGTCCGGGTTGGTGCCGATCGCCGCGCCGGTAAAGACGGTGACCGCGGTGCGGGCCTGGACGTCGAGGGCGGGGAAGACGTTCTCCCGCAGCATGGGTGCGAGATCGTCGGTGAGCTGCATCGGATCGCGCCACGAGGTCTCCTCGATTTCCGCGGCGGGCTGCGGGATGATGCGGGTGGTGGCGGTGTAAACGGTGCTGATGAGCTGGTGATCCGGCTCGTTGGCCGCGGGTGCGGTGAACTCGCCCAGCAGCGTCAGGTCTTCTGGGCGCAGGTGCGCGCCGATCTCCTCGGCAACCTCGCGGATGGCGGTGTCCATAGCGGATTCCCCGGCCTCCGGCTTGCCGCCCGGCAGCATGAACTTGTCCGTGCCCCGCTTGCGGACTGTCAACACCTTGCCTGCGTCATCGCGGAAGACCACTGCGGACACGGTGATGATGGGCTGGCTCATAGGTCTGGAATGCTCCTTGGGTGTTGATGGACCGCGGGGGAAGTTAGCGGATACCAGTGTAGCGCCCGTTGCCGCCGTACACTGTGGAGTCATGGACGCTAAGAACGCGACAGTGCGCGGGGTGGCGGTGGACGCCATGGGCCGGTGCGCGCACTACCGATCGGTGCGCGACGTGGTGGCCAACAAGTGCGCGACGTGCGGGGAATACTGGGCGTGCCACGCCTGCCACGAGGAGTTGGCGGACCATCCCTTCGGGCGCATGGATGTGGCGGCTGCCGACGCCGTGCTGTGCGGGGCGTGCGGGACCACCATGGACTACGCGCGGTACACACATGACGAAGGTGCCCCGGCATGTTGTGCCTGCGGGCACCTGTTTAACCCCGGGTGCAGCCTGCACGCCGGAATCTACTTCGATATCTAGGCCTATGCGTTGGGTTCGGTGCGGCCGCCCAAGCGGGCGTCGATACGCAGCAGCCCCGAGCCGTCGTTGCCCACGAGCTTGACCTGGTCGATGATCTCGGAGACGGTAGCCTCTTCCTCAATCTGCTCGTTGAGGAACCAGTTGACCAGGGAGCGGGACTCGAAGTCCTTGACCTCGTCGGCCACCTGGGCGATGGTGCGGATCTCGGCGGAGACCTTTTCCTCGTGCTTCAGGGCGGCCTCGAAGGCGTCGAGAGGCGAGGCGGCGGTGATGTCCGGGACCGTCATGGTGCCGATGCTCACGCGCTCACCGCGATCCAGCAGGTGGTCGGCGAACTTCTGCGCGTGGGTGCGCTCTTCTTCCGCCTGGGCGTAGAACCAGTCGCGGATGCCGGGGAAGGACAGGTTGTCCATCTCGTAGGCGAGCTTGGTGTATACCAGCGCCGCCTCGTGTTCAGAGGTGACCTGGTGAAGGAGAACTTCCTTGAGCTGTGCGTCCATGGTGTGCACCTTTCTTGTTTGGGTGCACACCACGATACGCCGGTTTTATTTAGCGCGGCAGGGAAGAACCCTGCGGCAGGGAGGAGCCGCCAGCCAGCGCGTCCTGAGCCATCTCAGCGACGTCCGGCAGGCGAACGGTTGCCACGTTGGCGACGGGAACGTCAAAGGTAGGCATGCCCGGGGAGACGAAAACCTTATATACCGGCTTGGTGCTGCGCTGCACCGGCTTCTTCGGAGCTGGCTTCGGAGCGGAAGGCTTCGGGGCGGTGGTGTTCTGCTTCGGGGCAGAAGGCTTCGGGGCTGGCTTCGGAGCGGAAGGCTTGGAGCCGGTGGTGCCGCGCAGGCCGCAGCGGTTGGCGGCCTCGTCGATGCGGCCGATAGCCGCGCGGATCTCGCCGCCGCGCGGGTGGAAGGTAGCCACGGCCAGGGCCTGCTTCTTCTTGGACTGGAAGTCAGCCTCGCTGGTCCAGTACTTGTTGGCCTGCTCGCAGGAGATAGGGCCGGAAGGCATCTTGGCCAGCATGTCGTCCACGGCATCCGCGGAGGCGGCTGGGGTGAAAGCGGAAGCGATGAGCGCGGTAGCGCCAGCAACGATGGAGGTCTTCAGAGTCTTACGAGAGGTAGCAGTCATGCGCACCATCATTGCATGGAATGCCCAGTCCGTGAAGAGTTGCACAGGAAATTGTTATAGGTCGCTGTCCGGGGTGACGTGCATGTCGACGCCCAGGAAACGTTGCGTGAGCAGGGCGTACGCACGAGTGGTCAGCGCGAGATCTTCAAGGTAGAGGTGTTCGTCGTGGCTGTGCAGCTGGGCGTTGGCGGAGGCCAGCGTGCGCGCTTTGGCGTGCATGGCGAAGCCGTATCCCACCCCGCCGAGACGCCGCGCGAAGCGCAGATCCGAGCCGCCGGTGGCGTAGACCGGCACCACGGCGGCGTCGGGGAAGATGTCGTGCGTGGTGTCTTCGATGGCCGCCCACAGCGCGGTATCAGTAGGGGAGACGGTGGCCGGTTCGGTAATGAGGTGCTCGATCTCCACGCGGTCAGCAAGATCGCCGAGGGTCTCGGTGAGTAGGGCGTCGATGTCGGCGTCCGTGGTCCCGGGCAGCGGGCGGATGTCCATGTCGAGGTACGCGTGCGAGGGCAGCACGTTGATGGCCTCGCCGGCGCGCAGCACCGTCTGCGCGATGGTGGTGTGCGAGAACGCGTGCGCGAACGCCGCGAGGTCCCCGAACGCGGTGTAATCAGACTCGGTGGCGGAGGCGGCGTCGGCAAGCAGGGCGGTCGTGGCGTCGTCGAAGTGGAAGGCGCGGACGAAGCCGTCCCAGATGTCGTCGTGGGCCGCCGGCGGTTCGATGGCGGCGATGCGGCGCGCGACCTCCGCGATGGTGGCCACGGCCGAGTCCTTGCCCCACGGCGTGGAGCCGTGCCCGGCGTCGCCGTGCACGTGGAGGCGGCGTTGCCCGGCGCCCTTCTCGCCGACGTTGAACGCCAGGGCGTCGCTGCCGTCACGGGTGGGAAGGTGCGCGCCGCCGGTCTCGGACAGGCAGTTCTTCCAGGAAAAGGCGTCCGGCCGGTGCTCGGACAGCCACCTGGCGCCCAGGCCGCCGCGGGCTTCCTCGTCCGCGAGGGCGACGAAGGTCAGCGTGCCGCGCGCCCCACCGGCGCGGGCCACCTCGCGGGTGACGGCGGCCTGGGCGGCGGTGATAAACAGCATGTCCACCGCGCCCCGGCCGTACAGCTTGCCGTCGATGATGTCCGCGCCGAAGGGGTCCACGCTCCACTTGGGCCTATCGACGGGCACGACGTCAATGTGGCCCAAGAAGGTGAGGGGTTCTGCGTCCGCATCGGTGCCCGGGACCGTGAACGCGACGGACACGCGGCCGGGGTGCGGCTCGAAGCGCTCCACCTGCACGTCCGTGCCCGCGAAGAACTCCTCCAAGGTGTCCGCGTTGCGGTATTCTTCGCCGGAATCCGGCGTCAGATCGTTGACGCACGCATTGCGGATGAGTTGCTGGAGCAGGGCCAAGGTGTCGTCGTAAAGCGCCATGCACAACAACATACCGCGCCAACAAAATGTCGGCTGAAAGTTCTACAAAGTGTAGGATGAAACCATTACAAAGTGTAGGATAGGGCATTTGACCTGCGATAACTTGGGCCTCTATTTCTGCGTCCTCTATTGTGGCGCCGAGCGCGGCGTGGTCACCGTGGGGTGGCCGGGCAACCAGAACCGCAGGGGCGCGTCGGCGTTCTTGCTGATGCCGATGCGGGGGCCGCGCACGTAGTCCACCGGTGCGGGCGGTGGGGTGAGCAGCAGGTGCTTGCCGACGGCGAGTCCGTTGTCCGGGAGATCAAAACCGAACGCTTTGCCCAGGTTGCCCGGCCCGGAGGCCAGGCGGTTACACGGGACGTCGCCGCGCCGGGTGCGCACGGCGTCCTCGCCGGCGACGACCTCGCCCGCACGCAGCAAGCAACCCTGGCCCTCGCCCTCCGGGGCACAGACCAAGTTGGCCGCGCGGTGGATGCCGTAGGAAATGTAGACGTACAGCCTGCCCGGTGGGCCGAACATCGTGGCGTTGCGCGGGGTCATCCCCCGGTAGGTGTGCGCCGCCGCGTCCGTCGCCCCGAGGTAGGCCTCCACCTCTGTGAGGCGCACCGCCACCGGCCCGTACCGCAGCACGCACCCGAGCAGCTGGGGCGCGACGACGTCGGCAGGCGCGGAGAAGTCAATCATGGCCACCGATTATAGGAGCCGGCAGTCTTAACGCGTACAACCCTGCCGCTGCAGCCACGCCTGCGCAGCGTCTTCGGGGGCGGAGGTTTCCTCGTCAGGGGTGATGGGGTCTTCGGCGTATTCCTGGCCGGTGCGGTCTTTGTCTTTGCCAATGGTCAGCATGAGGCTGGAACCGTCCGGGTAGTCGAAGACCATGTTGGCAGAAGCGAAACCTGCGGTGGGGCTGCCAAAGCTCCGAGCGTTCTCCAGGCCCCGGAAGGTGAGCATTGTGGCCTCGCCGGAGGAGGCGGTGTGCCCATCGACGAGCACCGCGACGGGGACGTCGACCTTGCCGCCGGAGGTGGTCACCGACGTGCCGCCGCCTGTGACGGAGTTGCCGTCGACAGCCACCTTCGTCGTGTTTATCCGGCTGACAAATTCCAAGGCCGTGCCGTCCGGCAACAATGGAGACAGACCCGCGACCATTGGACCCATGTCGCCGCCGTCGTTGCCACGAAGATCCACCACGGCGCCGCACGCGCCGGCAGACACGGCGTCGTGTAGCCCGTGCGCTAGCGTGTCCGCATAGCCCTGCAGATCATCGTGGCGACCAATCCCCGGTACGGTCGCAACAGCGATGGGGCCGCGCTTCTCGACGCCGACGTCGGGCACGGAGGCAGCATCGTCGCCGTCGCTGGGGGCGGAGGTCTCCTCCGCGGGACGATGCAGCGTGGAGTGTTTGCCACCGGCCGCGGCAACCAACTCGTCAAGGATGGGGTACAGCTCTTCGGTGCTGCGAGCGTCTTTGGCCTGTTCGAGCACCCGGGATTTGGCATCTGCGAACTCGGGTGAATCCGCGTACATGCCCATGGTTTCTGTCGTGGTGACAATAGCTTTGGCGTAACGCTGCGGGGTGGCATGCCCCATGAATATGGGTTTGCCAGTAAACATGGCGCCGTACGACGGGCCCCACACATAGACGGCGGCGAGCAGTGACAGTGCGAGCACCAATACCGCGCAGCCGCAACCGATGCCGATCTTTTTGGGCAAGGAGTGACGGGTAGTCATTGCGAAACCTCCTGTGTAGTAGTGCTGGTGTTAGTCGTTCTTGCGTTCCGCGCGGCGCAGCACCGAGGAGCGCAGCGGCTCGGCGGCGAGGATGGCCAGGGCGGTGAGCGCCCAGCCGGAACCGAGGAGGGCCAGGGTGGCGGTGAGACGGGCCGGCACGTTCATGTCGCCGGCAGCACCAAGCATGGCAAAGCCCATGAGCGCGCCCATGGCGAAGCCAAAAATACTGACCAGGAAGATGGGCCCCAGAATCTCGATGATGGCCACGAGGGAGTGGAAGCGGCGTTTCACACCAATCAGGGAGAGCGAGCGGGTGAGATCCGCGGACTCGTAGACCTCGCTGGCCTGGCCTAAGAAGATGGACACGCACGTGATGGCGAAGCCGAAGATGACGGTGAGCAGCGCGCCGGTGGTGATGTCGCGGAAGATGAGCGCGGCGTCGGGCTCTTGCTTGAACATCTCCGAGAGGCCGTCATTGCCCAGCGGGGAGATGACCAGGATGCCGGTGAGGAAGCCGAAGAACGCGATGGCCGATGACCGCTTCCAAGCCTGGCGCGGGTTGGTGGAGATGCGGCGGCAGGCCACGAAGTGGGCAGTGCCGGGGAACAGGGCCGCCAGGCGGGCGAACCACTGGAGGATAAACGGCACGGCCATTCCAAGGCCCATAATCACCATAAAGAGGAAGGCCGCGAGGCCGAGGATGCTGCCGACTTCCGCACCGAGCTCGATGGTTTTCAGGCCGATATAGCCGCCCACGGCGATCACGACGAACAGGATGAGCCGCCAGCTCTTCAGGGCCTTGGGCATCTCCTTCTTAGCCACGCCGAGCGGGGAGACACGCACGCGCTGCATACCCATGAACGCGGCGCCCAGCGCCAAGACCAGGAGGACCGCGCTGACGGCCAGGTAGCCCCACCATGGCAGGAGGATTTCCTCCAGTTTGATGGGCAGGTCAGTAAACTTCAGCGTGGTGAACGCCGGGGCGATAAGCACGCTGCTGGCCAGTCCCAGCACGATGCCGATGAGGGCCTGCAGGCCGGTTTCCAGCACGGTCATGCGGGTGACGTCGCCGGAGGATAGGCCCAACAGTCGCAGGACTGCTAGGCGACGCTCGCGTCCGGAGGCGCCGAGCACGGCTGCCTGCGCGACCAGGGAGAACAGGGCTGGCACGATGAAGGCGCAGGCGACGAGCGAGAGTGCGAACCACGCGGACAGGAAACTCTCCGCGCCCGCAGGGTACTCAAAGACGAAGGACGGCAACTCCGGGGAGGGATGCTTCATGCGCTGGTAGAACATCCACGTGCCACCAGCGACGAGGAAGGCGATGCACGAGGCGACGGTGAGGGAGAAGACCGCGAGAACACTGACCACGCCGGTGCCGGCGCGGGTGCTCAGGCTGGCCTTCTGCAGGTCCCACACCAGGGACGACGTGCGGACGGCAGCGGGGCTGGGCGCGGCCATTAGCGAGCACCTCCCAGCTGGCGATCGTCGTGGATGATGCCGTCGCGGATTTCCACGCGGCGGTTCATCCAGTTGGCCACCTGCACGTCGTGGGTGACCATGATGAGGGTGGACCCCGACTGCGAGACGAGGGAGGTGAGCAACTGCATGACCTCGTGGCCGGTGGACTGATCCAGCGCGCCGGTGGGCTCGTCGGCGAAGATGATGGCGGGTTCGATGGCCAGGGCGCGGGCGATGGCCACGCGCTGGGCTTGGCCGCCGGAAACTTGGGCGGGGCGTCGAGTAGCGAGCTCGCCTAAGCCCAGCTGATCCAGCAGGTGCTGGGCACGCTTGTTGGCCTTGCTGCGGGAGACGCCGTTGAGCATGGCGGGCAGCGCGATGTTTTCTAGGTTGGTGAGCTCGGGCAGGAGCTGGCCGTCTTGGAAGACGAAGCCGAAGTTGTGCAGGCGCAGGTGCGAGCGCTTTTTATCGGGAAGGTGGGAGAGGTGCTCGGTGCCAAAGGACACGGTGCCGTGGGTGGGCGTGAGGACGCCGGACATGCAGTGCAGGAGGGTGGACTTGCCGGAGCCGGACGGGCCCATGACGGCGACGGTCTCACCGGGGTTGATGGTCAAAGAGATTCCGGACAGGACAGGGGCGCCACCGAAGTCCTTGGTGACGTCATCTAAAACGATTGGGTAAGTCATACCTTCAATTTCATCGTCTGCCTGCGCTTATTGGAATAGTCCCACCATTACTCTTTGGGGTAGTGCTGGCACTACCCCGCTGGCACTACCCCGCTGGCACTAGAAGCGCTTGACGAGGACGAAGTGGCCTCTGCGATCGCCGACAGGTTCGAAGCCCACGTGCTGGTACAGGCGGTGGGCGCGTTCGTTGGACTGCTCCACGGACAAGGAAATGCCGGGCGCGCCGAGGGTGCGGGCGAGCTCCGTCGCGGCGTCGAGAAGAGCGGTGCCAATGCCCTCGCCCTTAAACCTGCCCTCCACCGCGATGGCGAGTTCCGGGATAGATTCCTCCACGAAGCCATAACCGTGGTTGTCCTCGGTGCCCCACAGCAGCCACACGCCGCCGGCCGGGACGCCGCCGCGCCACGCGATGAAGCCGCCCTGGTTGGGCTCCCAGCCCTCCACGTAGTACACGAAGTCCGTCTCGAAGTCCTCTGGCAGTTCGCCGTGCTCGTCGCCGAAGGTATCGGTGAGGAAATTCAGGCGTGCCACGTACGTGCGATCCGCCTCAGTGGTGGCGCGAAGGACAAGGTCAGCGTTGTGTGCGGAAGAGTCAGACATAACTGAATCGAAGCATCACGCACCTAGTAATGCAAGTAAACGCTACCTTTTTGCCGTGCCCTACGCTACCCTTTTGACCATTCCTAGGCTACCTTTTTGGATCCGCGGGCGGCGGGGAGCCCGCGCGATAGACTGACGGGACGTGAGCGTAGTGAGGAGAGACGATGGCGTGGGGCGGGTTTAAAGGTTGGAGCGCGCAGCGGCGCGGGCGCAGTCAGCGCGGGGCGCAGTCCCCACCCAGCCACGAGGAGGAACAGGCCCGGCGCATCGCGGAACTCACGGCGTCGCGCCGGGCGGTGGCGGACGCTTACGAGATTGAGCGCCAGCGCATCGAGCGGGACCTCCACGATGGCGCGCAGCAGTACCTGGTGGCCGCCGCCATCAAGCTGGGCGAGGCGCAGCTCGACGCCGAAGGTCAGCTTGCAGACCTGCTCGCCGCGGCGAAGAAGGACGTGGACGCCGGGCTGGAGGCGCTGCGCGCCACCGTGCGCGGGATCTCCCCGCAGGTGCTCCACGACCGTGGCCTGGTGGCCGCCGTCTACGACACCGCGGCGTCTTACGGGCCGCACGTCAGCGTCCACGCCCCGCACCCGCTGCCTACGTTGAGCCCCAGCGTGCTGGCCGCGGGGTATTTCTACGTGGCGGAGATGCTCACCAACGCCGCGAAGTACGCGCCGGGTGCGAAGGTTTCCGTGCTGCTCACCGCGGACGAATCCCTGCGGATCACCGTCATGGACGAGGGCCCCGGCGGGGCGCGCATCGTTGACGGCGGTGGGCTGGCCGGCATGCGCGAGCGCCTCGCCGCGTTCGGCGGCACCATGGAACTGCACTCCCCGGACGGCGGCCCCACCCGGGTGCGGTGCACCATTCCGCTACTGTTGGACCGCGGCCAGCCCGGCGTGCCGGGGCAGTATCCACACGAAGCACACGGTGGGGGAGGAGCACAATGAAAATCGTCATAGCCGATGATTCCGCGCTGTTGCGCGAGGGCGTGGCCGGGCTGCTGGAGCGCCGCGGGCACGAGATCACAGGCGTTGCCGAGGACGCGCCCGCGCTCGTGGAACTGGTTCAGGAGCAGGGTCGCGCCGGTGCGCTGCCGGACGTCCTCATCACTGACGTGCGCATGCCACCCGGCATGAGCACCGACGGCCTGGAGGCCGCGGTGTCGTTGCGTCGCGAGTTCCCCACGCTCCACGTCATGGTCTTGAGTCAATACGTGGCTCCGGCGTACGCGGTGGAGCTTTTCGACGGCGCGACCGGCGGCACCGGCTACCTCCTCAAGGACCGCGTGTCCGAGGTCGCGGACTTCCTCACGTCCCTGGATGTGGTGGCCGGTGGCGGCACCGTCATTGACCCGACCGTGGCCAGCGCGCTTATGTCCGCCGGGCGCAGCGGCCTGGCGGAACTCACCCCGCGCGAGCGGGAGGTCCTGGAACTCATGAGCCGCGGCAAGTCCAACCGGGACATCGCGGGCGAGCTGGTGCTGTCCAACGCGGCCGTCGCCAAGCATGTTTCCAACATCTTCGCCAAACTCCGCCTCGATCCCGCCGAGGAAAACCGCAGGGTCAAGGCCATCCTGGAGTACCTGTCGGCCCAGCCCGGCTGGAGTTAATTCCCGGGCAGCTCCAGGTTCTTGAGCACCGCCCGGACGATGGCGCGCACGCGCCGGTCCAGAGGCATGTCCTCGTGCATAACCACCGCGAGGCGGTCGAAGTCTTGGACGTAGATGTTGCGCACGGTGCCCGAGGGGGCGTCCTCGGCGTCGAGGAAGCAGGACGACGGCGGCTTGATCACGCTGTCCGAGCGGGTGGCGATGCACGTGTAGGTCACCCCCTCTTCCACGTCGCCATCGCCGTTGACCTCGTGAAACAGCGGGTGGCCCGTGATCTGCTGGGAACCCGCGGAGCCGAACCAGGAGCTGATGACGGAATTCATGACGTTCTCCGCGCGCTTGGTGGCCACGAGCGGAGAGATGATGCCGCCGGCGGTGGTGCCGTGGTTCGGCGAGGCCAAGCACACCAGGTGCCGCACCTTGTCCGCGTTGCCGTAGACCCGCATCCAGTAGCGCGCCAGCAGCCCGCCCTGCGAGTGGCCGATGATGATCGCCTGCGAGGAACCGGTGGCCGCGAGCACCGTGTCGATGTACGCGCCCACCTGCCGCGCCGAGGTGGGGATGAGGCCGGTGGCGCGCGTGCCGTAATCCGGGGCGAACACCGCCCAGCCGTCCGCGCGCAGGTCGGCGCCCATTTCCTGCCAGATGCCCTTGGTATCGCACGTACCGTGCAGCAAAATCACCGGCCAGGGGCGCTGCGCCGTGGGCCGCGCCGTCCAGTCGTCTTCAAAGATGCCGCGGGGTTTCAGCCGCGCGCCCAGGGGGAGGGACTCGTTGGCCAGCGGATCGGGATCTTCGGTGTCCTCGGAGTTCGCCCGCGCTGCGTCCACCTGTACCTCGGGGTCGTCGTCGAGCGCCTCGAAGTCCTCGAAGGCGACCTCGCGTGCGGGGTTGCGCCCCAGCATCATGGCCATCTCGGTGGCCACCTCGTCGCGCAGCTGCGCGTGCTCGTCATCGTGCAAGGCGGCGGGCCAGAACCGGGCCAGCTGATCTGCCACAACCTGGCGCAGTTCAGCGAAGGGATCGAGAGCCATGAGCCCTACCCTAATAGAAATCTGCGAGGCGAGAGTTTCGGCGCTACTGTGGTGCTAATGAGCAGGTGAGCACACCAGATGCGGCACACATGTCGCGGGACGAGGAAGAAATGAGGACAGTAATGGGCGAGGAGAGCAAGAACGCAGGAGGTAACGCAGACCTCCGGCAGATGGCCACGGTGGCGGAGGCCTTAAGCGAGCTCGTGCGCCTATACGAGCAGTCCTGCGCCCTGGCCCGCGACGTCCTCGAGTCTGGTAACTACGCCGACTACGCGGGCGTGGTCTACCCCAAGCTCGTGGTGCAGGTCCGCGAGTGGAAGCCGATTGACCGCCAGGAGCCTTTCGGCTACGTGGACGAGTCTGGCCGCTACAGCGCCACGATGTCCAAGCCCGGCCTCATGCGCGACTACCTCGCCGAGCAGCTCAACCGGCTCACCAGCAATTACCCGTGCGAGCTGTGGGTGGGGCCGTCGGAGCAGCGCATCCCGCCGGAGTACATCGCGGGCACCGGCAAAATCTCCGAGGCGCGCCGGGCCGGCAAGGACGCCGAGATGATCCCGCGCCCCACACTGGACTACGTGGACGATGAGACCATCGACGGCACTTGGGAAGCCTTTCACGGCACAGAAAAGCCGCTAAACCACTTCGGCCCGCAGCGCTTCGACATCGCGTGCGCACGCATCCAGCACTACACCGGCATCGAGGTGGACACGGTGCAAAAATACATCCTGCTCACCAACTACGCGATGCACACCAGCGAGTTCGTGAAGTTCGGCGTGCGCCAGCTGGCAGACGACGACTCCCGCTATGTGGCCATGATCCTCCCCAACGGCGACCACATCGGCGCGCACGAGGCCCCGGACGTGGATATCGAAGAGCTCACGCTCACCTCCCGCTTCCAGATGCCGCGCTTTGACCTGGTGACCCCCGACGGCGACGGCATCACGATGATCAACATCGGCGTCGGCCCGTCCAACGCCAAAACCATCACCGACTGCCTGGCGGTGCTGCGCCCGGAGGCGTGGATCATGATCGGCCACTGCGCCGGCCTGGACGGGCGCATGCGCATCGGCGACCTCATCCTGGGCAACGCCTACCAGCGTAAAGACCACATCCTGGATCACGACATCGCCGGTGACATCCCCATCCCGGCCATCCCGGAGGTCCAGCGCATGCTGGAGGCCTCCGTCAACGAGGTCTACGGCGAGGACAACTCGCTCATGCGCACCGGCACCGTTTTATCCACGGACAACCGCAACTGGGAGTGGCACTCGCAGCGCGAGCTGTGGGAGTGGCTGCGCGGCTCCACCGCCGTGGCGGTGGACATGGAGTCCTGTGCCCTCGCGGCCAACGGCTACCGCTATCGCATCCCATACGGCACGTTGTTGTCCGTGTCCGATCTGCCGTTGCACGCAGTGCCCAAGCTGCCGGCCCAGGCGCAGGCCTTCTATTCCAACTCCAAGGAAGCCCACGTCATGTGCGCTGTGCGCGCGGTGGAGCAGCTGGCGGAGAACCCGCAGCGCCTGCGCACCCGCAAGCTACGCCGCGCGATCGGCGAGGTCCCGTTCCGCTAGGCGCAGGTCAGTACCTTACTTCTGGAACTTTTAGATACCTCGATGGGCTCGCGCAGCACCGGGTCCAGGGCGGCGGCGCGGCCGATGGCCACCACGGCATCGGCACTGCCGGGAATCATGCGCAGCTGCGGGCGCTTGGCGACGCCCGCGTGCTGGCGCACGGCGTCGGCAAACAGCTTCGGAGCCGCGGGGTCCTCGGTGAACGCAGTGCCTGCGATGACGAAGGTGTTCGGCTGGAACTGAGTGATGAGCTCTGCGCTCATGGCGCCGAGCTGCTGGATGCGGGAATCGAGGATCCCGCGCGCCGCGGGATCGGCGGCGACGTCGCTGATGCGGGTGGCGTCGATGCCGCGGCGCTGCAGTGCGCCCAGCGTGTGCTCGGTGCTCAGGGCGGTTTCGCTCAGTTCGGAGTGAGTGGCCGGAAGGGGGCTGAGCTGTCGGGTGCCCTGGGCATCAGACAGTGCGATGCCGACGAATTCGTCGGCGAGCAATGCCATGACGGACTTGGCGGCGGGGTTGTTGAGGGTCTTGAGTGAGTGCAGTTCGGAACCCAACACGGCCGTGGCCACGGATGAGGTGGCAGTGGGCACGCCGAAGTGGTGGCGCAGGCGGGTGGCGGTGCCGTTGGTGTCCCAGCTGCGTTCTACAAGTTCGGAGGTAGTGAGGCCGATGCTGACCAGGGGGCAGGGTAGCCCGGTGAGGAGGCGGTGGAGCGCAGCGGCGAGGTGCTCGCCGAGGTCGGCCTCGCTGAAGTCCGCGGCGGACAGCGCGAGGTGCTGCTTGCGAAGAAGGCGGCCGGCGGTGGTGAACAAGCCCACGAAGGATTCAGACGAGCCGATGACGATACCGGCGTGCGCCCACCCGGTCTCCGCTAGCTCGAAGGGGACGGTCGGGCGGCCGCGACCCTGGATGCGGGTGAGGTCGGGGCGCTCGGTGATGAAGCCGGCGTCGAGAAGCGCCATGACGGCGCGGGTGATGGTGGGCTGGGAAAGGCCGGTGTATTCCATGAGTTCGGCACGCGTCATCGTCTCGTGAAGGCGCAGTAAGTGGATGGTTTTTGCCGCGGGGGTCTGCGGCCTGGAGAATGCGGTGCCGTGCGTTAACATGACAGTCATCCTACATTTAGCAGACTGCATTGTCTAGTAGTCTCCGAAATTTTTTAGACTATGCGGTCTGTGTCGTGGGTTATGACGACGTTATCAAGCTGTAGTGAAACCGGCATCGTTGCAGTGGATATTGGCCCGGGGGAGGGGCTAGACTGCCAGATCATGAGTTCTGACCATTCGGACGTGCGCGAGCCCTCGCTGCTCGACGCCTCCTGTGACAACTTTGTCCACGACCTTGCAGCCCTATCCCCGACGGAAGCGACCGCTTGGGGCATCGAGGGCCACGACGGTGAACTCCAAGACTTCTCCCCGGACTACTTCGCCGCCGTCGCCGACCGCACCCGCGAGATGATCGCGGACCTCGACGCGCTCGATGACTGCACCGACGAATCCGACGACGAAGACGACTTCGACGAGGTGGACTTTGTCACCGCCGCCGTCCTCCGCGACCGCCTGTGCCTGCAGTTGGACCTGCACCACCACGGCGAAGACCTGCGTTCGCTCAACAACATTGCCTCGCCCGTGCAGGAAATCCGCGACACGCTCGTGCTCATGCCCAGCGACACCCCGGACCAGGTAGACGCCATCCGCTCCCGTCTGTCCCAGGTGGACAAGGCGCTCGGCGGCTACCGCGAGTCCCTGTCTGATGCGGCCGCCCACGGCCACGTGGCAGCCACCCGCCAGATCAGTGAGGTCGTCTCCCAGTGCTCCGACCTGGCCGACAACGGCTCGCTGCTCGAGAGCCTCGGCGTGGACCCCGAGTCCGCAGAAGTGGAGGACGCCAAGCGCGCCTTTGACGAGTTCGGCGCCTGGCTGTCCGCCGAATTGCAACCCCAGGCCCCCGCGGAGGACGCGTTCGGCCGCGAGCGCTACCAGCGCTTCTCCAAGCTGTTCGTCGGCGATTCCGTGGACCTAGACGAGGCCTACGAGTGGGGCATCGAGCGCCTGCGCGACATCACCGCGGAACAGAAGAAGATCGCCACCTCGCTCTACGGCTCCGACTGCACCATCCGCGAGGCCTTCCGCAAGCTCAACCACGAGGAGCGCTACACCCTCGAGGGCACCGACGCGCTGCGCGAGTGGATGCAGTCCATCGCCGACCGAGTCATCTCCGATCTCGACGGCACCGCCTTCGACATCCCCGACGACGTACGCACCATCGAGTGCTGCATCGACCCGGCCGGCACCGGCGGCATCTTCTACACCGCCCCGTCCGAGGACTTCTCCCGCCCAGGCCGCATGTGGTGGTCCGTGCCCGCGGGCCAGACCACGTTCCACACCTGGCAGGAGCTCACCACCGTCCACCACGAGGGCGCGCCGGGCCACCACCTGCAGATCGGCCAGACGCTCACCGAAAGCGATCTCAACCTGTGGCGTCGTGTGGCCTGCTGGAACTCTGGTCACGGCGAGGGCTGGGCGCTGTACGCGGAGCAGCTCATGGCGGACCTGGGCTACATGGACGACGAGGGCTTCCGCATGGGGCTTCTCGACGCCCAGCGCCTACGCGCCGCCCGCGTAGTCGCGGACATCGGCCTGCACTTGAAGAAGAAGCTGCCGGAGGGGAGCGGCACCTGGGACGCGGCTCACGTGAAGTCCTTTATGCGCGAGAATTCCGCGATGGACGACGCGAACCTGGAGTTCGAGGTCAACCGCTACCTCGGCTGGGCTGGCCAGGCGCCGTCCTACGCGCTGGGCGAGCGCCTCTGGAAGCAGACCCGCGACGACGCGGTGTCCCAGGGCATGAGCGAGCGCGACTTCCACGCGCAGGCGCTCTCGCTGGGCTCCATCCCGCTGTCTATCTTGCGCGAGCGCGTGCTGAACTAACTGCGCGGGATCGAATCTCCTTAAGGTCGGGATCCAAAAGTCGGATTTGGCGTTCCGAGGCAGTAAATCCGACCTTTTGATCCCGACTTTTGGCGTTGTGGCTCCCTACCGGCGGCGCTGGAACAGCCGGATGAGCTGCGGCAGGTAGCCGGCCACCGCGAGCACGAGCACGAGGCGGATAATTTGCAGCGCGACGACCGCCGGCCCCGCGCCGCCCTCCGAGGACAGCGCGAGCACCGTCTCCAGCGCGCCGGGGCTGGTGGCCAAGTAGGCCTCAAAGTAGGTGATGTCCAGCCACAGGGTGAGCGGCCAGGCCGTGGCCGCGCAGATGCCGATGACCGCCACGATGAACAGAATCGTCGCCGGTAGCTGCTTGCTAAAGCTCTTGAGCGCCGGGACGGACAGGCCGCCGCCGCACACCCAGCCGATGGACAAGAACGCCATCACCCGGAAGATTTCGGGTGGCTGCATGGTGAGATCGTCGGGAAGCAACAGCGAGATGCCCACCGTCAGCAGCATCGGCCCCAGCACCGTGGCCACGGGCAGGTGGATGAGCTTGCCGAGCTTTTCGCCGAACGCGGCGACGAGAACCCCCACGAGGACTAGCCACCACGTGGAATGGGTGGCGTCCTGGGCGCTGGCGTGGTGCGGGGAGGTGAGCAGTCCCGCCACCACCGGCAGCGTGATGGACACCGCGAGCAGACGCAGGTACTGGGTGAGCGCGACGTAGCGGTAGTCGGCGCCGAGCTCGTCGGCGAGCATAGGCATCATCGACGCCCCGCCGGGCAGCATGGACAAGATGCCGGTCTCCTGCGACACCGCCGCCGGCTGCGCGCGGTGCAACAAAACGCCACCGACGACGCCCACCATGATGGTCACCAACGCCACCACCAGGCCGGGGACCACAAAACCCGCGAGCGTCCCCAGCGCGATGCCCGTAATAGGCAGCGCAGCCAGAATGCCGATGAACCCGCGGGCGCAGGCGTAAAACTCCCGGTTGATCGGCAGTTCCTCGCCGGTGGTCAGCGCCATAGCCGCGGAGACGATAATCGCGGCCACGATCCAGGCGGCCGGGACGTGCCAGTGGTTCAAAAGCCAGCCCAGCGCCACGGAGGCCGGGGCGACAATCAGCCAGCGCAGTGCGAGCTTCTTGTCCCAACTCCGTGTGCCCATGGCCGCGTTCACCCTCGGTTCCGCCTCGTTCGTGTCACTAGACCCCATAGCTTAACCTGTTGTTATGACGATTGGGTTGTCCACGTGGGCGCTTTTGGTGGCCGCCGCGGGTGTGGCGGGCTGGGTTGACGCCGTCATTGGCGGCGGCGGGCTCGTGCTCATCCCGGTGATTCTGGCGGTGTTCCCGCAACTCGCGCCGGCCACCGCGCTGGCCTCCAATAAGCTGGCGGCGGTGTCCGGCACCGCGTCGGCGGCAGTAACACTGGTGCGCAAGGTACGCCCACCGACAGGCGAGCTCGTCCGCTTCGGCCTCGTGGCGGCGGTGTGCTCCGGCGTGGGCGCGCTGTGCGTCTCGCTGCTGGATAAGGACGTGATGCGGCCGGTCATCATCGTGCTCATGCTGGCGGTGGGGCTGTTCGTGGTGTTCAAGCCGTCGTTTGGCAGCGCCTCCGCCGATACCGCCGCACCGTCGCGCGACGGCTGGCGCACGTGGGCGTCGCTCGGCGCGGTGGCGCTCATCGCGTTCTACGACGGCGTGTTCGGCCCCGGCACCGGCATGTTCCTCATCATGGCGCTCACCGCGATTTTCTCGCAGACCTTCCTGCAGTCCGCGGCCATGGCCAAGGTGGTCAACACCGCGACGAACCTCGGCGCCCTTGCCGTGTTCATCGCGGGTGGGCACATGTGGTGGACCCTCGGCCTAGTGTTGGCGGTGGCGAATATTATCGGCGCCCAGCTGGGCGCGCGCACCGTCCTCGGCGGCGGCGCGAAGCTCATCCGATACGCCCTGCTCGCGCTCGTGGTGGTGATGAGCGTGTACCTCACCCTCCAACAAATGGGAGTTATCAGCTAGAGCGCGCAGACCGGCGTAATATCCTGGCGCCCCTGGCTCATGGGCACCGTCAGGAAGGTGCAGGGGTTCCAGCCGCGCCAGGTCACGATGTTGCGAACCTGGTCCCACTCGCTTGCGGACAAGCGTGGAGAACGCGACAGAACAAAGCCGGACTTGCGGTCCGGATCGCCGACGATGGCCAGCGAGTAGTCCTTGGCCAGGTAGGTGATGCGGTAGTTAGTCGGGCCATTGGGGTCCTGGAAGGGCACGCCCGGGAAGTTCACCCGCAGGGACGCGGGGGACTTGACGGTCGCCGTTCCCTTGATGGTGGAGGGGCTACCGGTGAGGGTGCCGCAGGAATTGCGCACCGAAATAGTGTTGGCGTCTTTCACGGCGTAGCGGGCCGTAACGTCACGCACACACTGCAGAGTGTAAGGCTGCGGCACCGACGCTACCTGGTACCAGGTACCCGCGTACTTATTCAGCTCGACTGTTCGGGACGTTTCCGGCAGTGGAGCGCCGGGGAGATCGATAGCCTGCTGCGCGAATTGGCTGGAGCCACCTGCGAGGCGACCGCCATCAAAGACATCGTGGGCACCGGCGGCGGGCGCAAGACCCGGGACAGCAACAAGCAGTGCGGCGGCGGTAACAGTTCGGGCTAGGCGGCCGAGGAAACGGGAACGAGACATGGGAACCTCCACAAGGGGTAAGGAACGAGGGGCGGTGTCGCCGCAGGGCAACGAATAAAAATTATAAAAGTGTTAACAGCGCTAAGGTGGAGATGAGAGCGTTTAAATTCACGTCTTCGCTAGGGAAAGGTGAGCACCATGTCCGCTTCAGCCACAACCATCACCGTCACGGGAGCCGCCGGGAATATCGCGTATTCGTTGCTGTGGCGCATCGCCAACGGCGACGTCTACGGCAAGGACGTGCCCGTGAACCTCAACCTGCTGGAGATCGAACCGGCACTACACGCCACCGAGGGCGTGGCCATGGAGCTGTTCGACTCCGCGTTCCCGCTGGTCAAAAACATCACCATCACCGCGGACCCGGCGCAGGCCTTCGACGGCGCCTCCGCCGCCTTCCTGGTGGGCGCTAAGCCGCGCGGCAAGGGCATGGAACGCGCGGATCTGCTCACCGAGAACGGCAAGATCTTCGGCCCGCAGGGCAAGGCCATCAACGATCACGCGGCTGACGACGTCCGCGTCGTGGTGGTCGGCAACCCGGCGAACACCAACGCGCTCATCGCGGCGAACGCGGCACCGGACGTCCCGGCGGAGCGCTTCAACGCGCTCATGCGCCTGGATCATAACCGCACCCTGTCGCAGCTGGCGGACAAGCTCGGCGCGGACTCCACCGAGTTTGAGAAGGTAGCGGTGTGGGGCAACCACTCGGCCACCCAGTTCCCTGATCTGAGCTTTGCGACGCTGCGGGGCACGTCTGTGCTCGAGCAGGTGGATAAGGACTGGTACACCGACGAGCTCATCCCGCGCGTGGCCAAGCGCGGCGCGGAGATCATCGAGGTGCGCGGGCATTCCTCGGCGGCGTCCGCGGCATCCGCGGCGGTGGATCACATGCACGACTGGATCCACGGCACCGACGGCTGGGTGACCGCGGCCGTGCCGTCGACCGGCGCTTACGACGTCCCGGAGGGCCTGATCTTCGGTGTGCCCGTGACCGCGGAGGGCGGACAGTGGCGCCCGGTGGAGGGGTTGGAGCTTAGCGATTTTCAGCGCGAGCGCATCGCCGCCAACGTCGCTGAACTCCAGGCTGAGCGCGAGGCAGTAGCGCACCTGCTCTAGACAGGACTGGAGTAATCCACTAGCCAGCAGTGGAGTACTCCACTTCTGGCTAGTGGATTACTCCACCTAGCGCTATCCTTGGGATATGAGTAATTATGTTGCCCGCACTGTGGATCAGCAGCTCGAGAGGTACCTCCGCATCAACGGGGCCGTCCATGTCCGTGGTCCTCGTGCGTGCGGCAAGACGTCGACTGCCCGTCAGCAGGCCGCATCCGAAGTTCGCCTCGACCGTGACCGAGAACTGCTCGCACTTGCGCAGCTGTCGCCGAGTCAGGTGATGATGGGCGATACCCCGAGATTGATTGACGAATGGCAGGTCGTTCCTTCCTTGTGGAACGTCATCCGCCACGAAGTCGACGATCGGCAAGCCAAAGGCCAGTTTATTCTCACCGGTTCGTCCAACCCAGATGATGACGCCCAGCGACACCCGGGCGCCGGGCGCATTATGAGTCTGGACATGCGCACGATGGCGTTGTGGGAGCGCCCCCACGTGGACACCGGCGGGGTATCGCTGAGCCAACTCTTTGAGGATCCGGCCGCCGCGCCCCGCGACGTGAGTTGGGAGTTGAGCGTCGCCGACTACGTCGATCTTATGGTGCAGGGCGGGTGGCCCGGTTTGCAAGATCTCGATCCGTTGGACGCGCAGGAAGCCATCGATTCCTACCTCACGGAAATGGTTGAGCATGACTTCCCGGAGATAGGCGGCCGCCGCCGCGATCCGCGCCTGTTCCGCGCTTTCCTCACCGCCTACTCCCACGTTGTCGCCCAACCCACGCAAATGGTGACGATCCGCAAACGCATGGCGGAGTTTCTGGATCGGATGCCCGCGCCGGATTCCGTTGCGCAGCTCCATGACTTTGCCGCCCGGCTGTTCATGGTGGAGGACCAACCTGCCTGGTCACCGAAGCTGCGTTCCAAAACCGCCTTGCTGCAGGCACCAAAGCGGCACCTCGCCGACGTCAGCCTTGCCGCATCCTTGCTAGGTGCGCGGCCGGGGCAGCTGCTGGCGGATATGGAGACCTTGGGGTTCTTCTTTGAATCATTGGTCGTCCATGACCTCACCGTGGCGGCGCAGGCGATGCGCGCTCGTGGCGTCTTCCATTACCGGGACGCCAAAGGACGCGACGAGATCGACGTCGTTGTTGAGGACCGCTCCGGACAGTGGGCGGGGATGGAGGTTAAGCTCTCGCACACTCAGGTAGCGGCAGCTGAGAGCAACCTTTTGCGAGTAGCAGGCAAGATTGCCCAGCCGCCACGTTTCCTTGCCATCATCATTCCGTCGGGCCGGGCCTTCCAGCTGGATTCCGGCGTGTGGGTGCTTCCGCTGGGTTGCCTCGAGCCTTAAGCTTGGCCCGACATGAGCACTCACATCCGGTTCTTTGTCCGTGCCGTCGCCGGCGCGGTCCACGGGTCCTCCGGCCACGGGTGCTTGGGGTAGCGCCCGCGCATCTCCGCGCGTACCCCGGCATACGGCCCGGACCAGAAGCTGCGCAGGTCATCGGTCACCGCCAGCGGCCTTCCCGCGGGCGAGAGCAGGTGAAACTGGACAGCGATTCCCGCACAGCGCGGCGATTCCTCCAGCCCGAAGCACTCCTGCAGCTTGACCCGCACCACCGGGCGGCCCTCGCCGTAGGAGATCCGCGGGCGCGAGCCGGATGGCACCTCCAGCCGCTCGGGCGCGAGCTCGTCCAGGCGCGACGCCTCCGGCCACGGCAACAGGCGCTGCAACGCGGGGTACAGGTCCACCTTCTTCGCCGGGGTGCCGTGCGCCATGGCGTCCAGCTCCGGCCCCAGCCACAGCGCCGGGTCCGCGGCGGCCACATCCGGCCACGGCTCGCCGAGCTGCGCGTGCAGGAAATCGAGCCGCTCGCGCAGCGCCGTCGCCTTATCTGACCAGGTAAATAGCCCCAGTCCCTCCTCGCGGATCCCGGCCGCCAGCGCCTGCGCGGCGTGTTCCGGGGGCACCGCCACCGGGGTTGCGGACAGCTCGATGGCACCCGCGCGGCGCACCTTCTTGCCGCGCACCGCGCCGTCGACAAGGTGTGCACGCAACTCCTCGGTGACGCCGATAATCTCCAGCGCCGCGGCTTCGTCAATGGCTGCCGCGGCCCGGATCGTCGCGCCCGCCCGGCCTTCGCGTGCCGACGCCCGAGTGACCTCCGCGATCGCCAACCACTCTCGGCCCCGCAGCGCCGAGTCCGGCGGCAGGTACGCGCGTGTTCCGGAGACTAACAAACAGTCGTTGTCGCCCTGTCTTCTTGCGATGCGCTGCGGGAACGCCAGGCCCGTCACCACGCCCGCCTCGGCGCAGCCGGTACCGCCGCTCACCAGTGAGCGCAGGCGCTCTACCTCGCGCTTCGGCGCCTGCGCCCGGGCGATGTCTCCGGACGGCGAGTCCGCGAGCACCGCTACCACCTCCGCCGCGGCGGGCCCGCACTCCAGCAGCGCGCGGCCCAGGCGGGGGTCGGCGGGCAGGGTTGCTAGGCGACGCCCCATCTCCGTCACCGTCCCGTCCTCCGCCACGGCGCCTAGGGTGCGCAAGGTGGACTGGGCGTCGGCAAGCGCGGGTGGCGGTGGGGGAGTGACCAGCGGGAGGCCCTCGCCGCGTGGGGTGCCCCAGCACGCGAGCTGCAGGCAGGCCTGCGTGAGATCCGACGTGGCGATGTCCGGGGTGATGTCCGGGGCGGCGTTGGCGTAGTCAGCGGCGGCGAAGGCGCGCACGACGGTACCGGGGCCCTCACGGCCGGCGCGGCCGGCGCGCTGATCCATGGTGGACTTCGCGCCGGTGATGGTGACCAGGCCGGTCATGCCGCGGGCGGCGTCGCGGCGCGGCACGCGCGAGAGACCCGAATCCACGACGATGCGCACGTCGGGCACGGTGAGCGAGGACTCCGCGATGGACGTGGCCACCACGATGCGCGGGGTGCCGTCGTCGTTAAGCGCCGCGTCTTGTGCCTCGCTGTCCAGGCGGCCGTGCAGCGGCAGCGCCGGGATGTCCGCGGGGACGGCGGCCAGAGTGTCCTCGACTTCGCGCACACCGGGCACGAACACGAGCGCCGAGTGGCCCTGCGCGCGCACCTCGGCGGCGGCGAGCGCGGCCAGGTGCTCGTAGTAGGCGCGGCCACGCGTACCGCGCTCCGGGTGCGGGGAGTAGCGGACGTCGAGCGGGTGCGTGACCGCCGGGGTGGAGAGGACCTGCGCGCCGAGGTGCTCGGCAAACGCCGCGGCGTTGAGCGTGGCGGACATCGCCACCAGCGCGAAGTCCTCGCGCAGCTGCGCCACCTCCAATGCCATGGCGAGTACCAGATCGGAATCCAGCTGCCGCTCGTGCACCTCGTCGATGGCCACGGCGGCCACGCCGTCAAGAGCGGGATCGGACAACAAGCGCCGCAGCAGCACGCCCGGGGTGACAAACTCCACGAGCTGGCCGGGCTTGTGCTCGCCGCGGATGGAATACCCCACGCGCTCGCCCACACGCGTGCCGTCCAGCTGCGCTAGACGACGCGCCGCGGCCCGCACCGCCACGCGCCGTGGCGCGGTGACGATCACCTTGCCACCGCTACCCAACGCATTGGCCAAAGCGGGCGGCACCAGCGTGGTTTTACCGGTGCCGGGCGGGGCCTGGACCACCAGGGTGTTGGCGTCCTCCAACAATCCCGGCAGCGCGCCGATGCGCTCTGCCACCGGCAGGCCGGCGCCAATGGCCGAAAGGTTGAAGTCCATACCGGCCATTTAAGCAGGGCGCTTAAGCCCGCGGGGAGTGGGGGATGGCCAGCACGGTTTCGGCGACGAGCGCGATGTAGTGCGGGATGGCGGTGGGGTAGATGGCCTCGTGGCGCGCGTGCGCGCCGGTGCCCACCGTGCCCACGCCGCACATCACGGGAGTGCCCAGCGCGGAGACGAAGTTCGCGTCGCTGGCCCCGCCCACGGCGGTGGCCTCCAAGTCCCAGCCCAGCTCGCGGGAGCGTTCCTCCATCACTGAGTACAGCCACTGGTTCGCCGGGGTGAACTCCAGTGGCGGGCGGTTCCAGTCCTTGTGCACAGCCACTTGTACGCGCGGGTCGGACCACTCGGTGGTGTCCAAGACCTGGTCCATGCGCTGCATCTCCGCGGCGCTGGTGATGCGGATATCCAGCTGCGCGGTGGCGTGACCGGGGATGACGTTGGAGCTGGAGCCGCCGTTGATGAGCCCGATGTTGACCGTGGTGCCCGCCTCCGGGCGCGCCTGGGCGGCCACGGCGGTGCAGTAGTCGATGACGGCGGTGATCGCGCTGGCGCCGTCCTCCGGGTTCACGCCTGCGTGCGACTCGACGCCCGTGGCCTCCACCTTGATGACGCCCACGCCCTTGCGCCCAATCTTCACCTTGCCGTGGTGGGTGGCCTCGAAGCAGAACGCGGCGTCGGCAAGCCTGGCAACGTCCTCGATATGACCCCGCGAGGACAAGGACCCGATCTCCTCGTCGCCGTTGATGAGCAGGTGGATGGTGGGCACATCAGTGCCGTATTCGCGGGCGAGCTTCGCGGCCCAGATGGCTTGGACGAGCCCGCCCTTCATGTCGTGGATGCCCGGCGCGGAGATGAACGTGTTGCCGTCCTCGTCCTGTCCGGATTCGGTATCCCAGTCGGCGAGGGTGCCGAGGGGCCACACGGTGTCGTAGTGGCCGAGGAACATCACGGCCTTGTCGGTGTTGCCTTCGTAGACAAAGTGCAGGCAGTCGCCCTGCTCGCCGCCGTCGAAGCGGTGGAAGAAGTCCGGGTGGCCGAGGTGGCCCTCCACGAGCCCAATGACGACGTCCGCGCCGCGATCGAGGGCGGGCTTGTCATAGCTGACGGTCTCCACGCGCACGAGCTCCATGATGTTGGCCAGGATCGTATCGAGTTGGGCCTGGGCCTGGAGCAGCAGCGCGGAAGCCATGGAGTCCTTTCTTCAACTAGTCCCTCTAGTTCAATGGTGACTAAATGTACCACTCTGTCTTGTTTGCCCTTTCAATACTATGCAGGGGCCACACCGCGCGCGGGTACTGCGGGTACTTAGGTACCCGGTGTGTTCACTACGCGGCTCTGTTAGGCATGGGTGGTTAAGCTTGAATGGCGAGGCCACAGGCGGGATGAAGTTGCGAGGAGGAGTAATGAACAAGACCGCTGAGATGAAGCAGACAGGGGCACCGCTGGTTCCCATCGCGGCGCTGGCGTTAGTGCTGGTGTGGGTGGCAGCGCCGTTTGTCAGTGACCGGCCCGTGTGGGCGGAGCCGGTGTTCTGGACCTACACGGCGGTGGCGGTGTTGTGGGCGCTGTTCGTGGCGCTGCGCACGCGGCGGTGGTGGCTGGTGGCAGCAGCGTTGCTGACCGCCGTAGCGTGGCCGTTGCTGCTGTTCGTGGGCCTTTCTCTATTCGGAATCTAGGGTGCCGAATCCCTCGACCGGGCCGTCAAGGTCCTTGCGCTCGAAGGTCTCTGCGTTGTCCGGGGAAAGGGTGCGCACGACGCGGCCCGGGCTGCCCAGCACCAGCGAATAGTCCGGCACGTCCTTGGTCATCAGGGCGCCCGCGCCGATGACGCAGTGCTTGCCAATGGTCACCCCGGGTAGCACCGTGCAATTCGAACCGAACCAGGTGTTCCCACCCACCGTGATCGGCTTGGCCTGCTCCCAGCCGCCCTTGCGCATCTCGTGGTCATTGACCGGGTGCGTGATGGTGATGAACGAGCAGTTGGGGCCAATCATGCAGCGGTCCCCGAAGCGCACCGCTGCCTGCGCGAGGATAACCGCGTTGAAGTTCACGAAGCAGCGCTCGCCGAAGTGAATGTTGGTGGCGTACTCCAGGTTCATCGGCGCGTTGGAGCCGGGGACGTGGGAGTCTTGCGGAAGCAGCTCGCGCCAGATGGCGTGGGCGGCGTCCGGATCCGTATTGCCGAGGTCATTGAGCTTTTTTACGAGCGCAAACGTCCGCCGGTGTTCCTCGGCCGTGCCCGGCAGCCCGGGTAGGTGCCACTCTCCGGAGACCTGCTTGCCCCACGTGCCGTACTGGTTAAGTTCGTCCCTCGTTGTCATGGTCACCGAGTGTACGTGCGGGTGGCACCGCCGCAGCAAACCCCATCCACCCCGCTGCGTAAGGTCTCAAAAAACAACCGCACGCCCAAAAATGGGCCCCGTGACGGGCCATGCAGAGGTTTGTCCTTAGAGGTTTGGCGTTGTCAGACTATCCTGTAAGCCATGCTTTTCGACGCCCCTTTGCCCCGCCCCGCAGTTAAGGTCGCGCCGGGGGTGGCGCACCTGCCGGGGTGGCTGGACGTCGAGAAGCAAAGAGGCCTCGTGGAGCAGATGCGTGAGGTGGCGCGGGGGCTGGCGGGAACCCCGGTGGCCATGCGGCGCCCTCAGCTGGCATCAGGGCAGATGAGCGTGTGGATGCTGCAGCTGGGCAAGTACTGGCAGACCCGGCCGTACGCGTACGTGGACCAGGTGGCCGGGGTGCGCGTGCCGCCGGTGCCGGGGAACCTCCAGGAGCTGGCCAACGAGGCGGTGCGGGCCGCGGCGGAGGTGGCCGAAGAACTACAACCCTGGGCGGGCGGGTTCCGGGCGGAGACCGCGCTGGTGAACTTCTACCCGCCGGAGGCGAAGATGGGCATGCACGTCGACGCCAACGAGACCGCGAGCGCGCCCGTGGTGTCGCTGTCCATCGGGCAGGAGGCGGTGTTTCGCATGGGCAATACCGAAACCCGCGCCAAGCCGTGGACGGACGTGCTGCTCGCGTCCGGGGACTTGGTGGTCTTCGGCGGGCCGTCGCGGTTCGCTTACCACGGGGTGCCCAAGCTCATCCCGGACACCACCCCGGCGGGCTGCGGTCTGGAAGAAGGGCGGATAAATATCACGATTCGGCAGGTGGCGGACTAAGCGCGGGCTTAAGATGGGCGCCATGAGCATCCAGATTCCGGAAGGTAAGAAGGTAGCGGTGGTCACGGGGGCGTCGTCAGGCATTGGCGCCGCGACGGCCCGGGCGCTGGCAGGTGACGGCTGGTTCGTGGTGGCGGTCGCGCGACGCGAGGAGCCCATCACGGAGCTCGCGGGCGAGATCGGCGGCGCGGCCGTGGTCGTGGACGTCACCGACCAAGGCAGCGTGGACGCACTGGCCGCGCAGCTGGATCGCGTGGACCTGCTGGTCAACAACGCCGGCGGCGCCAAGGGCCTGGAACCGCTGGTCGAGACCAAGATCGAGGACTGGCAGTGGATGTATGACACGAACGTGCTGGGCACGGTGCGCATGATTCAGGCGCTGCTGGGCAAGCTGGAAGCCGCGCCGGATAATTCCGGGCTGGTGGTCAACCTGGGCTCCATCGCGGGCTGGAGGCCGTACGAGGGCGGGTCCGGATACAACGCCGCGAAGTTCGGCGTGCGCGCGCTGACCCGCGTGCTGCGCCTGGAGACGCAGAACATCCGCGTCACCGAGATCGATCCGGGGCGCGTGGCCACCGAGGAATTCTCGCTCGTGCGTTTCGGCGGCGATGCCGAACGCGCCGCCGCGGTCTACGACGGCGAGGTCAACCTGGTGGCCGGGGATATCGCGGAGGCCATCCGCTGGGTGGCGTCGCTGCCGCCGCACGTCAACATTGACACCATGACCTGCACGCCGCGCACCCAGAAATAGGGGCGCAAAAAAGGGCCGGGCACCTGCGGTCGAGTAAATCTGTCTCACAGGATAGGATGTCCCCTTGTTGAGCACGAGTGAAAAATAAAAAAGGAGGGGCAGCAATGACTGTGGGTGCACTCGCCGCACTAGCCGGCGTGTGGCTGGTGACCATCGTGGTTCCGGGACCGGACTTGGTACAGATTCTGCGGGCAGGCATGCGCTCGACGACCGCGGGCGTCTACTGCGCCCTGGGCGTGACCACGGGCATCACCATCTGGCTGCTGCTGTCTATCGCGGGCATGTCCGCCGTCATCGCGGCGAACCCCTCCATCCTCGTCGGCCTGCAGATCGTGGGCGGCTGCTACCTCGTCTACATGGGACTGTCCGCCCTCTGGGGAGTGTGGCGCACGCGGTCCCGCGGCGGCGAGGTCAAAGGCATCGCGACCACGGACGCCACTCGCGCCGGCGGCGGCGTGGTGGATCCGGGCTTTAGCGACGAGGCCGAGGACGACCGCGAACAGAGCGCCGACGCCGAGGCCGGGGAGCTGGGCAAGTTCAAGGCCTTCCGCATGGGCCTGCTGTCTGACCTGGCGAACCCGAAGACCGTGGTCTTCTTCGGCGCCGTGTTCGCACAGTTCTTCACCCCCGACATGACCGCCGAGTGGACCCTGGCCGTCATCGCAGTGCTGCTGGTGGAAACCATCGCGTGGGTGATGTTCTTCGCCATCATGGTACGCGCGGTCTCGCGCTGGCTTATGCGCTACCACCTGGCTGTCGACGCCGTGGCGGGCGCCATCCTGGCTGCACTCGGCGGCGTGATTCTGGGCGAAGGCATCAAAGCCCTAGCGCGGGCTACCTAGCCTCTCTTATGCTGAGCTTATGATTTTCACTACCACCAACACCGTCGACGGCCACCGCATTACCGAGTACATGCGCATCGTCGCCGGCGAGACCATCACCGGCATCAACGCCTTCAAGGACCTGGGCGCGGGCTTCCGTAACCTCGTGGGCGGGCGCTCCGAGTCCTACGAGCAGGAGACCGTGAAGGCCCGCGAGCAGGCGCTCAACGAGATGTGGCAGCGCGCCTCCGAGCTGGGCGCCGACGCCGTCGTGGGCGTCGCCGTGGACTATTCCACCGTGGGCGCGCAGGGCGCACTGCTCATGGTGTCGGTCACCGGCACCGCCGTGAAGCTGGCTCCCGCGAACTAGGCGCTCGGGCCGTGGCCTAGACTGGCCACCATGAGTGAATTCACCGTGCCCATCTCGGGCGAGTCCATCAAGCTCGGGCAGTTCATCAAGCTTGCGAGCCTCACCGCCACCGGCGGGGAAGCCAAAGAGGCGATCGCCGAAGGCCTGGTCACCGTCAACGGTGAGGTGGACACCCGCCGCGGCCGCACCCTGGTGGTAGGGGATGCGGTGAGCCTCGGGGGAATGACCGCCATCGTCGGCGGCGTTGCTGACGATGATGCGGACGATGACTTCTTCGACGAAGCCACCGCCGACGACGATTTTGATCCCGAACAATGGAGGAACCTCTAACACCATGCCCGCTTTCATGGCCGAGGTAGGAATGCCCTACTGGATTGACCTGACCACCTCCGACACACGTAAGTCGGCGTACTTCTACTCCAAGGTGATGGGCTGGGAGGTCTCAGACGTCGAGGGCGGCAACGGCTACCGCATGGCGCGTATCCAGGGCCTGCCCCTGGCCGGTTTCATCCCGCAGCCTGCCGACGCCCCGTTCCCTGACACCTGGATCACCTACTTCCTCGCCGCGGACGTTGCGGGCGACTGCGAGCGCGCGGTGAACCTGGGCGGCCGCGTGCTCTCCGAGCCGCGCCAGGTGGAGATGGGCATGATGGCGCTGCTCGCGGACCCGGCGGGCGCGATGTTTGGGCTCATTCAGCCCACGGTTGATGAGAAGTTCGTAGCCGCCGGCGAGCCCGGCTGCCCGGTATGGCATGAGCTGACCGCGACGACGAACCACAAGGCGGCCGTGGACTTCTACGGCGAGCTCTTTGACTGGGAGATCGCCACCATGGACAGCGCTGCCGACGAGGATTTCGAGTACGCCACCGCCATGGCCGAGGGCGCGGCATTCGCGGGCATGTGGAACGCGAAGGGCAACTTCCCGCCGCAGGTGCCGAGTTTTTGGCAGACCTATCTGGGCGTACGCGACGTGGCGCAGGCCGCGAAGACCGCGCAGGAACTCGGCGGCGAGGTCATCCGCGAGCCGTGGGATTCGCCGTTCGGCCGCATGTGCATCCTGGCCGACTCCACGGGCGCGACCGTGACGGTATGCGAGGTCGAGGACGCCCCGGAGGAAGAGCCGCGCGAGTCCGACGACCTGCTGAACCTCTAGGCTTTCCGGTGGACGAGGAGGCGGTGCGGCGCGTGCTGGACGTGGTCGGGCGCATCCCGCCAGGCAACGTCTCCTCCTACGGCGAGGTGGCCAAGGCCGCGGGGGTGGGCGCGCGCTACGTCGGCCGCGTGCTGCGCGAGCGCGGGGATACCGTCGCGTGGTGGCGCGTGGTCCGCGTGGACGGCAGCTCCCATGACCTCGACCGGGCCGCGGCGCACTGGGACCGCGAAGGCATCCCGCGCGCGGGCCGGGCAGGAGAGCGCGTGGCCATGGAACGTGCGGCGCTGGATTCCCACGAGCTCACGCAAAAGCCGAGCAACGCGCAGGCCTAGCGCCCCGCGGCCACCCGCATCTTCGCGATGAAATCCAGGTAGCTGTCACGCACCGCAAGCAGCGGTTGCTCCACCTTCTCCGCGGACACTGCCGCCACCTCGCGGCGCAGCGCGCGGCGGGTACGGCGCCGCACGCCGGAGCCGATGGCGAAGCCAAACGCGCCGGTAAACAGCCCCAGCACGATGCCCAACAGCACGCCGCCCGCGATGAGCAGCGTCGGGTACGGCCAGCCCTCGATCTCCGGGGTGATGTCATCCATGAACGGCTCCAGCACCCCCGGCAGAAATGCCGCGACGAGGTACCAGCCCACGCCCACCAGCGCCGCCAGCAGCGCGAGCCACTGCAGCACCGCGAACACGTTCCACGCCGCCGAGGGCTGCGCGGGCAGCTTCGTCTTGGCCACTGCGCGGTCGAGGTGCTGCGGCACCTTCTCCAGGATCTCCTCGGTCTCCGTGGCCACCGCGCTCTTCCACCCCGTGGGCAGGTCGCCGGAGATCGCCTGCGCGTAGCCGCGCACGCCCCGGTTGGCCACGGCCTTCGAGGACGCGTCCAGCTCGGGCATCGAGGTGCGGTGCACGCCGGTCTCGTCCGATTCCTCCCGCAGGCCTAAGCGGCGCAGCGGGTCCGCCCGCAGATTGAGCATCCACGACGTCACCACCCAGCCCGTCTTCTTGCCCAGGCGCTTGCGGTAGGCCGCCGCCGTCGCGTCCGCGATGGTATCTGCGCCCGCGGCCTGCGCGAGCAGCGTGTCCATCTCTTTCTTCGCGCCGGATGGCACCTTGTGCGCCGGGGCGTTGTCTACCCAGTCCGCGGACACCGCGGTGAGGTCGGCTTCGATGCGTTGCTGTTGGGCGTTGTGGCTCGAGGCCACCTTGGCAATCGCTGTGCGCAGCGTATCGACGCCCATGCCTGTCTTCGCGCTCGTCGGGATCACGTTCGCCTTGGCTAGGCCGTCCTCTACCAGCAGGCCGCGGAGGGAGTCGGCGACCTGGTCCACGTCGGCGTCGGCAAGCTTGTCAGCCTTGTTGAGCACCGCGAGCGTCACCGTGCCGTGGGAGGCGTGCGGGCGGATGAAGTCATTGTGGATGACGGAGTCCGCGTATTTCTCCGGGTCCGTGACCCACACGAGGACGTCCACCTTGCCCACGAGCTTGGCCGCGGTGTCGCGGTTGGATAGCTCCACCGAGTCGAAGTCCGGCAGGTCCAGCAGGATGAGCGGGCCGGCGTTTTTGGCAAAGTCGCCGGAGCGTGAGCGGCGATCCTCCACCTCGAGCCAGTCGAGGAGTTCTTCGGAGCCGTCCGGGTGCCACACTGCGGCCAGCGGGGAGGAGGTGGTGGGCCGGCGCGCGGCGGCCTTGCCCAGGTCCTCGCCGACGACGGCGTTGAACAGGGAGGTCTTGCCCGAGCCGGTGGCGCCGAAGAAGCCGACCACCGTGTGGTCGCCGGAGAGTTCGCGGCGCTCGCTGGCCTCGCGCGCCACGCGCTCGATCTTCGCGTGCTGTTCATCGGTGAGATAGCCCTCGCCGAGCTGGGCGGCGTCCCGCAGCGCGGCCAGCCGATCGTTGAGTGGGGTCTTCTTTCCTAGCAGCGCCATGTTATGCCTGCTCCTTTGCTGCGGTGACCGCGCGCTCGAGCGCGGCGTCCAGCTCCGTGGAAGCGGTGCCGCCGGTGAGTCGGCCGGTCACGGCATCAAAGCGGGCGCGTTCGGCGCCGAAGAGCTCCGTGATGCGCTCGTTAAGATCCTGGCGCGCCTTCTTGGCCATGCGGCGGACGTTGTCTTCGCCGAAGATGGTCTCCAACAACTTCTGGCCCACCACCGCGGAACCGCCAGCGATGGCCACCTCGCCGCCGGTGAGCCCGGCGGTGGACGCGAAGACCACCACCATGAGCGCCACGGTGAGCACGTTGAGCCCGGCGGACAGCACGCGGGCCTTCATGCGCTTGTCCGCAGCATTGTCTTGGATGTAGTCCATGAGGCCGGACTGCCAGTCGCGCACCAGCTGCGCGGCCTGCTCCTCGATGTCCGTGCTGGCCTCGGACAATGCGGGGTCGGCTTCGTCGCGCAGGCGCGGGGCGAGGGTGCCCAGGTTGCCCCAGCTGCGGGCCGCGGCGGTCTGCGCGGCGTCCACGATAACGGCGTGCAGGCCCTCCTCGATCTCGGTCTCGACCTCACGCACCGGCGCGGGTTTGCCCGTGATGAACGAGCCAATCTTGTCCAACGCCAACGAGTACCAGCGCTCGATGGCGCGGAACGCGTCCGAGGTGCCCACGAAGTCCTGCCAGCGCTGCATGACCTCCTTGCGCAGCAGGTTGCCGTCGCTCGTGGCATCGATGACCTGCTCGCCGGCGCGGGCGAACGCGTTATCAAAGGCCTCTGCGAGCTGCGCGGCGCGCTCTTCCTCGCGCTGCTTCTCCGCGCTGAGCTCGCTCACGCTGCGCCCCAGCTTCTCGACGGCGCCTGCCACCGTCTTCGCCGCCATCTCGCGGCGGGCGGCGGCGTCGGCCGCCAGGGCCTGAAGGTGCGCCTGCAGGTCGGTGACTGCGGCGGCGGGCAGCTGGCCGTCGACAAGCTCGGAGTGAGGGACCACGAAGAAGGAGGCCTCGCCCAGCCCGGCCTCGCTCATCATGCGGCGCAGGTCATCCGGCACGGTGGCCATGGCGTCCTCGTCCACGCGGTTGAGCACAACGATGACCTCGATGTTGCGGGCCGCGGCGTCGTTGAGGAAGTTCCAGACAAGGTTGTCGGCGTAGCGCGCGGGCGTGGTGACGAACAACCACAGGTCCGCGGCGGCGAGTAGCTGGCCGGCGAGTTCGCGGTTGCGGTCGTCGATGGAGTCGAAGTCCGGGGCGTCGAGAAGCGCCAGGCCGGGCGTGATGGAATCGGTGCTCACCACGCGCAGCGACGTCGCCGACGGGTTAGCACCGGGATCACCCTGCTCGCGCGCCAACCCGGGCAGGACCTCGCCGGAGTTGAACCAGTCGGTGTCGTCGGGGTGGGCCACGAGCACCGGCTGGCGGGTGGTGGGGCGGATGACGCCCGGGGTGGTCACCGGCGTGCCGACGATCCCGTTGACCAGCGTGGATTTACCGCTTCCCGTGGAGCCGCCCACCACGCCAAGTAGTGGCGCGTCCGCGTTGTTGAGCCGCGGCAGGATGTAGTCATCGATCTGCGCGACGGCGGCCTCGGCGCGGGCGGCGGCCTCGTCATTGGTCACGAACGTCGCGGACGCCAGCGCGTCCCGCAACTGTTCTACGGCCTTGTACGGTGTGCTCGGGATGTCATTCACACATCCTATTGTTGCAGAGATGCCCCGGGCGCCGCGCGGTGCGAGTCGGTCTCGGCGGCCTCTCGACGCCCCGCGGCCACCCATCCTTATTGGAAGAAAACCAGGGTTTTGGGAAATAAGGCTCCAGAATGTGAAGTACTATTTCCCTAAAAGGCGGGTTTTGGGAAATAAGGCGGTTGGTGGAATGGCGTATCGGATGCTCAAAACGGAGTTTCATGCGAACGGAAAGGCAGCAGCCGAGGAGCTTTACCAGAAGCGAATCACGTCTGACAGTGCGTTGCGTTGGGACTTCCGTATCGGGGAAGACCCCGCATTTTGTGTGCTCACCGTGGATATCGTCACGCGATTAGAACAAATCATGAGCCGAGAGCGGAGAATCTCCAGCCTTTGGCATGAGATTCCGGTTGGGGCGTCGCGGGGTTATGTGCAGACTCTATTGCTCCGGGAAATCGAGGCAACGAACGGCATTGAAGACATTAGGTCCACACGGCAGGAGATTGATGAAGCGCTTCGGGCGAAACGTGGAGATGGCGGTCCGTACAAGCGATTCCGCGAACTCGCGCGGTTATACAATGGCCTGGCCTTTGAATGGTTGGAGTTGCCCAAAAACTTCGCCGATGTTCGGGAGATTTACGACGCTGTAACCGATGGCGAACTGGAAGACGGAGCTGAAATTGAGGGGCCACTGTTCCGTGCCGAGACCACGAATGTAATGGGCGGGACAAAGGTGATCCATAAGGCTGTTCCTGCTCACGAGATCGAGCCGCGGATTCAAATGATGCTGGAGTTACTTCATGAAAAGGAAACCTCAGGACTTATCACGGCGGTGGTTACCCACTTTATGTTTGAGTATGTTCACCCGTTTTACGACGGCAACGGGCGCACTGGTCGGTTTCTCCTGGCTCAGAAGTTGCAGCGGGTGCTTTCACTACCGACAGCCATCGCGTTGTCACCGACGATCAACGAATACAAGTCGCGCTACTATAAGGCCTTCGAAACCGCCGAGAACCCGCTTAACCGTGCGGAGTTGACGGGATTCGTCAACGACATGCTCGCACTCATCGCGACGGCGCAGGCTGAGATGCTGCAAGACCTCATTGCTCGCAAGTATCTCTTCGATGGGCTCAAGCGGCGTATTGAGAACCTGCCCTCGGGGTCGAAGAAAGAGCAACGCCGTGCCCAAATCCTTTTCCTGCTGGGGCAGGTGTGGCTTTTCGATGACACCCGGGTGATTGCCCAAGACGACGTGCTGCCGTATTTCAGCGAGTCTCCCAGGACGCTGCGCAAAGACATCGCCCACCTCGAAGACGAGGGACTTGTTCAAGCTGTATCACAGAGGCCACTGCGCTATACCCTGACGAAAAAGGCGTGCAGCGAACTCGACTTAACCCGCTGATTCCGTTGCAGTTCGCAAAGTATATTACAACTGCAACGAAAGTGTAATGAATCTTCGTTACGGGTGTAATATACTTTGGGCATGGGTGCAATCAATATTCCTGACCTCGTCATGCTCTTGCAGGAAAGCGGCACAAGGCTTACCGCGGGCTAAAGATACACCACACTAAAGGACACAATCTATGTGAATGGTAAAGGGCTGCATGCCAATTATGCTCAGGTTGGGTGGCGTGGGTACTTTAATCCGAAAACTCCATGGCCTCCGAACGTATGCAATGGACGGATGCCCGAGGTAGGCATCAAGAGCGTCATGGGAAGTCACCCAATTGTATGACCCCACCATTATTCAACTGGCCTGGTCATTATATTTCGTTTGACCTGAATAGTGAAACGTTTAAAGCGAATACGAATGTGTGTGGCCGCTACACACTAAACGGTGAGTCGTCGCCGTGGGCATGTGTAAAGCTGAAACCATAGGAGGGTTTAATGAGCTTCGGAATTCTCGAATTGCTTCCATTTCTTGTGCTGATTGCGCTCGTGGCACTCGCTGTCTACTTAGTGAAACGAATTAAAGGTCGAAAGAACCAGTAGACCCATTTTGTATCGCTTTACGAGGAGCTGGTACTGTCGGTCATTTTCTCGACGCACCAGCGCTCAAGGTCTAATCACGAATCCCTCCTGGTAGCTGTAGCTGTGGTCGGCGGCGGCGAGGTTTTTTGAGCGGGTGAGTATCCAGCCGAGGACGGGGTACATGATGGCGCAGACGATGATGTTTTTGATGATGAAGGTGACGTCGGTGTCGGTCATGTAGTTCCAGGCGAAGTGGAGGGTAAAGGCCAGGGCTAGCCAGGATAGTCCGGTGGCAAGGCGCCAGAGGATTCCGCGGCGGGCGGCGTAGATGGCCCAGCCGATGCCCCAGCCGGCGATGGCGGTGAAGGTGATGTGGAGGAAGGGGCCGACGAAGACGCGTTGGGCCCAGGTGATGAGCATGCCGCGCATGTCTGATTCGAGGTCCATCATGCCGCCGGTGACGCCGTAGAGGATGTTTTCGAAGGTTTCGAAGCCGAGGCCGATGACTGCGCCGACGATGACTGCGTGCCAGGGGCGGTTGAGTTGTTGGTAGGAAAAGAGCACGAAGATGATGCCGAGTGCTTTGGCGGCTTCTTCGGGGTAGGCGCCGCCCCAGGAGGCGACGGCGTCGTACCAGCCGGTGTATTCGCTGAGCGCCATGACGGACATGGCGGAGGGGAAGACGAATACCAGGCTGGCGGCTGCGCCCCATAGTAGTGAGGCGATGATCCAGCCTGTGCCCGCGTCGGGGAAGGCGGGGCGGAACAGGCGTAGTAGCCAGATCACCGCCGCGATATAGAGTGCGGAGAATACGGCGCTGATCGCGCCGGTGGCGGGGCTGAGCATGACGGTGGCGCCGCCGACTACCAGTGTGACTAGGAGGCCGAGGCCGATGAGGACCCACATCGTGGTGCGAAAAATCCGACTCATAACAATCACGCCTCCCTGGTTGGTGGTGCGAGGAACGGTCGCGGCAGCTTCGCCACCGCGCGGGCAACGTCGTCCGGCAGCGGCTTCCCGGTCAGTGCCGACCACGTGTCCTTGGCCACCGGCGTGACGTCCTGGCCCCCGCCCTGCAGGATCGCGAGCATGAGCTTGCCCTCCTGCTCGCCGGTGCCGGGCTGGGCGATGACCAGCGCGGAGGCTGATTCGTCCACGAGCGCGGCGGTGTCGCCGACGCGGAAAAACGCGCCGTCGGAAAGCTGCCCATCCATGCGCGCAAACGCCCGCGCCGCCCGACGCAGGCCCTTTTCCATATCGGCCGGCGGGCCCGTGACCATGGAGGAGACCACCACGCCGTCGCAGGTATAACCCCAGCCCGTTTGGGATTGCGCGGTGAACGCACATTCCTCGTCCACCGGCACCTCCCAGCCCTGCGCCGGGGAACTCAGCGTGACCTGTTCGATGTCCGGGTTCTTATCCGGCAGGGCAACCCACACCATCGACGGCGCGAGGAACACCGCCAGTGCGAAGGCGCTCAGTGCGGCGAAGTGGGAGCCCGCCGGCGCGGGCTCGAAACGATAGGACGGCATAGTTACCACCCTAAACCAGGCCCTCGTGTCAGGGGATGTCAGTAAGGTGGGAGGGCATGAAAGACTTGTACCAATTTGTTAACGGACCCTGGCTCACCTCCCACGTCATCCCGGATGATCGCGGGGTAGACGGCACCTTTCACGCGCTTCGCGACGCCGCGGAGGCCGACGTCCACGAGATCGTGAAGGCCGACGACGGCCGCGCGGGCGCGCTGTATGCATCCTTCATGGATACCGAGGGTGTCAACGGTGCGGGCATGGCGCCTCTCGACGCCGACTTGGACCGCCTCGCCGTCGCCGACATCGAGGAGCTGGTGGCGGTTCTCGGCGCCCTGGAGCGCGAGGGCGTGGGCGCGCCGGTGACGTTCTGGGTGGAAAAGGACTCCGGTTCCGAGGCCGCGCTGGCTTATATCGTGCAGTCGGGCCTGGGGCTTCCGGACGAGGCCTATTACCGCGACGAAGCACACGCCGAGACCCTGGCGGCCTACGTCAAGCACGTGGAGGAGATGCTGGGCTTTTTGGATCCGGCACGCCTGTTCGGCCTGCCCGCCGACGTGGCGGCGGAGCGCATCGTGGGCCTGGAAAAGGAGATCGCGGCCGGGCACTGGGACGTGGTGAGCACCCGCGACGCGGTGAAAACGTACAACCCGGCGGAGTTCAGCGAGCTGCCGGAGCTGGTGCAGGTGGCGCTGCGCGGCGGCGGGCTGCCGGAGCACCGCGTGGTGAACATGATGCCCAGCTACCTCGAGCACCTCGCTGGGCTGCTGACCGGCGAGCGCATCGCGGACTGGCAGTTGTGGGCCACCTGGCACATCCTGCGCTCGCGCGCCGGAGTCCTGCCGGAGGAGGTCGGCGCCAAGAACTTCGAGTTCTACGGCACCACGCTTTCCGGCGCGACGCAGCAGCGCGACCGCTGGAAGCGCGGCGTCGGCCTGGCGGAGTCCATGGTGGGCCAGGAAGTGGGCAAGATCTTCGTGGACAAGCACTTCCCGGCATCGTCCAAAAAGGAGATGCTGGAGCTGGTGGACTACCTCACCGCGGCCTACCGCGAGCGCATCTCCCAGCTGGAGTGGATGACGCCTGCCACCCGCGAGCGCGCGCTGGAGAAGCTGGGCAAGTTTCAGGCCAAGATCGGTTACCCGGACACCTGGCGCGACTACTCCGGCCTGGAGTTCTCCGCCGCCGGCGCGGATCTGCTGGACAACGTACGCAAGGGCTGGGCGTTCCTTCACGATTACGAGCTGGGCAAGATCGGCAAGCCCGCGGATCGCGAGGAGTGGTTTAGCACCCCGCAGACCGTCAACGCCTTCTACAACCCGGTGGTCAATGACATCACCTTCCCGGCGGCCATTCTGCGCCCGCCGTTCTACAGCCCAGAGGCGGACGCGGCGGAGAATTTCGGCGCCATCGGCGCGGTCATCGGCCACGAGATTGGCCACGGTTTCGACGACCAGGGCTCGCAGTACGACGGCACCGGCAACCTCAATAGCTGGTGGACCGACGAGGACCGCGCGGCGTTCGAGGAGCTGACGAGCAAGCTGGTGGAGCAGTACAAGGGGCTGGTGCCGAGCGTGCTCAAGGACAACGGCATCGAGTCCGCGGGCGTGAACGGCGAGTTCACCCTGGGCGAAAACATCGGCGACCTCGGCGGCCTAGGCATCGCGGTGGTGGCGTACCGCAACTACCTGGCGGACAAGGGCCTGGACTTTGCGACGTCGCCGGTGCACGCCTTCGAGGTAGAAGACGCCGACCCGGCGCTCTACGAACAGGAGTACAACGGCCTGCAGCGGCTGTTCCTCTCCTGGGCCAGCGTGTGGCGCACGGCGATCCGCCCGGAGATGGCGCAGCAGTACCTGGCCATCGACCCGCACTCGCCCGCGGAGTTCCGCTGCAACCAGATCGCGTCCAATATCGCGGAGTTCTACGAGGCCTTCGACGTACCGGAGGATTCCCCGATGTACCTGGCGCCCGAGCAGCGCGTGACCATCTGGTAGCCGGTAGTCATGACGAACAAAGAACAGGACGACGCAGTAGAGCAGCTCTCGCCGACACTGCAGCTGGAGCAGATCGCCTCCTACCTGGACGCGCACTACGCCGCCCCGGACTTCACGCCGCCGTGGAAGTGGGACGGTCAGGACGACAGCGACGGTGGAGCGATTGAGGCGGCCCGCCGCGAGGCGGACGATTACTGCGCGCGGCTGCCGGACCGTATCACCCACGCCGCCATGTTGCAGCTGGGCACCGGGCTGGACCAGTCCATGCCGGGCGTGGCCTTCGCCGACCCAGCGCTGCGGGTGGAGGATGTTCCGGGCGCGCAGATCTACACTGCGGTCAAGGCAGGCGCCGCCGCAGACGCCTCAGCGGAGGACACGTGGGTCATCTCGCTGCACTCCGGCGGGTGGTGGCGCGGCGGCGGCAGCGCTCTGGACAACCAGTGGCGCCCCGAGGTCGCGGCGGTCGCCTCGCTGACCGGCGTGAACTGCATGGACCTGGACTACCCCTTGGCGCCTGAGCACACCGTGGCGGAGATGAACGCCGCAGTAGCTTCTGCCGTGGAGTTCGCGCGCGGGCGCGGAGCGCGCCGGGTGGTGCTGTGGGGCTATTCGTCTGGCGGCGCGTTAGCGTTGCTTAACGCCCCGCTCGCCGACGCGCTGGTGCTTACTTTCCCGGATCTTAACTCCGTGGCGGGACTGCCCGACGATATTCGATCTGGCGCGGAGCTCAGCGCGCTGCCGGCGGGGATGCCGGTGCTGCTGCAGGTGGCCACGGAAGACGAGATCGCCGCGCGCGCGGACGTCGCGGGCCCGGTGCTCGGTGGCGCCACCGTGACGGCAAAG